>JAFQRI010000086.1 GCA_017410185.1 Oscillibacter sp. | reverse complement strand
GTACATAAGGATATTTCAGAGCGCCTGCCCCAGTTCAACCGCAGCCTGTATCTGCAGGTGAAAAAGGTGCTGGAGGTCAACAAGGCCCAGCGGCACATCCGGGGAGGCATCGCTACCCGGCGAAAATACCGGGGCGCATGAGGAAGGCGGAAAGAGGGGAAAAATAGCGGTGTGACCGCTATTTTTTTCTTGCCTTTTGGCAGGGAGACTTCTATAATAGGATTCGTGTTATGTTAAGTTATCCGCTCGTAAAGGGCGTTGAAGGAGAGTTAGTCCATGTCAGAATCCCGATCCCGGCGCGAGGGCGCGGGCAGATATACCGGCGGCGCTCACGGCGGCAGCCGACGGGTGACTTCCCGCAGCGGCGGAAAGCGAACCGCTGCCGGAAGAAGCGCCGGAGAGCGCGGAAACACCGTCCGGCGAAGCGAGGAGCAGGTGATCCTGCCCGGCGAAGTGACTGTGCGCAGCGGCGCGCCCCGGCAGCCCCGCCGCAGAAGAAGAAAGAGGAAGAGTCGCCTGTTGCCCATGCTGTTGGTGGTGGCGGTGCTCATTGCCGCGGTCTACGGCATAGGCCATGCCATTTTCCGCGCTCCGGAGCAGAAGGAGCCTGCCCTCCCCGCTGCATCTGCCGATACGGCGCAGACCGGCGCAGTGCAGGGTGAGGTGGATTCCCACTATGCCCGCAAGGAGAATTTTTACACCATTCTGGTATCCGGCGTGGATAATTCCAACGGCGGCAGCGACACCAATATTCTCGTGGCGGTGGATGCCGCCGGAGGGAAGATCTACGGTGTCAGCATCCCACGGGATACCAAGGCTGTGATCCGGGGAAAGAGCCATAAGATCAACGCGGCCTACGCCATGGGCGGCATGGAGGGGCTTGCGGAAGTGGTGTCCACCCAGTTGGGCATTCCTGTGGATTACACCGTGAAGGTGGATCTGGGAGGCTTTGTGGCTCTGGTGGACGCTATAGAGGGTGTGGATTTCTTTGTGCCCATCGATATGGACTATGACGATCCCTATCAGGATCTGTCCATCCACCTCAAGCAGGGCATGCAGCACTTGAACGGCGAGGATGCCATGAAGGTGGTGCGTTTCCGCCACAATAACGATGGCACCGGCTACGGCAACGAGGATATCGGCCGCATGGATACCCAGCAGGATTTCCTGCTGACGGTGGCCCGGCAGACGCTGCAGGTGGAGAATCTGGACAAGCTGGACGATTTCGTGCGGATCTTCCAAAGCCATGTGGAAACGGACCTGAGCCTTGGAAACCTTGCGTGGCTCGGTAAGGCTGCCGTGGAGATGGGGGCAGAGAATATTGCCTTCTCCACCCTGCCCGGTGAGTGGAAGAGCCCCTATATCTACCTGGAGCAGGAAACGGTGCTGGCGCTGGTGAATGAACACCTGAACCCCTATGTGGAGCCCAGAACAGCCCAGGATGTGAACATTCCCACAAGATGACAAAGACCTCCTCGGCCCTGAAATGGGCTGAGGAGGCCTTTTGTTTATTCAGATGCGTTTTGGAGAATATCGGTATACCAGACAACCAGAAGATCCACCACGGTGCCGTAGGAGCGGATGCCGCGGTCGTCTCCCCAGGCCTTCAAAACGCCGTCATAAACGGTGTTGGAGACCTGCTGAGGCAGCTTTTGGGCGAATTGATCCCAGTAGGCAGCGCTGTCGGCAAGATCCCGCTCCACTTCGGCGGGAAGGAGGGCGCGGATGGCCCAGTAGCTCTCCCGATCCACAGAGTACAGGGCGTTTCCGGCATAAACGAAGGCGGTGAGCCAGCCGGAGTATTCATAGGCAGGGATGCCGCTGGTGGTGGAGGCGAGGATGCCAAGGAAGTTGCACTCCTGCTCGGAGAAGAAACCCCGTTGGTGGGCCAGCTCATGGGCGGCAGTGCAGGGCAGGCGGCTGGCGGGAGAGTCCATATTCACATTGGCTTCCGCCGTGAAGGGACAGAAGATTCCGGTAAAATCCAGATGGCTCATCACCCGGGAGAAATGAACGCCCTTCACCCCTACATCATCGTAAGCAAGAAAGGGAAACTGCTTTTCCAGCGCGTCATAGGCGTGGACGCTCTGGGAAAGGATCTCCTGCCGGGACACGGCAAAGGAGCCGTTTTCATCCCGGGAGACATTGCCGGCACTGCCGGCAAGCTGATGGGCGATGTAAAGGGTGGTGCTGTACAGCTCTTCCTCTGCGACGCTCCGGGCATAGATGCCGGAACGGGTCTGGAAGCCGTCGCTCCAGCAGTTGATACCCCAGAGCAGGCAGAAGGCAGCCCAGATGGACAGACCGAAGGATGCTGCCCCCAGAAGGGAGCTGTAAAGCCGGTCCCACCGGCGGCCTGCTGCCCGGTATACGGCGGCAGCGGACCAGAGGAGATAAGCTGCCGCCAGAACCACCAGAAGAATACAAAGCACCTCCATGATGGAAATGTCCGTAAGGTAGGTCGCGGAGGCGATGGCGCGGCGGAGGGGAGCGGTGAGCGAATCGGCAAGGAAGTTCATCAGCACCGTATTGGGGCGCAGCAGATAGAAAAGCGCCAGAGCAAGAAGGTCGGCTGCAAGCCAGAGGTGCAGCTTTTTGTGGCGGAGAAGAAAGCGTTTCATAGGTCACTCGGCGGCGCGGAGAAGCTGCTTGGTGTATTCCTGCTGAGGGCTGTTGAAGATCTCCTCCACGGTGCCCTGCTCCACGACACGACCCTGTTTCATCACCAGCACCCGGTCGCAGAGCTGATAAACCACGTTCAGGTCGTGGGAGATGAAGAGAAAGCTGAGGTCCAGCTCATCCCGCAGGTTTTTCAGCAGCTTCAGGATCTGGGCCTGAATGGTGACGTCCAGAGCGGAAACGGGCTCATCGGCAATGAGGAACTTTGGCCGCTGGATCAGAGCCATGGCGATGGATACCCGCTGACGCTGACCGCCGGAGAGCTCATGGGGCATTGCCGTGAGGCACTCCTCGGGAAGCTCCACACGCTGAAGCATTTCCCGCACCCGCCGCTTGCGCTCGGCGGCGTCGTATTTTCCGTAGATGCGCAGGGGCTCCTCCAGACTCCAGGCGATGTTGTAGGCAGGGTTGAGGGAGCTGTAGGGGTCCTGAAAGATCATCTGGGGGCGCTTGGTATAATGGGTCACGCTGCCCTGATCGGGCTTGACGATGCCGAGAATGGTGCGGGCGAGGGTGGTCTTGCCGGTGCCGGACTCGCCCACAAGACCCAGGATCTCCTTGTGGTGGACATCAAAGCTCACATCGTGGAGGACCTCCTGATAAGGGCCCTTGGAAAAGATGCCGCCGTCACGGTAGCCGCTGGTGACGTGGGACACGGAGAGCACAAGGTCATTTCGTTCCATGGCGGTTCTCCTTTCTCTCCCTGCGAGGGATGGCGGCGATGAGATGCTGTGTGTAGGGGTGCTGAGGATGGTGGAACACGGTTTCCACGTCTCCCTCCTCCACGAGAACGCCCCGCTGCATCACGGCAACGCGGCTGCAGAGCTTGCGCACAACGTTGAGGTTGTGGGAAATGAAAAGCATGGAGATGCCGCTTTCTTTGTTCAGCCGCTTCAAAAGCTCCAGGATCTGGGCTTGAATGGTGACGTCCAGCGCGGTGGTAGGCTCGTCCAGCAAAAGGAGCTTGGGGCGGATGACGATGGCGGCGGCGATCATGGCGCGCTGGAGCATACCGCCGGAAAGCTCGTGGGGGTATTTTCCGTAGATGTCCTCGGGATCGGGGAGATCCACGGCGGCAAGGGCTTCCAAAGCAAGGCGTTTGCGCTCTTCCCGGGAGCAGGTGGTGTGAATGCGCAGCACCTCCTCCACCTGTTTGCCGATGGTCATCAGAGGGTCCATAGCATTCATGGGCTCCTGAAAGACAACGCCGATGGCCTTGCCCTGTTTTTTGCGCAGCTCCTTGCGGTCGATGTGGAGCAGCTCTGCGCCGTCAAGGTAAATAGCACCGGAATACGAACACTGCTTGCGGGGCAGAAGGCCTGCCACGCTCATGGCGGTGACGGATTTGCCGCTGCCGCTCTCACCCACAAGGCCGAGGATCTCGCCGTCGTGAATGGTGAGGGACACGCCGGAAACGGCTTCGCGCTCCCGGTTATGGAATTTGATATGCAGGTCACGGATCTCAAGCATCAGTCCACCTCCCCGCTGCGGCGCTGCAGGCCTTCTCCGATGAGGCCCACGCCAAAGACGAACAACACGATGACGGCACCGGTACAAAGGGCGTACCAGGGCGCTCTTGCGAACATGCCCTGAGCCTCAGAGAGCATGTAGCCTAAAGAGGCGTCGGGAGGGGTAACGCCAATGCCCAGATAGCTCATGGAGGCTTCTGCCAGAACGGCGTTGTTGAAGCCGATGGTGATGGCGGGCAGCAGCACATTCAATGTGTTGGGCAGGATATGAATGAGCAGGATCCGGGCGCTGGAAGCGCCCATCAAACGGGCGCTTTTGATGTAGTTCACATCCCGGGCCGAGGCGAAGGCCGTGCGGGTGACCCGGGCGAAGCTGGGGATGAACACAAGACCCAGCGCCAGAACCACATTGTATTTGCTGCCGGGGCCAAGGAGAGAGATGATGACCAGCGCCAGCAGCACACTTGGGAAGGCGGTGAGCACATCGCCAAGGCGCATGAGAAGGTCATCCACGATGCCGCCAAAATACCCGGTGAGAGCGCCAATGAGGGTGCCAAGCACCGAGCCCATGAGGACGGTGAGAGCGGCGACAGTGAAGGTGGTACCGGCGCCCTTCATCACGCGGGAGAGAATATCCCGGCCGAAATTATCTGTGCCGAAGGGGTGGGCAAGGCAGGGGGCGAGAAATTTCTCGCTGCCGGACATGGCGTTGGGGTCATAGGGGGTCCAGAAAGCGCCCACGACGGTGAGCAGCAAAAGCAGGGCTGTGATGGTGAGACCCGCGGCAAAGAAACCGTTCATCTTCTGTTTCATCGGTCACCTCCAAGCCGCAGACGCGGGTCGATCCGCTGATTTACAAGGTCTGCCACGGTACCGGAGAGCACCACCCACAGCGCCAGGATCACCACGATGGCCTGCACCATGGGGTAGTCCCGGTTGGAGATGGAGCTGACCAGCATCCGCCCCAGACCGGGGATGGCAAAAACCTGCTCCACCACGATGCCGCCGGCCACGATCTCCGCCATGGTCTGGGCGAGGAAAGTGATGACGGGGACCAGAGAGTTTTTCAGCACATGGACGCGGAGCACGGCGCTGCGGTCATTGCCACGGGAGATGGCGGTGCGCACATAGCTTTTGCGCATCTCTGACTGAATGGTGCTTTTGAGCATGCGCACCGTCATGGCGATGCGGGGAACGGCGATGGCGATGGCGGCGAAGAAGATATGGCGCATGGCGCCGGGAAAATCGGTGGAAAGGTCGGGAAAGACACCGGGCATAAACCATTTGAGGATCACGCCGAAGAGGTAAGACAGCAGCATGCCGGTAAAGAAGGGAGGGACCGCCATGCAGAACTGGTTAAAGGCGGTGCCGGCGGCCTCCAGCGCACCGCCGCTGCGCTTGGCGGCGGAAAGGCCCAGGGGGATGGAGATGAGTAAAATCAGCAGGAAGCTCACAAAGCTCAAAAGCAGCGTTACGCTGATCTTGGGGGCAATGATCTCGCTGACGCTCTGGTGATAGACATAAGAGGTGCCCAGGTCCCCGGTGAAAAAGCCCAGCAGCCACTCGCCGTAGCGCACGCCGAGGGGACGGTCCAGACCCATTTCGGTCCGGAGGGCGGCAATGGCCTCCGGCGTTGCTTCGGTGCCAAGCAGCGCGGTGGCGGGATCGCCGGAGATCACGTCAAAGGCCATGAACGCCAAAAAGGAGACGATGACCATGGTGAGCAGGAAGGATGCAATGCGTCTTGCTGCGTATTTCATGGTATCATCTCCTTTCCGGGAGCATGGCTGAAAACAGCCATCATGTTCATGTGTCGGGATCAGGCCTCATAGCGCACGGTGGAAAGATCCAGCACGTAGATGGGGTAGAACGCAAGGCCGGTCAGGCCCTTGCGCACGGCCACCAGATCCGCCAGATCCTGAATGTAGACGTTGGCGGCGTTTTCGGTGAGGTCACGCTCCATGGCCTTATAAAGGGCAGTCTGCTCTGCATCGTCGTAGCAGGCCTGAGCCTTGGCGAAGAGTTCATCGTAATTGGCGCTGTTATAGTTGATAAAGTTCTTGGAGTAGGTGGAGGTGAAGCGCTCAAGAAGGGCACGGGCCGTCATAGTGGAGGCGTCCACGCCCACCACGGTGGCCTGGAACTCGCGGCCTGCATACACGTCGCTCACCCAGCTTTCCCACTCGATGGGCTGGATGGTGGCGTTGACACCCACGGCTTTGAGCTGCTCCACGATGACCTGTGCGGTATCCATGTGGGGCTGGTAGTTGCTGGGAACGGTGATGGTCATATCAAAGCCGTTGGGGTAACCGGCCTGCGTAAGCAGATCTTTGGCCTTTGCAGTGTCGTAGGTATAGTAGGAGGTAAGCTCCTCGTCAAAGTACTTACCAAAGGCAGGATACATGCTGGAGCCGATGAGGGCGCCATAGCCGTCAAAGGCCAGGTCGAGGATCATCTGGCGGTCGATGGCATGGCACAGGGCCTGACGGACACGAACATCGTCAAAGGGCTTGACGGCGTTGTTGAGGTACATGGCCTGCACCAGATTCATGTAGCCCTGCTCAATATTGAACTCGCTCTCGCTCAGCTGCGAGACCTGGGTGGAGGTGAGGTGAGAGCAGAGGTCAATGGCACCGGACTGCAGGCCCATGAGCAGGCCCTCGGCATTCTCAATGATGCGGAAGGTCACCTGATCGAGATGTGCGCCCTCGCCCCAGTAGCCCTCAAACTTCTCCATGACGATGGACTCCTGGGCGGAGCGGGAGACGAACTTGAAGGGACCGGTGCCGATGGGGGCAGTGTCCTGACCGGTATAGTCGGCAGGGAGAATGGCCACGGTAAGGTAGGAGATGAATTCGTTGCTGGGCTCGGTAAGAGTCAGGGCAACGGTCTTTTCATCCACGGCAACAACGTCGGCCATAATGGAAAGCGCCTCCACCTGAACAACGCCTGCTTCGGTGGGGGCGGCAACACGCTTGAGGGAATATACAACATCCTCTGCGGTCACCGCGTCTCCATTGTGGAACTGCACGCCCTCACGCAGCGTGAAGGTGTAAGTAAGATAGTCCTCGGAAACGGTGTACTTTTCGGCGACGGCAGGGATCAGATCTCCGCTGGAGGTGGGTTTGACCAGACCTTCAAATACGTTGAACATGACTTCCTTGGTTCCTGCCGCCACGGCCTTGTGGGGGTCAAGACTGTTGTCAAGGTCTTGCGCGATGCCAACGGTAACGGCGTTGGCGGCCTTGTTGGCACTTTCGGTGGGTGCGGGGGGAGCGGACTGGGCGGGGGTCTCAGCTTTGCTGCCGCAGGCAGCGAGCGAGGTGCACAGCAGCGTGGCCAGCACAAGTGCGGTGAGTCGTTTCTTCATAGTAGCTTCCTTTCATCACTGCCCATAAGGGTCAATGTGGGGCATAGCCCGGTAGAATGATGCGGCTCTTTTTGATTCAGTTATAAAAAGATACCTTGCGGAATATTAAGATTCCGCAAGGTATTGTACAGGATAAAGACGGTGATTGCAAGACTTTTGTATTATTCTTTCCCTTTTTCCGAAAGCTGCGAGATGCGCTGCACATCGTCCTGCAGATATTCCATGGAGTCCAGCGGCATTGCCTTTTTCTTCAGCCGCCATTCCACCAGGAAGGTGGCGGCACTGTAGCCCATGGCGAAGACCGGCACGGCAAAGAACATGCCCAGCACACCGAAGAAGCTGCCGCCGGTGAGCACGGCGATAATGACCCACAAAGAGGAAAGACCGGTGGAACCGCCGAGGATCTTCGGGCCGATAACGTTGCCGTCCAGTTGCTGCAGCACCAGAATAAAGATGGAGAAATACACCGCCTGAACGGGGGAGACCAACAGGATCAGAAAGACGCTGGGGATAGCGCCCAGGAAGGGACCAAAGTAGGGGATGACGTTGGTGATACCCACGATGACAGAGATCAGCGGCGTGTAGGGGAATTTCAGAATGGAGCAGCAGATAAAGCACAGAATGCCGATGATGAGAGAATCCAGCAGCTTGCCGCGGACAAAGCCGGAGAAAATATTGTCGATTTTATGGACGGTGCGGAACACCCAGGGGACATGGTCTGCAGAGAAAAGACTGTAGACCACCTTGCGGGCGTGGGCGGAGATGCGTTCTTTGGTGAAAAGAATGTAGATGGAAACGATAACGCCCACCAGGAGATCCGTGAAAAAGCTCACAACGGACCACACGCCGCCGGTGACGGCCACCACTACTTTCTGGGTCTGGGGCAGGACCTCTTTGGTGAGCCAATCCACAAAGGAGTTGAAGTAGCTGTTCATGGTTTCGGTGACATAGCCGCCGAGGGTAGGGTTATTTTCCAGCAGGTGGTTGACCCAGCCGTAAACCGTGTTGTAATAGGTCTCAACGTTATCTACCAGCTGTTTTACGCTGCGGTAAAGCTCCGGCAGGAGGAAGGAACCCAGCAGATATACCGCGAAGGCAATGAGTACCCACGTGAGGGTCACCGCGCCGCCGCGGCTGAGGCGGGAAACATAGCGCCCGGCTTTTGGGGTACGGTACTGCGGAGGAAACAGGGCAGATTCGAAATTGTTGACAACCGGGACCAGCAGATAGGCGATAAAGACACCGTAGAGGATTGGAGTCAATGCGCCGAGAAGCTGGCGGCCGAAGCGCAGCAGCACACGGCTTGCAAAGAAGGTGTCGTAAAAGATCATGATGGCGGCAACGGTGCAGAAAACTGTTAAGCCGGTGCGCACATAAGGGTTCTTTTTCATGGCGTGTGTCCTTTCTGCGGGTTTCTTTTCACTCTTCCATTTTACAGAAAGGGACGGGGAATTGCAATCCTGTTTTTGAAGTGGTATACTGCAATCAAATGGATTTAACGGCTCTTTGACAGAGCTCTTTCTATTCCTGCGCAGGAGGCGCTTTTTCTATGGAGCAAAAGAAAATTTTGATGATCGTAAATCCCCGGGCGGGACGGAGCAAGCCCTTTGAGCCGCTGCTGTGCGCGGCTTCCGTGCTCAGCGTGCAGGGCCACCTTCTCAGTATCCGCCTCACCGGTGGACAGGGAGACGCCGTCGCCATCGCCTGCGCGGAGGCGGAGAAGTTTGACCTTTGCATCGCCGTAGGCGGCGACGGCACTCTCAACGAGGTGACCTCGGGCCTGCTGACATTGGAGCGGCCGCCTCTGTTCGGCTATTTTCCGCAGGGCAGCACCAATGATTTTGCCGCCAGCCTCAAGATCCCCAACGATCCTGTGGCGGCGGCATGGGCACTGCTGCGGGGCGAGGAGCGTCAGCTGGACGTAGGCTTTTGGAACGGGCGGAGCTTTATGTACGTGGCGTCCTTCGGCGCCTTTACCCGCAGCTCCTATGCAGCTTCCCAAAGTGCGAAGAACGCCCTTGGCCACTTCGCCTATATCCTGGAGGGCATGAAGGATCTGGATTCCCTGCGGCCCTACCGCATCCGCCTGACGGCGGACGGAGAGGTGCTGGACGGAGAATATCTCTTTGGCGCCATCTGCAACTCTACCTCCATCGGCGGATTGATGAAGCTGGACCCGGAGCGCGTGGTGCTGGATGACGGAAAGTTTGAGATGCTGCTGATCCCAAGTCCCAAAACACCGGCGGATCTGCAAAAGCTGGTCCGGGCCCTTCTGGAGCAAAAGTATGACCGGGAGGGTCTGGTGTTCCGCCATGTATCCTCCATCCATCTGGAGACGGAGGAAAACCTCCCCTGGTCGCTGGATGGGGAGTATGCTCCCAGCCAGCCGGTGGTGGATGTGGAAAACCGGCAGAAAGCCATGAGGATGCTGCTATGAAAGAGCTGGAGGCGCTGAAGCGGCGCTATGAAGGCCGCAGCCCCACTCTTCTGGGGGTGAAGCGGCGCTATGCGGTGCTGTGCCCCTTTGTGGAGGTGGAGGGAAAAACCCATCTCCTCTTTGAGGTGCGGGCGGAAGGCTTGAAGCAGGCGGGGGAGGTATGCTTTCCCGGCGGCAGAATGGAAGCGGGAGAGAGCGCCGCGGAGTGTGCGGTGCGGGAAACGGAGGAGGAGCTGGGGATCCCGAAGGAGGAGATCCGGATCTTTGCGGAAAGCGACTTTCAGGCAGGGCAGGACGGCCTTTTGCTCCAGCCCCTGCTGGGAGAGGTGACGGCTGCGGGACTTGCGGCCATGGCGCCCTCTCCGGCGGAGGTGGCGCAGGTTTTTACCGTGCCGCTGGAATTTTTTCTCACCACACCGCCTCGGCTCTACACCTATCAGCTGGTGGCAAAGCTCCCCGAAGATTTCCCCTATGAGGCGGTTGGTATCTCCCGGGAGTATCCCTGGCGGGGAGGAACGGTCACGGTGCCCATCTGGTATTACGGGGGACATGTGATCTGGGGCCTGACCGCGCGGGTCATCTACAATATCATTTCCGAATAAATTACTCCCCGGATACGCCGTATCCGGGGAGTCTTGCGCTTATTCACTTAAAAATTCGGGGAGAAAGCGAATATCCTTGATAAAGAGGTGCTTGTCCGCGCCTGCGGGATGGAAACCGTAGTCCTGCAGGAACTGGCGGATGGAGTTATCCTCCGCCGGTGCGGCGGCAAAAAGGGTCTCGCCGCCGCTTTCTCTTGTCCACTGCACCGCCTGGCCGATGAGCTGGCCGCCAAAGCCCTTGTTGCGGTACTCCGGCAGGATGCAGGCGAGGGCGATGGTTCCCGCATCCGGCCCCAGCTGCACCACGCCCACGGGGGTCTCACGGGACCAGCCCACCAGGGTGTGCAGACCTTCCTGCAAGGATACGCCGCACTCTGCGGCAAGCGCCGCGGCCTCATTGCCCGCAGGCGGCTGGAACCAGAGGCCCGGCTCCAGGGGGCCGGGCTTGCGCCGCACCTTGTCGCCGGCAAGATATTCCGGCGTCTGCAGGTGGGTCACATCGTCCCGGAAGAGGAGGGTCATGGTGCCGTTATCCACCTCCAACAGGGAAACAGCGGTGTTCTGCCCCGTGGGGCTCTCACCCATGCGCTCAGGCGGGTAGCCCTGCAAAAGGGCCAGCAGCAGGCGGATGGCGTAGCCATGGGAGAAGATGGCGATGGTCTTTCCCTCGTTTTCCGCGGCAATGGAGGTAACGGCGGCTTTGATCCGTTCCAGTACCGCCATGGGGGACTCGGCCCCCTCGATGTGCCACAGGTCGGGCCGGTGGGAGAAATACTCCATCTGCTCGCTCCAGCGGCGGGCGATCTCGCCCCAGGTGCGGCTCTCCCAGTCGCCTACATAGATCTCGCGGAGGTCTTTGCGGCGGATGGGGGCAAGGCCCTTGGGCTTATAAACGGCGCTGGCGGTGGCGCAGGTGCGGTAGAGATCGCTGGTGTAAACGGCGTCGATATGAATATCGGCAAAGCGCTTTTCGAGGGCGGCTACCTGCCGCCAGCCCCGGTCGGTAAGGTTGCTGTTGCCCTGTCCCTGCACGATGCGGTAGAGGTTGCCCTCTGCCTCCGCGTGGCGGACGAGATAGATCCTGGTCATACGATCACTCCCGAATGAAAATTTTGATTTGGAAACAGTGTAGCATATTTCGCAGCATTTGGCAAAGGGCGGCGCTTATTTTTCCCGCGCGGCAGGCCATACTAACGCCAGACCGAAAAGGAGTGACGAGAG
Source organism: Oscillibacter sp. (assembly GCA_017410185.1). Classification (GTDB taxonomy): domain Bacteria; phylum Bacillota; class Clostridia; order Oscillospirales; family Oscillospiraceae; genus Oscillibacter. The sequence goes on along the minus strand of JAFQRI010000086.1, from coordinate 494 downwards.
ATGAAGATGTGTACCGGGTTCTGGATCGGTATGAGCGCCGGCGTAATGGCCGGTATGGCTGCGGGAATGATGGTGTGCCGGGAGCGGCAGGCCATGAAGACCCAGCTGGGGAAAAGTATCCACAAGCTGGGTGTCGCCGTGGACCACGCGGTGGATAACATCGTTTCCGAGATGCGGTGAGATCAGGGGCGGGAGGCATGGGGCCTGTCCGCCCCTCTTTCCCGTAAAAATACGGAAATTTTTCAAAAAAGGGTATTGACTTTTGCAGAAGAATCGATATAATAACATATGTTCGCTGCGAGCGACGAAGTGAATAGCGGATATGGAGAAGTCGCCTAGTTGGTCGAGGGCGCATGATTGGAAATCATGTAGGCTCCTAAAGGGTCTCGAGGGTTCGAATCCCTCCTTCTCCGCCAGAAAAAAGCACTTGCGAAAGCAAGTGCTTTTTCTTTTTGCTGTGAGGCGGGAGGCTTATTTCACGGTAAAGACCACTT
>JAFQRI010000085.1 GCA_017410185.1 Oscillibacter sp. | reverse complement strand
TCGGGAGCGGCAGCGGCAGCCTTGGCAGCCTTGGCAGCGGCCTTGGCCAGCTTGGCAACTGCGTCGGCAGCGTCGGCGTAGTTGGAAGCGCGGTCATACTCGCGCAGAGCGTTGGGATCGTTGTCGTACATGCCGTAGCACTGAGAGGGCCATGCACCGTAGGGAGCGTGGACAACAGCGCTGATGCACTCACCGAAGATACGGGTCTTGGTGGGATCCTGACGGATGAACTCGTCGCTGACCAGCTCGTCGCAGGTCACGATGACCTTACGGGCGGCAACAGCGATATCGACATCGTGGAACTCGTCGCCCAGGATGACGCAGGTGCCGTCGGGAGAGGCCTGCTGCACGTGGATGACGGCGGTGTCCAGACGGGGAACGGGAACTGCAACGACCTTCTCGCCGGGCTTGAAGGGGTTCTCGACCTCAACGCACTTGAGGTTGTCCAGAGCGGGATCGGCAGCGCGCTTCTCTTCGCTGATGCCCCAGAACTTCATCAGGCCGGAGCCCTGCATCAGGCGCACGGGCAGGTAGGGCAGACCCAGAGAAGCAGCGTGGAGCTGCAGCATCAGGACGTCCTGAGAATAATCCTCGTAAGTCAGCTGACCCTTCTCGATGGCAGCGCGGAAACGGCGGGAAACGTTGGTGTAACCGGAGTTAGCGGTGTAGCAGTTGATGTAATTCTTGACACGGCCCTCACCGATCATCATGTCCCAGTCGCCGCCGGCGGGACCGGCCCAAACGGTGAAGTCCTTCTGGCCCTGGCGCAGGATCTCACCAACAGCAGCATAAGGCTTGCGGTTCGTGGTGAAGCCGCCGAAGCAGATGGTGTCACCGCTCTCGACGAACTTCGCAACGGCGTCCTTCAGAGAGTAAACTTTGTCCATAAGATTGCCTCCAACTTTCTGATTTTTGTTTTCGCTCGATTGTATAAAAGCAACAAAGACCTTGCCTTTTCACAAGAACTCATATATTATACTACCATAGAAGAACGTAAAGTAAAGCCCCTTTTTGGACAAAAAATTAGCGTATCTTGTTTAAGCAAGGAAAATTGATCCAAAACACCCCGTTGGGAGCGGGGCGGGCGATGGGCGATCTGCCCAAAAACAGGTCGGGGAGAAGGAGAAACCGCTATGCAGCACGCACCCTTTTATCTGAAACTCAGTCAGGACGATTCCTGGTATATGGACCGCCCGCACTTCCATGAAAGTGTGGAATTTTTGCTGCCGGTGTCCCATGGGGGACAGATGTTTGTGGAAAATCAGGTCTACGATCTGGCGCCGGGCACGATGTTCGTTCTGCCGGACGCCACCTTACATAAAACGCTGAGCAGCGATGGAGAAGAGGAGAAGTGCCTGCCCTATGAGCGGTATGTGCTTCATGTCCCTCTGACGACCCTTCGTGCCATTTCTACCCCCAAGACCGATCTCTATCAGCGGGTGCTGGAGAGCGGGCGGATGGTGACGCTGGGAGAGAGCTATGAGGCACTGCTCCGCCTTTTGCAGCGGCTGGACCGGAGTCAGGAGGAAGAGGAGCGGTTTGGCGGGGATATCCTGCAGATGAACCTCCTCAGCGAGTTTCTGGTGGAAGCGCTTTCCGCGGCGCCCAGACGGGAGGACTCCGCTGCCCCCATGAGTGTGGAGCAGCATATGCTCACCCGGACCCGGGAGGGGACGCTGCGCATCGATCTGGTACTGGCGTATCTGCAGGAGCATATGGCGGAAAAGCTGACGCTGGATCAGATCGCCGCGGAATTTTACATCAGCAAATATTATCTCAGTCACTGCTTCAAGGCGGCCACGGGCTTCAGCGTGGGCCAGTATCTCATCAACACCCGTATTCTGGAGGCCCGCCGCATGCTTCAGGATGGTGGCCGCGTGGCCCAGGTGGGTGAGGCTGTAGGCTTCCACTCCAACGAGCATTTTATCCGCACATTCACCAAGCTCACAGGCATCTCACCCAAGCAGTATGCCCGCCAGTTTTCCGGCGTTGATAAGCAGTGACCTCTGTGGGTAAAACCGCCAAAAACGAAACAGCACCATAAGCAAAACGACGGAATTTCCCGAAAGAGCAAAAACTTCGGCAGGGAAACTTGAAAAAAGTCAGAAGTAGGGTATGATAAAGAGTGGGGATTCATAGCAATGACCCTGGAAACTGCCTGTTCTTTGGGGCGGAAACGGTGGAGATGGGGCGTCTTCCGGCTGGATGCGGGTTAACAAACCGTGAAGAATTCAATGAAAGCAAGAAACGCTAACTTTTTGACGCAACGCAATATTCCACAAAGGGCCATGCTGTGATATCTTAATATGAGGAATATAAGCGGACCGCTGCAAAGCGCCGCTGCTTTGTCGCGTCCGGCGGCAGGCGGGGCAGCTGCGGCGGGATCAATGACAGTTAAGGAGAGATCAGCGATGAATCCTATCTATACTCTGGGCATCGACGTTGGCTCCACTGCCTCCAAGTGCGTCATCCTTAAGGATGGCAAGGAGATCGTTGCCAAGTCTCTGGTGGATGTCGGTGCGGGTACCAGCGGCCCTGCCAGAGCCATTGCTGCCGTGCTGGAAAACGCCGGCATGAAGAAAGAGGACATGGTCTATGTTCTGGCCACCGGCTATGGCCGCAAATCTCTGGAGGAGCAGGGCCTGGCCGATAAGGAAATGAGCGAGCTGAGCTGCCACGCAAAGGGCGCCCACTTCCTCTTCCCCAATGTCCGCACCGTCATCGACATCGGCGGTCAGGACGCCAAGGTGCTGGAGATCAACAATGGCGCCATGGTCAACTTCCAGATGAACGACAAGTGTGCCGCCGGCACCGGCCGTTTTCTGGACGTGATGGCCCGTGTTCTGGAAGTGGATGTTTCCGAAATGGAAGCGCTGGGCATGCAGTCCACCAAGGAGGCTGAGATCAGCCCCACCTGCACCGTTTTCGCCGAGAGCGCCGTCATCAGTGCTCTGGCACAGGGCACCGACAAGCGCGATATCATCAACGGTATTCATAAGAGCATCGCAAGCCGCGTCAGCGGCCTTGCCCGCCGCATCGGCGTGCGGGACGATGTGGTCATGACCGGCGGCGTCGCCCAGAACGGCGGCATCGTGGCCGCTCTGGAGGAGCAGTTGGGTCACCCCATCCTCACTTCCCCTCTCACCCAGTATAACGGCGCTCTGGGCGCCGCACTCTACGCCTACGAAAAGGCCGTGAGACAGGCCAAAATGGCCAAATAATTCATTGCATGTTTCCCCTTTAGGGGGTTCATGAGCCGGAAGGGAAAACCGACCGGCGATAGAAGCGTTAAGTTTTAAGAATGGAGGATACATACATGGCAGAAATTGCAAAATCCGCAGCCGCCCCCAAGGCGGCTAAGAAGCCCAGCGTCAGCCCCGGTGTTCTGGCTCTGCGCAAGGTGGTGGACGATGTCCACGCTGATGCCCGTGTTGCCAAGAAGGAAGGCAAGCTGGTGGGCTGGTCCAGCTCCAAGTTCCCCTGCGAGCTGGCTGCAGCTTTCGATCTGAACGTCATGTACCCCGAGAACCAGGCCGCCGGCATCGCCGCCAACCGTGACGGTGAGATCATGTGCCAGGCCGCTGAGGATCTGGGCTTCGACAACGATATCTGCGGCTACGCCCGCATCAGCCTGGCCTATGCCGCCGGCAAGCGCGCTGCCCGCAAGTTCGACCCCGAGACCCTGGAGTACATCATCGACCCCAACTCCGGCAAGCCCATGCGGGACGAGAACGGCAAGGTGATCATCGGTGAGGACGGTAAGCCCGTCAAGGATCCCAAGACCCAGCAGCCCTATACCGTCCTGGTGGACATCCACGAGATCGAGGCTCTGCCCGACGGTGCGCTGAAGGATAAGTATTGGTAGTCCATCAAGCCCTATCGCCAGATGCGTATTCCCCAGCCGGACTTTGTGCTGTGCTGCAATAACATCTGCAACTGCATGACCAAGTGGTATGAGAACATCGCCCGTATGTGCAACATCCCCCTGATCATGATCGATATTCCTTATAACAACACTGTGGAAGTCCATGACTCCAACGTGGCCTATGTCCGTGCCCAGTTTGACGCTGCCATTAAGCAGCTGGAAGAGCTGACCGGCAAGAAGTTCGACGAGCAGAAGTTCGAGCAGGCCTGCGCCAACGCCAACCGCACCGCTCAGGCCTGGCTGCGCGTTTGCGACTACCTGCAGTATAAGCCCGCTCCTTACTCCGGTTTCGACCTGTTCAACCACATGGCCGATATCGTTACCGCCCGTGCCAAGGTGCAGGCTGCCGAGGCTTTCGAGCTGCTGGAGAAGGACTTGGAGAAGGCCATCGCCGAAGGCACCACCACCACTCCCTTCCCCGAGAAGT
>JAFQRI010000084.1 GCA_017410185.1 Oscillibacter sp. | reverse complement strand
GGACGGAACGGCCACAGTAGAGGGGCTGCTTCCCCAGGTGGTGGAGGTCATCGAGAAGTCTGTGCCCGAGCCCTACCTGCTGGATGCACCCTCCCAACTGGTGACGCTTTTACCCGATCAGGATCGTCATGTTTATTTTGAAAACCATAAGGCCCCGACCATCGTGATCGAGAAGGTGGATTCGATCACAAAAAATCCCATCTCTGATGTGCGCTTTCAGGTCTTGTACGCCTCCAACAACACCTCCACCGGCGAACTCAACGACCTCGGTATCTTCACGACGGACGAAAACGGCCGCATTGAACTGTCCGGCCCGGAGCATGGTCTGCGTGACGGGTGGTTTCGAGTGAAGGAATTGTCGCCGCCCACAGGCTACTCCATCGCGGATAGCGATACACAGGAGGACTTTGTCGCCGCGGGAAAGAGCAAGACCTTCCGCTTTGAAAACACCCCTCTCTCCGCCCTTGTGGTCTGGAAACGGGATAGTGTCAGCGGCGAAGGTTTGAGCAACTGCCGCTTCCAGCTGCGCTATCTGGGCGGCAGCACCAGCGGCAGCGGCGGCACCGTGATCGGTACCTATGTGACATCGAACAACGGCTCCTTCACCGTCACCGGCCTCAAAGCCGGCTACTATATCTGCGAGGAAGTGGAAAGTGACGGGGCCCATGTGATCGACAGCGCGCCCCAGTCCTTCTACATTTCCGGCAAGGAGCAGGATGTCATTACCCTGTACTTCTCCAACGCCCCTCTGGGATCGCTTTTGGTCACGAAAAAATCCAGCGCCGACGATACGCCTTTGGCCGATGTGGAGTTTCTTGTGACCACCAGCGACGGCACGGTAGTCGGCAACGCCAACGGCAGGTATGTGACGGATTCGACGGGGTCTTTTTTGGTAGAGAATATCATTCCCAACACTACGCTTGTGGTCAAGGAAGTGAAAGGCCTCGAAAATTTCGTCATGGATGATACGCCCCAAAGCGCCGTGATCCGCAGCGGCCAAACGGTCACTTTGGAGTTTTTGAACGCCCCCTACGGCTCTTTGCTGATCCGGAAGCTGGGAGTGGACAACACCCCGCTGAGTGATGTGGAGTTTACCATTACCACCAGCGACGGCACGGCCATCGGTCCCTCCGGCGGAAAGTATGTGACGGACTCGGCAGGAACCATCCTCATCGAGGGGCTGGAGCCGGGATTGACGGTCATCGCAAAGGAGACACGGACAAAACCGGGTTATGTGCTGGACAGCGTGGCGCAAACCGCCGTTATCAAGTCCGGCGCCACCTCTGTTTTGGAGTTCCGAAACAGTATCAAGGGAAACCTCATTATCTACAAATTGAGCAGTTCCGACCGGTCTCCTTTGGAGGGGGTCGAGTTCGAGATCCGATATGCCGATGGCTCGTATGTGGATAACGAGGGAGGCGCGCTGTCCTCCAGAGGCCGCTATTTCACCTCTTCCACAGGGCAGATCGTCCTGTCGGGAGTGGTGGGCACCCTGGTCGTAACGGAAGTGGCCAGCATCGACGGATACACCATTGATGAGGCCACCCGCAGTCAGACTGTTGTTGTCAACACGAATGATACGCAGGTCCTCTATTTTTACAACGATCCGGTGGGCGGCGTCGAGATCATCAAGATCAGCGAGGCGGACCGGACGGAGCGGATTCCCAATACCACCTTTGAGATCCGCCAGATGAATGATGCGCTTGTGGATACCGTCACCACGGACCGCAGCGGGCGGGTCTTTGTCTCTTTGCCCGACGGGGCCTATTACGCCGTTGAGATCGAGGCCGGGGATGGATTCCGTCTGGACAGCACCCCTCACCATTTTGAAGTGAAGGACGGAGAAATCACCCAACTGCGCGTCACCAACAAGCCCTTTTCCGGCATTTTGATCCATAAGGTGGATTCGACCACGGGAAAGGGGATCTATGGAATCCGCTTCCTCCTGTATGACGAAAACCGCAATCCGCTGGGCGAATATGTATCCGATCAGAATGGCCGCGTCTATATTGACGACCTGCCCGGCGGCGGAAAATACTTTTTGCGTGAACTGGAGGCCGAGGGCTACGAACTGGATACCCAGCTGAAAACAGTTTATGTGGAGGATGGCGCCACAACGGAGATCACATGGAAAAACACACCGATTACCGGGCAAATCCAGATCATCAAATACGCCTCCGACGATAACGCCGTCACAGGCGACCGTGCAGGCAGCACGCTGGAGGGCGCAGTCTTTGAGATTACACGGGCGAGATCCGGCGTCGTGGTGGGTTATATCGTGAGTGATGCCAGAGGCGTTGCCGCGTCCGAGCCTTTGCCTTTGGGCCGCTATAAAATCCGCGAGGTCACTCCGCCGTCCTATTTCCAGCTGTCCGGCGAAGTGTTTGATGTGGATTTGGAATATGCGGGCCAGATTATCAAGCTGTCCGCCTACAACAAGAGCGCGGAACTGAAGGTCTCTATCACCAAAACCGGCAATGCCCAGGTGCTGTCCGGCGACCTGATGCGCTACGACTTCAAAATCTCCAACGACGCCAATGTGCCCCTCTCCGATTTCTACTGGCATGACAGGCTCCCCACCGACGCTGTGCGGGGCAACACGCTGGTCACGGGCACATACAGTCAGCGGCTCAATTATCGGATCGTCTACAAGACGAACTATCAGGATTACCGCGTGCTGGCTGAAAACCTGCTCACAACCAACAACTACTCCTTCTCCCTGAATGCGCTGCCTATGATGTCCGGCGAGTATGTTACGGACTTCCGCTTTGAGTTTGGCACGGTGGAGGCCGGCTTCACCTCCGTATCCACCCCAATGCTGACGGTAAATGTCCTCCCCACCACACCCAATCAGTATCAGATCGTCAACCGGGCTGATGTCGGCGGGCGCTATCAGGGCGCATGGGAAACCGCAAAATCCACATGGATTACCATTGTCAAGAGCAAGACGCCCGCCCCGCAGCTTCCCAAAACAGGCTGCTGAACACAATTCCATCAAAGGGCCTCCGGTATTGTCGCCGGGGGCCCCGGTTTTTTCATGCCCATTTTAGGGCAGGAAGGAGGACTTTCCCTTGAAACAGAAATCTATCCCGTCCAACCGGGGCTACACGCCCAACTTCTGGGATCGTCTCGGTCCGAAGCTCGGCCGGTACTATGGCGTATTTACGGCGACTTTCCTTCTGATGATGTCCCTGACTGTGCCGGCCTTTGCCGTGGATGATATGTGGACGGTCGCCAATAACATCATCGTCGATGTCTACAATAAGATCGCCGGCATCAGCACCGTATTGGCCGGCCTTATGTCAGCTGTGGCGGTGGTCGGGGCAAAGCTGTCCAACAACCAGCACAAGGTCGATCAGGCGTGGGACTGGCTGCGCCGAATCTGGATCGCATGGGCGGTCATCAACGGCATCGGCGCCTTTATCGCCTATGTCCGGCCGCTGTTTGACGGTCTCTCCACCCTGACGCCCTGACCTGCCCCGCAATATGACCCCGAAAGGAGGTGGCCATCATCCTTGAAGGCATCTTAAAGGGACTCATCGAGTGGTTTTATGGCCTAACCCTTGAGTGTTGGCAGTATTTCTCCCAGGTGCTGATCGACATTTTCTCCATGGATCTGGCCTATCTTCGTGCCCATGTTCCCGTTATGGATGACCTGCTGCTCTACATTACAGCGGCAGGCTGGGCGCTGTTGCTGGGCAATCTTGTTTTTCAATCGGTCAGAGTCATGATGTCGGGGCTCGGTTTTGAAGGTGAAGACCCGAAAATCCTTTTTGCAAGAACTTTTGTCTTTGGTTTTTTGCTTCTGGCAAGCCAGCAGATATGTGAAATCGTACTTGGCATTACCACAACGATCATCGACTATCTGGAGATCCCCGATGCCGTAAATATCATCTTTCCCGATGAGACCAGCTTCGACGGTCTTGCGGCGGCGTGGATCGTGGTGGTCATTGTCGGCATCATTATCATGTTCAAAACCTTCCGCCTTATTTTTGAGATTGCGGAGCGGTATGTCATCGTTGGGGTGCTGACGCTGATGTCCCCACTGGCCTTCTCTATGGGCGGCAGCAAAAGCACCTCGGACATTTTTACCGGCTGGTGCCGGATGTATGGCAGTATGTGCCTTGTGATGATCACAAATGTGGTCTTTCTCAAGATGCTCCTGTCCGTTTTAAGCAGCGTACCAAGCGGAATCAGCGTCCTTCCCTGGATGGTGCTGGTTATGTCTATCGTTAAAGTCGCTCAAAAGGTTGACGGTATCATCACAAGAATCGGACTCAATCCGGCAATCACCGGCGACCCTGCCCGCGGACTGCCCGGTATGCTCGCCTACGCCGTGATCCGCACCATTGCCACCACAGCGGCCAAATCCGTCACCACGGCAAAAGGCGGAGGAGGCGGCTCGGCCCGTGCCAACGGTTCCGGAACACCGCCGCCGGGCGGCAGTCCCCGCACCGGTGGGCCGCGCCCTTCCGGCACTTCGGCAGGAAAATTCCGGGGAACAGGAGCAGGCCGATCTTCTGCTGCGGGAAGCCCCGCAGGCACGGCAGGAACAAGCCAGACCAGTTCCCAGACTCAAACTCAATACGCCGCACAGGCTGCACAGGCCAGTCACTCCTTCCAAAACAATCAAACCGTTCAGCATGGGCAGACCGGTCAGACTGCGGATATGGGAGCAAAGGCTTCTCGGGAAAGCACAGACCGCAGCACAGGACGCACAGCCTTTTTCGGCGGTGTTCGCCCCTCCCGCCGCAGCTCGGTGGACCGCACACAGGGCGTATCCGGAATCCATCGCCCCGGCGCCTCCGGGATGCGCTCGAATCCGGGCATTCCCGGACAGGCCGGGCGTCCCGGTCAAGGCATGGCAGGACAGGTCAGTCGCCTGACTGCCCAGACTACGGATACGACCGGCAATTCCATGGCAGCGGGCCGGCCCACAGGCCAAAACGCAGCGCCCGGCGTTACCCCCAAAGCCAGCCGAATAACATCGGCCCCGGCAGGCATGGCAGGAAAAGGAACTTCCGGGAAATCCTCCATCAGCCGGCAAACGCAGCGGGAGGCTACTTATACAGGAGACACCCATCAGAGCGTTGCGGCAAATCAAAGCACCCATGTGCAGAATACGGCGGTTTCTCCGCAGACCGCTGGGCGTACAGCCCCGGACGCCAGCCGCCCCGCCTCGCCGCACTCCGGGAAACCTGTTTCGGAGTCCGGCAGGCCCACCATTGTTCCCAGTGGTGGCAGTTACGGCAAAGTGACCTCCGCCGGCGCGGCAGAGAAACCCACCCGGCGCTCCGATGTACGCTCTCCCAATCCGAGGGTAGCCGCGCCACCGACGGCTCCCACTTCCGCAGGCATAGCAGGAAAAACCACGCCTCCTTCCGGAGAGCAGCCGGTCGTGGCCGGAGTGAAAGCTCCGCAGGCTTGGCAGGAAACACGCCAATCGGCTCGAAGCACATCCATGGAGCAACGCCGGCCGCCTGTCGCAGGCACGGCAGGAAGCGCCGCGCCCTCCTCCATCAAGAAAAGGGACGGCACAGCGGCAAAGGCTTCTTCCCAGCTAAATCCCACGGCCTCCCATACTCTGCAGCACGGAAAGCAGAATCAGCGCAAGATCCAGACAAGACAATCCTATCACCATACACGACGGCCCGGAGGAGGTGCGCCTGATGGACGGAAATAAAGCAGCCTCCGCCGCCGCACGGCTTGCGGCAGCGGCATATAACATTGCCAAGGGCGCCGCCTCCGGCGGTCTTGCCGGCGCTGCAGCCGGCGCCGCGGTCTCCTTTTTGCCGGAACTGCTGAAGGCCGCCGCAGTCATTCTCTTTGTATTCGTCCTGCTGCCGATCCTGATCATCGTTTCCCTGCCTAATATTCTGTTCGGCTTTGATTCCGCGGCCTCTTCCGATATTGTCGCCATGACGGATAAGGCGTACAGCGTAGAGGCCGCCTATCAAAGCGTGGATGCCTTTGGCGAGGAACACATGTCGGATGTCATTACCCGGATCGAGCAGGCCTACACCGGCGAGGACGGGACACGCCAGTATGACGAGCTGGAGGTTCTGAAAGATACCGATAACCTCAACATCTACTGGTTTATTGCCATCAATTCCGTAGCCAACGGACAGGATCTGTGGCAAATGGATGAGGCGTCCATTCGTGATATGACGATCCGCACTTTCAGACATAACTCCCTCCTGGAACTGATAACCCAGGGCACGGGAGAGGATGCGGTTACGATTCGGAAGCTGAAAGTCAATTTTGAGACTGCCACGCCGGAGGAACTGATGTCTGAACTGGCCTTTTCCGAAGAACAGGAGAACTGGGCCCGGCTCATGTACTCCACCTTGACGGATGAGCAGTATGTGGGTTTTTCCGACAGCGACGGCGCCGGATACTACAACACCAACTACGGCGACATTGTCTTTTCTGACGCCGCAACGGAAGTGGTGTACTACAACCAGACCGATTCCCGCTGGGGAAATGAGCGTTACGGCAACTCGGGCACCATCGGCACCTCTGGATGCGGCCCCACGGCGCTGGCTATTGCCGTGGCCTCTCTCACGGACAACAAGGTCGATCCGAAAGAGGTCTCCGACTGGTCGGTGGAGAACGGCTACCGCTGCGAGGGAAACGGGAGCTACCACAGCCTGATCCCAAACGGCGGCACGCACTACGGCCTGAAGGTGGAGGGCATAGGAGCAGACGCCAAAAAACTGGTGGAAGCCCTCAGTGAAGGGAAACTGGTCATCGCCATTATGTCAAAGGGCCATTTTACCAGCTCCGGCCATTTCATCGTGCTGCGCGGCGTGACGGAGAACGGCAATATTCTGGTGGCCGATCCCGCCAGCGTAAAACGCAGCGAGCAGGAGTGGCGGCTGAATATCATCACAAGCGAGGCCAGCCGAAAAGCCGGCTCCGGCGGCCCCTTCTGGGTGCTGTCCGCGCCCTGACAGGAGGCGGTATGGAAAACATCAACATCATGCGGCATCTGCGGCTGGAGTACGGGGTGTCCCTGACCGCTCTGGCAAACGCCGCAGGTGTGTCCGTTCAGAGGATCAGTGAAATTGAGACATTTGGCGGCACGGAAGATAATATCCGGCTGATCCAGCGGGCATTTGAAACAGTAATCGAGCAGCGGAAAAGAGCAACCACGGAACTGGAGGCCGCCTACCGGAGAAACCGCGGACAGCTTTTTTGCCATGTAAAGGAGTGGGACTATGGAATATGACGTCTACCACATTCCCGCCAACTTCACCGATGCAGGCCGGCTCTTCGGCCTGTTTGAAACACGAAACGCAATCGAGGCGGTGGTGCTTTGCATCCCCACCCTGTTTTGCTGTATCCGGTTTCTGCCTTTTTCCATCACGGCCAATATCATCGTTACCCTGTCCCTGCTTGTGCCCATCGGCGGCTTTGCCCTCATCGGCATACAGGATGACAGTCTGACAAGGTATCTTGCCGCATGGTGGAGATGGCGCAAACGGCGAATGTGCCGAACTTACAGAGGGGAGGGATTCCCGCATGGGATTAAAAGAACTGATATTTGGCGGTAATGTTCAAAACTTCAACGAAAAAGACGGGGCCTATTCCGACAGCGTGCAGAAGTGGCTTCCGATCCAGAATGTCATAAACGGCGTGATCGTCACCAAAGACCGGCAGTTTATCAAGGTACTGGAGGTGCTGCCGGTCAACTTCTATCTGAAGTCACCCATTGACCAGCAAAACATTATTTACCAGTTTGCCAGTTACCTGAAAATCGCCCCGGACACCCTGCAAATCCTCATTGTTACCCAAAAAGCGGATACGGCCGAATATATCGCCTTCATGCGCCGCTGCTATGAAGAGGAAGAGGTGGAAGCCTGCCGTGAGATGATCGAGGACAATATCGCGGAGGTGTCGTTTGTAGCCTCCAGCGAGGCCATCACCCACCGGTTTTTTATCGCATTTCCGTATGAACAGCGCATGAAAGCCCGCGCCAGCACCATAGAGGCCATTGCCCAGCGGCTCAATGAGGAGACCGATACCGCAAGACGCTATCTGGAGATGTGCGGCCTTGATGTACTGGAGCCGGAATACAGCGACAACGCCACGCTGGAGATCCTGTATGAGCTGATCAACAAACAGACAAGCCGGCGCGTCAAACTGCCGCCCGGCGTTTTCGACATGCTGGGCGAGATCCACGGCGTCTATCAGTAGAGGAGGGATGCACCATGAGTTTACGCAAAAAGAAACTGCCCCGGCCGTCGGAGGTGGCAAATCCGGAGGCAGTACCTGCCGCCGACGAAGGCATGGCAGAAAAGAAACCTTCCCGCTTTCGGCTTCCGTTCCGAAAAGAGCCGGAGCCGGAGGTTACCGGTATTGAGGCGGGGGCAACTACGATCCTTGATATTCTCTCTCCCACCTCGGTAGACTACACCGCCCGGGACTACATCATAGTGGATGGTGTTTATCATGCCTATCTGTATGTGACCGGATACGGTTATTCCACCACCGTGGGAAACGGCTGGCTCTCTCCGCTGGTGGAGGCCGGCGAAGGGATAAGCCTTAATTTCCTCGTCAAACGCCAGCCGAAAGAGAAGATTCTACCAAAGATCTCCCAGACCACCATGGTCAACCGTTCCCGTATGCGGGATGTGGGTGATACTCGTCAGGATTTTGAGGAACTGGACAGTGCCATCAGCGCCGGACTATACCTCAAAAACCAGATGAATCGTGAAAATGAGGATTTCTACTATATGCACACCCTGCTGGAAGTGACGGCGGAGGATCCCGAAACGCTGGAACAGCGAGTGGCCGCCGTGGAGACCCGCTGTGCCTCGGTGGATATGCTGGCAAAGCGTTGTGAGTTCAAACACGAAAAAGGCTTTTTATCTTTTCTGCCAACGGCGCAGATCGACCCGGACATTGAACGGAAGTCGCGGAGAAACGCCCTGACCTATGGCGTGGCCGCGGCTTTTCCCTTTGCCTCCTATGAGATCAGCGACCATGAGGGCATTTTCCTCGGGATCAATATGCACAACCGCACGCCCTGCTTTATCAACTTCTTCGATGACTACAAATACACCAACGGAAATACCGCCATCTTCGCCTCCTCCGGCTCGGGAAAAACCTTCAATCTGCAATGCTTTGGAAACCGCCTGCGTCAGCAGGGGAAAAAGGTAATCTTCATTGTACCTAAAAAGGGGCATGAATACCGGCCTCTGTGTGAGGCGGAGGGCGGCACTTTTATCCGGCTCTCTCCGGCGTCCACCGACTGCATCAATATCATGGATATTCGGCTGACCACGCTGGACGCCTATTCCGGCATCCGGGGCCTGTCTGTCCGGGGTGACTCCCTGCTGGCCGATAAAATTTCCAAACTCATCATCTTCTTTTCTCTCCTGAAAACCAATCTGACGGAAGAGGATAAGAACTACCTTGATCTGTCGCTGGTAGAGTGCTATGGCCGCAAGGGGATCACCTTTGACAATGACTCGCTCTATGACGAAAGCGGACAGAAGCGGGAAATGCCCATCCTGCCCGACTGGTACGCCGTTTTGAGCGAGCGGCCGGAAACAAGGCATCTGGCGGTGGTGCTGACCCGCTTTGTCACCGGCTCGGCCAAATCCATGGGTGGACACACCAATGTGGATTTTTCCAATAAATACATCGTCATTGACACCTCCGGTATGCCCGATGATCTGGAACTGCCCGGCATCTTCTGGGCCACGGACTTTGCCACCGATCTCATCATGGAGACCAATGTTTCCCTTTCCGCGCTCATCTCCGACGAGCTGTGGTCTCTGGTGGGCGCCGGCTCCAATCCCATGGCCGCCAACTACACGATGGAAACAGTGAAAACCATTCGTGGTCTGGGTGGTATAGCCATTCTCTCGTCCCAGGGCTTTAACGATATGTACGCACTGGAAAACGGAAAGTACGGCAAAGGCATCATCGACAGCTGCCGCATCAAGATCGTCATGCAGATGGAAGAGGAAGAGGCCCGGCTGGCCCAGACTATTCTCAACCTGTCGGACGAGGAAGTGCGCCAAATCACCCGTTTCCGCCGGGGCGAGGGTCTGCTGTGCATCGGCTATAACCATGTGCCCATTGCGTTCCACGCAAGCCAGAAGGAATATGACGCCATCACCACATCGCCCTCTGATCTGCGACAGCGCATGGCAAGGGCAGCAAAGGAAGGAGATGTCGAAAATGCCTGATCTGAAAACCGATATGTGCCGGGCGCAGCAGGTGGCCTATGAGGCCTACCTCGCCACCGGCTCCCTGCTCGCTCTGACCGACTGCAACCATCCCGACAAACTACTTTTTGCCCGGGAACTGGATAAGCTGGCCGGCCGTTTTGAAAGCGGCGCTATGGAGATCCGCAGCCTGTGCGAGACCCACCGCCCCAATCTCCATGACCGGATCAAAAAACCCTTGATTTCACCCTTTACTTTGACCGGGGATGTGTCCGTCAACGAATATGGCTGGGTACATATCACGCTCCATACGCTGCTGCCTCATTGCCGTTTCCAGACACCGGCGTTTCTGATTGATACCATCACCCGTCTTCTGGATGAATATGAGAGCAAAAGCCAAAAGCTGCCCCGGTTTGACCGCGCCATGCTGATCGTGGATGAGCATTGTGATGTGGAGTCCCGGCAGGTCTATGATCAGGACAACAAGGGCTGGAAGGCGATCCCCAACGCCATCAAGGGGCGGCTCATTG
Organism: Oscillibacter sp.; assembly: GCA_017410185.1. GTDB lineage: Bacteria > Bacillota > Clostridia > Oscillospirales > Oscillospiraceae > Oscillibacter. The sequence goes on along the minus strand of JAFQRI010000084.1, from coordinate 8,687 downwards.
AGGATGACGACCAGTTTTCCCTTCAGGTAGCCCTGCTGTCTACCAAAGACACAGTGCCGTCCTGCCACATCTATCTGATCCATCCGGATGACACAGGGGATTTCTTCTCCCTGCGCACCGGTCAGTTCCCTCATTTGTTCCTCTGATTACCGCTGTTTCCGTATCCCATAGTCAGTAAAAAAGCACTAAAAATCCGGCGTCCAAAACGGTGGCACCCATGGGATACGGGACAGCCGGGAAAAAGCCGCATAAATCGGGATGTTTGCCGCCCCTGTTTCGGGGCCCAGTATTGCGGCGGCTGGGACTACACGGCAGGCTACCCCCATACCGCGCCAAAAGCCGAAAATAGGTTGCCTCCACGGGAGGCAACTTGTTTTCGGATTTGGAAGGAAGGAGTGAAACCGCCTTGATATTTACAACCGCTGACATTGAACTGCTGAGACTCACCGCATGGTGCAAAAATATTCCTCTGACAAGCGCCGGACAGATCTTCTCCGGCTCGGAAATCACTGTGCTGAAAAAGCTGGGGCTGCTGGGGCAGACCAAAGACGGCCTGCTGCGGCTCCCGCCTGCGGGCATTCGCTTTCTGGAGGGATTGATGATCTCCTATCCCCAGGATAAATGGTACACTTCCAAAACCTCCGTCATTGTCCGGCGGACACAGTCTTCCGCCTTGATGCTGACCTGCTACCGTGCCGGATTTGACATCTTCGCAGACCATCCCCAGGACATTCGTATCCCCATGACCTATCTGGCCTCTGTGGCTGTTCGCCGCAACCGGGAACTGCGTGGAAACATGCTGCACAACACCCGCTTTTCCGGCATCCTCTATTCGCCCCAGAATATTCGCCTGCTCTACTATGTGGCGCCTGACGCAGGGACGATACGATATGTCAGCGAGATGCAGGTCTTCCACAATATGACCGCCCAGATTCCGGCAGCCCACTCTATCGTCTACGCCGGAGCCAGCTATCAGGCCCTGTGGAATATACTCAATGAGCCGGACGCCCCACCGGCAGGGATCGTAAGGGGGACGCACCCCGTATCCTTCGGAAAAGCGTACCGCGACACCGGCGTGCCGGTGCATCTGCTCTCCTGCGACGAGACCGGTGCCATGCAGCTGCTGGCCATGAGCCGTGTGGACTACCGAAAGCATTTGACGCTGGCAGCCATGGGCAAAGGTTTCAACCCGCCGCCGGAGGGGGTGCCGGACTGGGATGGACTCTACCACAGCACACCCTTTGTCATGGGTGTGGACATGGATCTCAAGCGGATCGACCGGGCGGTTGCCGCTGCCCGGGAGAGAGGACATGAGAAAATCGCTCTGGCTGCCTTCAAAGGACAGCACAGCGGCCTGCTCAAGCAGCTCTACAAAGACACCGGCAAGGCCGACCTCTTTGAGATATCCCTCCATACCGTTGTCCAGGCTTACGACGAGCCGGTCGGGCTGTTCGCTCCCCCGCGGGAGCCCTTTTTGTTTCAGGGAGGGATGGTGCTTGCCTAAACTGTCCCAATGGATCGAAAAACTGGAAAGCCGCATCGAGCACAAATGCGGCAAATGGCTTGACCGCAACAGGGGCAAGCTGTGGCTCTACATCCTCTTGGCTCTGGCAGGACTTTACTTCTACGGTATGTTCATCAATTCCATCCGGCTGGGCATCTCTTCCACCTTCAGCGAAACCGCCGGAGAGATCCAAAGCATCTGGGTAGTCAATCCCTTTCGGAACATCTTTGCCATATTCACCCCTACTGGCCTCGCCACCACCGGCATCTGCTTTCTTCTGTTCTGCCTGATCACAAAAAAAGGATACATCTGGTTTTCCGGCTATAAGTTCAAGCGCGATCCAAGAGGCTTTGACATTATCCCGGACGCCACACACGGCTCAGCTTCCTTCATGGAACGCAAGGAGGCCGAGCAGGTGTTTACCGTAGGCAGGATCGAAGACCTGAAGGGCAACATTTACGGCAAGCTAAAGGAGGCCCCGGACGATGATGACAGGTACGCCGATTATGTGGCCTCCAACGACAAAAACGGTCTTAACGGCAATCTCCTGATTTACGGCGCACCGGGCACCGGCAAAAGCCGCGGCGTCATCCGTCCCCTCATCATGAGCGCCGTCAAACGTGGTGAGAGCATCATTGTGGTGGACCCAAAGGGCGAGCTTTTTGAGTCCATGGGCGGTTATTTGCAGGATCGTGGAATGACCGTCAAATGCCTTAATCTTCTGGATATGGTCAATTCGGACGGATTTAACTGCCTGCAGGACATTGAGGATGACCCCGACCTGGTGCAGACCATCACGGCCACCATCATCAAGAACACCTCCGCCGTCAATGAACGGCAGGACTTCTGGGAAAAGGCGGAGTCCAATCTGCTCTCCGCGCTGATCCATTATGTGCAGCGGCAGACCGTGCCCGGCACAAACAACCTGCTTCCCATTCAGGAGCGCAGCCTCGGGGCCATTTACCGTCTGCTCTCCGACGAGTCTTTCAACTCTCTGGAGCAGAGATTTGCGGAACTGCCCAAAGGACACCCTGCCCGGGCGCCCTACGGCATTTTCAAACTGGCCAACCGGCAGATCTGGGGCAACATCGCCATTGGCCTGGGCAACCGCCTGTCTGTATTCCAAAACAGCCTTGTGGATAAGATCACAGCCTATAACGATATCGACCTTCAGCTTCCCGGGCAGGTCCCGTGCGCTTATTTCTGCATCATTTCGGATCAGGACAGCTCGCTGGAGTTTTTGAGTTCCCTGTTCTTCTCCATGCTGTTCTCCCGCCTGACCAGCTACGCCCGCCGCAGCGGCGGAGGCCGCCTACCCGTTACCACGAACTTTGTGATGGATGAGTTCTGCAACATCGGACAGATCGCGGACTTCAAGCGTATTCTCTCCACCGCCCGGTCCCGCGGCATCAACTGCCAAATCGTGATCCAGTCGCTGGCCCAGCTGGCCGACCGGTATGAGCGTCGGGAATGGGAGGAAGTGGTGGGCAACTCCGACCAGCAGGTCATGCTGGGCTGTAACGATTACATGACAGCGGATTACTGGTCCAAGATGATCGGCGTCACCTCCATACGGGTGCAGACCAACCAGATGCCCCTCATGCCTCTTTTCTCGCCGGTCTATCACAGTACGCGGCCATACAGCCAAAGCAGCACCAACACCCAGCGCCAGCTCATGACGCCGGATGAGATCCTGCGGCTGGATAACCGAAAGTGCATCCTGAAATGCCGGGGCATGAAGCCTCTTGAGCTGTATAAGATCGTTCCCGAGGAGTGCCCGGACTACAAGCTGATGCGCCCCATCACCATTGCGGATTATATTCCGGCATGGAGAACGCTGGAAGAGGAAGCAGAAAAGCAGCCTCAGCAGACGCAGCGGCGGCAGGAACACAGCAAGCCTTCTCCTCCACAGACAGAGCCGGAGTCAGCCACAGAGGAGCAGCCGGAAGCGCCGGCGGAAACACCGCCGGAGCAGCCGCCGATAAATGACGGCTGGAAGGACGCTTTCAGGCAGACTTACAGTGTGGAACAGCCCTGCGGGGACGATGGCTGCGAGACCATGCGCCCCTTTGAAGAGGAATAGACCTCATAAGAGATAAACGCCTGTTTTGAAAGGATGTGCTTACCATGCAAATCAATATCTGCTGTCCATATCCCCAAAACCTGCTGCTGGCTGTTCTCGGTGTGGATGGCATAGCGAAAACCATGCCCGCGGACATCGAGACGTCGGTGGACTATGCCCTTGCTACTCTTGAAAATGAACGCAGTGCGCAGATCATCCGTCTGCGTTTTCGGGACGGCTGTACGCTGGGAACGATCGGCCTTGCCTTCGGTATCACAAGAGAGGGTGTCCGGCAGATCATCGTCAAAACCCTGCGCAGGCTGCGCCATCCCTCCAGAGCCGGATATCTTCTCCATGGATGCGCGGAACTGGAGCGGCTCGCAGAGCAGCGCATCGCGGAGAAATACGGGGAGGATCGAGCCTCTCTGCTGCGGCGTGAGGCGCAGGCCGGTTTTTCCGGCGCCCTCCTGCCTCTCCACGATATCCCAGACGCATATGACCGGGCGGACGCCGTTTTACGGCGCAGCCGCTTTCAGACGGTGGAGGAGATTGACCTGCCAATCCGCTGCTACAACGCTCTGCGCAGGGCCGGCATTACTCATGTCTGGCAGATATGCTTCCTGACGCCAAAGACCGCAACTGGTTTGAAAGGCGTCGGGAAGGGCCTATGTGAAATGATCCGGGACACCCTTCTCCCCATGGGACTGGATATGGACGACGGCCTCCTGTCCGGCACGCCCGAACTGGAGGAATACGCCCGGCAGCGGTGCCGGATGTGGGAGAAGGACGCTGTTTCTTAATCATACATACAGAAGGATCATACCATGATTGATTACATCAACGACTACCCGTATCCTCTCAAAGACCGCTTTTTCAACTATCTGCAAATTCTTGGACGATAACCCGGCGGCCCTTTGCCGCTGTCAATCTTAAAAGGAGGGATCACCTATGAAGGCAGCCCCGCTTACCGACAGACCCGCCAAAGGCCTGATGAAACAAACGGATGTCCAGAACTTCTACCATCTTCAAATGCCGCGATGGCTGTTCTCCGACGACAAATACACCGTGCTTTCCCTGGAGGCGAAGGTCGCCTATATGTTTTTGCTCAACCGCTTCCAGCTCTCCAAACTGAATGGATGGGTCAATGAGCAGGGAGAGGTCTTTATCATCTATACCCGCAAATCACTGGCGAAGGAGATGCGGGTCAGCTACCGCAAAATCATCGAGTCCATGCAGGAACTCACCAGAGCTGGGCTGATCTGGGAGAAACGCTGTGGCCGCGGCGCGGCCAATCAGATCTATCTCATACAGGTGGATCATGAAACGGAAAACCGCGACCATCAGAGCGTCCCCTTTGTGGAGCCTGGGCATGAGTCCGCCGCCGGAAGAAGTGCGGAAACGGCACCTCAAAAGCCGGATGAGCCGGAGTCTGCCCATTCAAGAGATGCGGGAATGGCACCTCAAGAGATGCCGGATTCGCACCTCCAGAAGTGCGGGGACAGCACTTCAAGAGATGCCGACGCCGCACTTCAAGAAGTGCCGGATGCGCACCCCAGTAAGATAGAAAAAAGAGATACTGATGGGATCTATATTGATGTCAGTCAGTCTGTCTGCGGCAAAGCTCCGCCCGGAAAGACCTTTGACCGACGGACGGACGATGAGCAGGAAGAACTGGATGAAATTCTTGATGCCTGCAGCTTGTGGATCTTCAGCAAGGAAGTGGCTGTTGTGTTTGAAAACGCCATTGAGCGGCTCTACTTTGCCCCGCAGTTCACCATTGGAGGTGTGACACTGCCGCAAAAGCGGGTCCGGGCCCGGCTGCGATTGCTGGATGCCGTGATCCTCCAGACGGTGGAGAGCAAGATGCACAGCAATCTCGATGCCAGCATCAAAAACTCCACCGCCTACACCATGTCGGTCATCTTCAATGCCATATCCGAGTCGGAAAGCGACCTGATGATTGACCCTTATCTCAACAGTCTGCGCCAGACGCCTCCTCTTCGGAAATCCGGGGAAGGAGGCTGATTTATGTTCTACACCACGACCGAACAGGATCTTATCATGCAGATCCTGGAACAGACCGGATGGATGCGTACAGAGCATGTGCTGCGTCTGATGCGGGGGAAGGACCCGAAAGCCGAGCTGTGGCAGGTGGAGAAAAACCTCCGGCAGCTACGCTATATGGGAAAACTGATATTTCAGGATGGCGGCGCCGTGTCGCTCCCATACCCTCCGACAGCAGATCCCATCATGCTGGATGCGGTGTCGGTGATGCTGGATATTGCCGATGGCGCGCCGAGCGCCGTCAGCAGCGCAAAGAAGCCCTATCTGCTTACCTTCCTTGCCCTGATGGGACCAAAGAAGGATCGTCTTACCGGTTTCGGGATTCTGCCTGTTCCCGACGGCAAGGAGTGTCAGACCCTTCTTCTGGCACAGTCCTCAGACCTGCCCCATGTCCCGGTATTTCTGCTTTCCCATGAACAGCAGCAGAAAGAGATAAGCCTCCCGCGCCGCCATTACTTTGCCCTCTGCCGGGATGGACGCTTTCAATACCGGGAGGGAGGTGGTGCCGGCTGATATGCCAAAAAACAGCCCTGCCAAAAGATAAATGACCGAAAGGAGAGATTTCACAATGCCGAAAAAGAAAACGGAAGATCCCGCCGTCATGGAGGAAATGGCCGCTATGGAGGGTCAACCGCAGAAGACCGGCCCGGACGAAACCGCAGGTCTGCCGGCCGGTGATGGAAGTTCCGGCCCTGACATGGGAACGGACGCTGCCGCTGCGCCTGCCGAAACCGCAGAGGAATACAAGGACGCTGTGGATGCCCCAACCGGACAAACGCCTCCGGCAGAGAAAGAAAAAAAGCCGCGGCGAAGAACTGCGGTAAAAAAATCCGCCGCCGCAAAAGAACAAGCCGAACCTTTGGAGTCCGACGATCCGACCGTGGCCCCTGTCCGGTCTGCGGCGCCCGCCCGACAGTCTGTGGAGAAAAAGAGCTTTTTTGATCTGGATTTCCGCGAACTGGACAAAGACCTCTCTCCCCAGCAGCGGGAGGAATGGGAGGCCATTTACGCCTCCTACCGCGCCAAATCCACCCTCACCGGCGCCATTGCCGGCCCGGAGGAGATCCGCTATACCGTCCGGGATAAGGAGACTGGAGAAATGGTCAGCCGGAAGATCCCCAGTCTTGCGATCATCAAGTACCGCGTCAAGGTGCTTATTCCCGAAACCGAGATGTGGATGCCCGGCGAGGAGCGGCCGGAATATGTCATGCGGAACATGGCCCAGGGCGCAGTCATCGACTATGTGATTCTGGATGTGGACCGTGAAAATGAGTGCGCCGTGGCCTCCCGCCGTCTGGCCCTTGCCGCCAAGCGGCATTACTTCTCCACCGCCTCCGGAGGCCACCGGAAGGGCGAAATAATGAAATGCCGTGTGTTGGCCGTCGGCCCCAAAAAGTGTCTTGTGGAGGCCGGTGGCTACGACCTGACGCTGACTCAGCGGGATCTGAGCTATACGGCCATCGCGGATCTGCGGGAGCGTTATGAGCCCGGCGAGGAACTGGACTGCCGCATCAAGGAGTATGACCGCAGGGAGAACAGGCTGGTGATCTCGGTCAAGGAAGTCAATCCCAACCCCTTTGACGGCGCGGACCGGCGCCATCCCGTCGGCAGCCGCCGGCAGGCGGTCATCAGTGGAAAATACGGCGGCGGTGTATTCTGCACGCTGCCCGACGACACCGTCTGCCTGTGCCTGTATTCCCCCCAGCACCAGGACAGCAGCTTCCGTGTCGGGGACAATGTGATGGTGGCCATCCGGCAGTATGATTACAGAAAAAAGCTCATTTACGGGCGTATTCTCGCCAGGTGGTGATGCCTATGGGAAAGAAGAAAGAACTTCTGGATACTTTGGCGGAGTCGGTAGGATGTACCTATCTGTCCGATCTTCGTCAGCCGGATTACCGCCGTGAGGCTGTCTCCCTGCTGAAAACTCTGCGCCGCAAAGACTACCCCGCCCCTGAATGGCGCGCGGCGGCCGTCTATCTCGGTCAGCCGGAACTTGCGGTAAATCAGTAGCATTTGCTGATCCCCTGTGCTATAATAACCTCTGCAAATCATAACAAAGCGGAGGATGTGACTTTGATCTACTGTTGCGAGCATTGCCATTATCTGTTTGAGGATATGGATGGCAGAGATAACCGGTGCCCTGACTGCGGAAAGTCTGCTGTGAGACCGGCCACAGAAACGGAACAGGCGGAATACGCACAGGACCACCTTTACACGGAATGCACCTGCTCCGCCCATGTGAAAACGACACAGGGGCCGGCACCGGTCCCGGGCGTTGTGGTTGCGCTGAAGACCGGTGAAAACGGCGAGACTGTGCTGACTGCTGTAACAGGCAGAGATGGATTCTGTTCTTTTGGAAAACGCCTCGACAGCAAAACATACTATGCCGAGGTTGTTGAGCCCCCGGTTGGCTTTGCTTATACTGGCGGGCAGCAGAGAATTTTCTTGCGCGATGGCTATACCACGCAAATCAGCTTTTTTCTGGAGGAACAGCCGACCCCAGTCACTTAACTGCATACATCCAAAAACGCCGCAGCCATACCCTTTTCGAGGGATGCTGCGGCGTTTTTTGCGTATCATTGACAAAAAAAGACATATCGGATAAAATTGATACTGCCCCGCAAGGGGTAAGGGCGTTGTCATAACGGTAGGCGGTTAGCCACACCACCCGAAAGGGGGTGAGGCCATGCGTATCACATTACATATCGGAGCCTTTACGGTAACGATCATTGTGAAAAGCAGAAACCGCCACTCGGCCAAGTGACGGTTTCTTGAGCATTGCTTAATTAACCAACCGGGCTAACCGCTTATCGGCAACGCCCTTTTCTATTTTCATTATAGCGTATTCTCTGAGTTTGTCAAGCGGGGGCACACTTTCCCTTGAAAAGAGTTCAAGTGTACGGGGCGGGGAGGCCGTGCTATAATACAGTTGTATTTAGGTCAGAGAGTTCAGGTGAGGTCAGAGTAAGAAGCCGAGGGGCTACCATGCCCCCGCAACACCGACAACAGCCTAAATCCAACCGAATAAACTCAAAAAACCGTAATTGCCGTTCT
>JAFQRI010000083.1 GCA_017410185.1 Oscillibacter sp. | reverse complement strand
TGTTCCAGCAGCTCCAGTTCATAAATGGTAATGCTGCGGGGTTTGCGCTCCACTTCCTTGCCTTTACGGGCCAGATCGAACAGCTTCTGACCGTTGATCTAAATAGCGGAGTCCAAGGGCGGAATTTGCTGGATATCGCCCATAAAGTGGGTCAGAGCCGCTTCCACATCGGCGCGGGAGGCGGTGACAGGATGCGTCTCCAGTGTTTCGCCGCTGATGTCCTGCGTGGTGGTCACCTGCCCCAGTCGCAGTCCGGCCACATATTCCTTGCGGCTGTTTTCTGCAAATTCCACGGCACGGGTGGCCTGTCCCACGAAGACCGGCAGAACGCCGGTGGCCATGGGATCCAGCGTGCCGCCGTGGCCCACCCGCTTTTCATGCAAAATGCCGCGGATCTTGGCGCACACATCCATAGAAGTCCAGTCAGCGGGTTTGTCGATGATAATAATTCCGTTTGGCATAGTTCACCTCATGGTGAAAGTTTCGGTTTATTCAGCAAAATCAGGGGCGTTCTGGGCGATGGAGCGCAGAATACGGTGTTTCACATCGGCCAGAGGGGCTTCTACGGTGCAGCCGGCGGCTGCCGCGTGACCGCCGCCGCCAAGCAGTGCGCGGACGTTGGTGGCATTGATGCGCGGGCCGGTGCGGACAGACAGCTTCCATACGTTGGGGCGCAGTTCCCGGAAAGTGACGGCACAGTCGGTCCCTTCGATCTGACCGCCCAGAGAGGACAGTTCCTCTGCGTCGCTCTCCGTGGCTTCCAGCCGCGCCATGAGGGACATGGGGACGTACAGGAACACCACGCGGCCACCGTCATAGAACTCCATGTTGTTCAGCATATCCGCCTCCAGCGCCATACGCTTGCGGGTCTTGGTGCGGAAAAAGACCTTGTTGACGGTTTTGAAGTCGATGCCGGTGCGCATGAGCGCCGCTGCCACGGCGTGGGTCTGGGCAGTGGTGTTGTTGTAGGCGAAACAGCCGGTATCCGTGGAAATAGCCACATACAGCGGCAGTGCCATGTCTGCGGTAATGGGGCCCAGTTCCGCCAGAATGTCGTAGATCAGTTCGCCGCAGGCGGCTGCCTCCGGGCGGACGATATTGGCTTTGCCGAAGCGCTCAAAAGAGGGGTGGTGGTCGATGGCCAGATCCACTCGCTGGGCGTAGGGCTTGGCGTTTTCGGGGAAAAGGCCTACGGTGGCGATGTCGGTGGAGACCACCTTGTCCGGCACGAAGCCGGCGGGAGCCGCGTAAGGCATAAAGTAGGGCGTGGTAGTATCTGTCAGACCGGGATTGGGCAGGAGATACGCCGTCTTACCCAGTGCCCGCAGACCGGCGCACAGCGCAGCAGCACAGCCTACGGTGTCACCGTCGGGCCGGATGTGAGTGAGGATGAGGATGTTGTCAAAGGTCCGCAGCAGCGCTGCGGTCTCCGCTACGGTCAGCATCTGTTATTCCTCCTCGTCCAGAACGGCGGTGTTGTTGGGGTTTTCGGGTTTCACACGGGTGGGATCCCGCAGGACTTCCAGAATGTGGGCGCCCTGAGAGATGGAGTCGTCGGCGATGAACTGCAGCTCGGGAGTATAGCGCAGCTGCAGAGCACGGCCCAGCTCACGGCGCAGATAGCCTGCGGCGGACTTCAGACCGCGCATGACGTCCTTTTCCTGATTCTTGTCCAGCACGCTGACCCAGACACGGGCATAGCGCAGGTCGCCGGTGGTGTCCACACGGATGATGGAAACCATGCCTACCTGAGAAACACGGGGGTCTTTCAGAAAGCGGATCTGCTCCGCCAGTTCCCGCTGAATTTCTTCGTTGATGCGGCCGATTCGATTGCTTGCCATATTGTTTACCTCCAATTTGGGGGATTGTTGACGTAGTTGAGGTGCCGGTTTGCGGCGCGGGGAAAAACAATGGATTCCGATTGGAACCTGAGAAGAACATGTGTGGGGGTGAAACGAAACAAGGGACGGCGACGTGGTCGCCGCCCCTGTTATCATACTCAGTTTTGATGCTTTTTCGACAGGAAGTTTTTGCGCTTGATCAGCGAGGAATCTCCTCCATGGTGAAGCCTTCGATGATGTCGCCTTCCTTGATGTCGTTGAACTTTTCGATGGTCATGCCGCACTCGTAGCCGCTGGCCACTTCCTTGGCAGCGTCCTTGAAGCGCTGCAGGGAGGCCAGGCTGCCCTCGTGAATAACGATGCCGTCACGCACCAGACGGACAGAGCAGGCGCGGACGATCTTGCCGTCCTGCACGTAGCAGCCGGCAACGGTGCCGACGCCGGAGACCTTGTAGGTCTGGCGGACTTCGGCGTGGCCCAGCACCACTTCACGGTACTTGGGAGCCAGCATGCCCTTCATGGCGGACTCGATCTCGTCGATGGCGTCGTAAATGACGCGGTACATGCGCATATCCACGTTCTGGCGGGTGGCGCTGTCGCGGGCGGCAGCGTCGGGACGGACGTTGAAGCCGACGATGATGGCGTTGGAAGAGGTGGCCAGCATCACGTCGGACTCGTTGATGGCGCCGACGGCACCGTGGATGACACGGACATTGACCTCGTCGTTGGAGAGCTTCTCCAAAGAGGCCTTCACGGCCTCCACGCTGCCCTGCACGTCGGCCTTGACGATGATGGCCAGCTCCTTGCGCTCGCCGGCCTTGATCTGGCTGAACAGATCCTCCAGAGAGACCTTCTGCACGGGGGCGTTGGCCTTGGCACGCTCCTCGGCCTTGCGCTGCTCCACCAGCTCACGGGCCATGCGCTCGTCAGCAACGGCGAAGAAGGGGCTGCCGGCGGTGGGAGCCTCGCTGAGGCCCGCGATCTCCACGGGGACGGAGGGGCCGGCTTCGCTGAGGCGGTTGCCCTTATAGTCCATCATGGTGCGCACGCGGCCCACGGCGGTGCCGGCGATGATGATGTCGCCCTGCTTGAGGGTGCCGTTTTGCACCAGCAGAGTGGCCACGGGGCCGCGGCCCTTATCGAGGCGGGCCTCGATGACGGTGCCCTGGGCGGCACGGTCGGGGATGGCCTTCAGCTCTGCCATTTCGGCGGTGAGGGTCACCATCTCCAGCAGATTGTCAATGCCGATGTTCTTCTTGGCAGACACCTTGCAGCAGATGGTCTCGCCGCCCCAATCCTCGGGGACAAGGCCGTAGTTGGTCAGCTGCTGCAGCACACGGTCGGGATCGGCGGTGGGCTTATCGATCTTGTTGATGGCCACGATCACGGGGATGTTGGCGGCCTTGGCGTGGGAAATGGACTCAATGGTCTGGGGCATGATGCCGTCGTCAGCGGCAACCATGAGGATGGCGATATCGGTGATCATGGCGCCGCGGGCACGCATGGAGGTAAATGCCTCGTGACCGGGGGTATCCAGGAAGGTGATGGGCTTGCCGTTCACCTGTACCTGATAGGCGCCGATGTGCTGGGTGATGCCGCCGGCCTCACCTGCAGCGACGGATGCATTGCGGATGGTATCCAGCAGGGAGGTCTTGCCATGGTCAACGTGACCCATGACGACGACGACAGGTGCGCGGGGCTTGAGATCCTCCTCACGGTCCTCGTGGGTGTCGATGAGGCGCTCTTCAATGGTGACCACGACCTCCTTCTCCACCACGCAGCCCAGCTCTTCGGCGATGATGGCGGCGGTGTCAAAGTCGATCAGCTGGCTGAGAGAGGCCATGATGCCGTTTTTCATCAGGCACTTGACCACCTCGGCGCCGGTCTTCTTCATGCGGCTTGCCAGCTCGCCAACGGAGATCTCGTCGGGGATCTGGACCTTCACGGGGGCCTTCTTGGCGATCTCCAGCTGGAGCTTACGCATCTTCTCGGCCTCGTCCTGACGGCGCTTGTTGCTCAAGGGTGCGCCCTTGCGGTCCTTGGTGTTGCGGATCTTCTCCTTGCCGCCGCGCTGCTGCATGCGCTCGCCCCGCTGACCGCCCAGATCCTCCAGACGCTCATCGTACTTGGCAAGGTTCACATCGCCGCCCTTGCGGGTGTCCACAATCTTCTTCTGGGGCACGCGGGTGGCAGGCTGGGCCACGGGAGCTGCAGGAGCTGCCTGCTGGGGAGCGGGACGCTGAGCCTGCTGCTGAGGACGGTTGCCCTGCTGGGGACGCTGACCCTGCTGCTGAGGGCTGCGCTGGCCCTGCTGGGGACGCTGACCCTGCTGGGGCGCGGGGCGCTGATTGCCCTGCTGCTGGGGGCGCTGAGCCTGCTGCTGGGGACGCTGGCCCTGCTGGGGCGCGGCAGACTGTGCAGGAGCACTCTCCTGCTTCTTCTCCAGATCGGCGTAGATGGCCTGAATACCGGAGACCTGGTTATGAGCGGTGAGATAGTCGAAGATAATGGACAGCTCACGCTCGGTGAGGACCTGCATGTGGTTCTTGGGAGCAGCCACATACTTGGTCAGAATTTCGGTAATGGTCTTGGTGGGAAGGCCGAAGTCCTTCGCCACCTCGTGGACTCTGTACTTTTCGTTACCCAATCATAACACCTCGTTTTTGCCGGCTTGAGGGCGGGTGGGAACACCGTCGCGGGGAACGGTGCTCCCACGCGGCCCCAAACCGGGGAAATTTTGCATTTCAGGGGAAAGCCATCAGCCCCGGGCCTTTTTGTAGGAGCCCTTGCCCTTTTTCACGGGGCGGCTGTTGGCAAAGCGGCTGGCACTGCTGTGCTTGGCCTGAGGCCGGTTCGCCTTGGAGGGGCGGGACCTCACAGTGCTCTTTACCGTCTTCACGGGGGCGGCGGCAGGGGCCTTGGGAGCCTCCTCAGCCTTTCCCTCCGTGGGTTTCTTTTTATATTTGCCGGTGCGCACGTTCTTTTCGTGGTTGCGCTGCTCCTGCCGGCGCTCGGCAGCCCGCTGGGCCTTGAGGTCAAGGCGGGCGGCGGTCTCGTCAAAGCGGACGGGGTCTTCCTCCGCCAGCTTGTGGGCGATGGCGGCGGCAAGGCCGATATCCGTCACGGCGCACACCGCCACGGCGCTGCGGCCCAAAGTCTGGCCAAGCTCGGCCTTGGTGTAGGGCACCCGGACCCAGATGCACTGACCGGCGTCAGCGAAGTGGGCCACCCGGCGGCGGGTATTGTCGGCAGCGTCGGAGGCGAGGATGAGGAGTCTTGCGTCCCTCGAGCGGGCCACGGCCTCCACCGGCTCCTCACCCACGGTGAGGTTGCCGCCCCGCAGGGCGATGCCCAGTAAGTTCAGTGCGGCACGATTCATGTGGCACCTCCCAGTTCTTTTTCCATGGCCTCGTAGACCTCCGGGGGAATGGCGGTCTCAAAGGCACGCTCCAGCGCCCGGGATTTCCGCGCCCGCTGCAAACAGGCAACGTCATGGCACACATAGGCGCCCCGGCCGGGCTTTTTGCCGCCAAAGTCCAGACTGACCTCCCCTTCGGGGGAGCGGACGATGCGCAGCAGCGCCTTCTTTTCTTTCATCTCGCGGCAGCCCACACACTGCCGCTGGGGGATCTTCTTCACTTTCGGCATCTTTCAGCCTCCGCCTCTTATTCTGCGTCCTCGACGAAGCTGGCGGGCTTGATGTCGATCTTGAAGCCGGTGAGGCGGGCAGCCAGACGGGCGTTCTGGCCCTCCTTGCCGATGGCGAGGGACAGCTGGTCGTCAGGCACGCGGACGCGGCAGGCCTTGCCCTCGTCGGAGAGGGTGACCTCCAGCACATCGGAGGGAGCGAGGGCGGCGGCGATATACTCGGCGCTGTCTTCGCTGTACTTGATGATGTCGATCTTCTCGCCCCGGAGCTCGTCAACGATGTTGGCCACGCGCTGGCCCTTGGGGCCCACGCAGGCGCCGATGGGATCCACATTCTCCTCGTGGGACCACACAGCCATCTTGGTGCGGCTGCCGGCCTCGCGGGCGATGGACTTGACCTCCACAGTGCCGTCGTAGATCTCGGGCACTTCCAGCTCAAACAGGCGCTTGACAAGACCGGGATGAGTGCGGGAGGTGAGGATCTGGGCGCCACGGGTGGAGCGGCGGACGTCCACCACGTAAACACGCAGGTGCATGCCCTCGGTGATCTCCTCGCCTTCCACCTGCTCGCCCTTCATCAGCAGCGCCTCGGTGGACTCGGCACCGGTGCCGATGCGCAGGTTCACGTTGCCGTTGCGGGGGTCGATGCGGGTGACCACACCGGTGAGGATCTCATGCTGCTTGGAGTTGAACTCGTCATAGATCATGCCGCGCTCAGCCTCGCGCAGGCCCTGAATGATGACCTGCTTGCCGTTGCCGGCAGCGATGCGGCCAAACTCGGTGTTGTCCACGGGGATGTTCACAATGTCGCCCACCTCATACTTGCCGGAGAGGGCCTTTGCCTCGGCAACGGGCATCTCGTTGAAGGGGTCCACGTAATCTTCTTCCTCGACGACGTTCTTCTGAACGTACATCTTCAGGGTCTGGTGCTCATCGTCCACATCCACGATCACGTTTTCCACGCCCTCGTGGTCCCGCTTATAGGCGGTGGTGATGGCCTGAATGATCTTATCCATCATGAAGGACTGGGGGATGCCGCGCTCCTTCTCCAGCATGGCCAGGGCGGCAAAGATCTCCGCGCTGTTCATGCCAACAGGCTCTTTCTGCTTTTTGCCTCTCATGGTAGTTCTCCTTACTAATATTCTCTTTTTTTGATACGACTTTTTTATTTCGTGGGGGCGGATATCATCCGCCCGCTTTTGCGCGTCTTAGAATTCGATCCGCAGTCTCACCAGAGCGATATCCTTTTTGGCGAAGGTCAGCTCCTGGCGGTTCAGGGTGATGGTCACATCGCCATTCTCGGCGTTGTAGGCGGCCAGATGACCGGGAAACTCCTTGCTGCCGTTCTGAGGACGGTAGAGCTTCACGAGTACCGGCTCGCCGATGAAGCGCTCAAAATCGCCGGGACGCTTCAAAGAGCGCTCTGCGCCGGCGGAGCCCACCTCCAGAGTGTAGCTTCCCTCAATGGGGTCCACCTCATCCAGAATGTCGCTCAGCTCACGGGAGATGGCCTCGCAGTCCAGAATGTCCACGCCGCCTTCCTTATCCAGCAGCACGCGGAGATACCAGGTGCCGCCCTCCTTCACATACTCCACATCCCACAGCTCGCAGCCCTGCTTTTCGATGGCGGGAGCGGCCAGCTCGGCGGTCAGTTCGGTGATCTTTTTCATGGAAATCTCCTCTCCATACACATTCATAAAAGGGTAAGGAAAAGGAGCGGGTCCGTGACCCACTCCTCAGCCTTACACATCTTAACATCGGAATCATAACACAAATGTGTTGAGAGTGCAACCCCTTTTTCAAATTTTTCGGCGGTAAAAAGGGGAAAATCACCCCAAAAAGAAAGAAAAAATCCCCCCTTTTCCCCAAATGGAGAGGTCATACTTTCCGGGAATTGACCGGAACGGTTGCAAAGGGCGGGAAAAAGGTGTATCATTGAGAGAAATAAAAGACCGAGGAGGATGACATTATGAAAAAAACCCTTGTCATCATGGCAGCCGGTCTTGGTTCCCGCTACGGCGGCATCAAGCAGATGGAGGGCGTTGGCCCCCGGGGCGAGATATTGATGGAGTATTCCATCCACGACGCGCTGCGCGCAGGCTTTGAGAAGATCGTCTTCATCATCAAGCCCGAGATGCGCGAGGCGGTGGAGGACCTCTGCGGCCGCTACGTTGCGAAAAAGGCGGAGGTGGCCTACGCCTATCAGGACTATAGCTCCCTGCCGGCGTGGTACACCGTGCCCGAGGGACGGGAAAAGCCCTACGGCACCGTTCACGCCCTGCTTTGCGCCGGAGATGTGGTGGACGGGCCCTTCTGCGTCCTCAATGCCGACGATTATTACGGCGTGGGCGCCTATGAGACCATGAGCCGCGCGCTGGACACCCTGCCGGAGGCGGGGCAGGCCGCCATGGTGGGCTATCTTCTCAAAAACACCGTCAGTCTCCACGGCGCGGTGAGCCGGGGCCTTTGCACCGTGGAGGGAAGCCGCCTTACCGCCGTCCACGAGACCAAGGAGATCCAGCTTTATGCCGACGGCACCATTAAGGATACCCGGAAAGATGTGCTGCTGGACAGAGATACCCCCGTTTCCATGAACTACTGGGGCTTTATGCCCTCCATTTTCCCGGTGATGGAGGAATATTTTGAAGCCTTCCTCCGCTCCGAAAACGGGAAAGAGCTGAAAAGCGAGTGTCTCCTTCCCATCATGGTGGACGATCTCAAGGCGAAAAACGCGCTGGAGGTCACGGTCCTGGAATCTCACGACAAGTGGTTCGGCATGACCTACCGGGCAGACCGTGAGGCTGTTGCTGAGGAGCTTGGCAAGCTCCACGAAGAAGGAGTCTACCCGGAGACATTGAGAAGCTGATGTGTATACGCACCATTGAAGCCTCCCCTGTGTAAGGGGAGGTGGCGCGAAGCGCCGGAGAGGTTGTCTTGTTACAATCCCCCAGTCACTTCGTGACAGCCCCCTTTACACAAGGGGGCCTTCATGAGGTGCTTTTTTTGTGCTTTTTCGGCCAGAGCATCCCCGCCGCCGAGAGGAGCAGATACACCCCGAAGGGCTTTCGCAGCGCCTGGGTTGGCAGTACCGTTGCCGCCCAGGCCCCCAGAAGGGCCGCGCCAAGGGCGAAGGGCGCGGCAGCGCGGAAGGTCTTCTTTTCCACATAGCCGCCCTTGATGTGGCAGAGGAGGGCGCTTGCCGCCGTGGGAAGGAAGAAGAGCAGATTGATGCCCCGGGCCGTCTCCTGCTCCACGCCGAGAAAGAGGGTCATCACCAGCAGAAGCAGCGTCCCCCCGCCCACGCCCCACGCGGAAACGATGGCGCAGAGGAAGGCTGCGAGAAAGGGAAGAAGATAGTCTGTCACAAAAGGTATTTCCCCCCTCCGTAGATCAAAAAGGCGGCGAAGAGCCATTTGAGGAGCTTTGTGGGAACTTTGCCGTAGAGCTTTCCGCCCAGATATCCTCCCAGCGCCCCGCCTGCGAGGTAGGGCGCGGCCTCGGCAAGGGAAAAGGCTCCCTGCCATAAAAACACCCCCGCCGACACCGCGCACACCGGGAAGATCACCGCCACGCAGGTGGCGTAGAGCTTCCGGGCCTCCACATTTCCCCAGCGCAGCATCACCGGCAGGAACACCATGCCGCCCCCGCCCCCGAACAAGCCGTTGGCAAGGCCTGCAAGCCCCCCTGCAAGGGGGGCGCTCCAACGCTTCATGGCTCCAGCCTCCTTTTGCCAGTATGTAGGCTCCGGAAAGTTCCGGAGCCGGAAGGAGCGGGGGCTTACTTGAGCTTGAAGCTCTCGCAGTCGGTGCACTTCATCTCGGTGGGGTTGGCCTCATGGGTACCCACGGTGATGGAGTTCAGCCCGCAGTAGTTGGAGTCCTGGCAGTGGTGGGCGCAGTTGTTGACGGTGCAGCGGATGCTCTGGTTGGGGGTGCACTCGCAGCCGCCGTTGGTGCAGTCCTTCATCATAGGAAAACGCTCCTTTTCAAAGTAGAGTTGGCTCTCGCCGCTATCTATTCTGCCCGCGGTGTGTCAGTTTATGCACTTTCCTTCTTTTTGAAATTATGATATGATAGGCGGCATCGACAGAAAACACCAGGGGACAAAGAAAGAGGTTTTTTATGACAGAAAAAGAAGTCGCGGAGCTGCGAAGACGGTTTCGCGCCGATAAAAGCAATATTTCCCGGATCTATGGCTGTTATGTGAATGAGCGGCGGGAGATCCTCACGGAGTTTGAGCAGTCCGTGGCCATGCTGGGGCAGGAGGAGGGAGAGATGCTCCTCACCACGCTGCGCAAGACCCTCTCCGGCCAGCTGGGGAAGAACCTGATGGATATTGAGTTCACTACCGCCCAGGTGGCGGACAGCGACGAGCACCGCCTGCTTATGACGCTGCGCGGCACCGAGCTTCACGACACCGCCTCCCGCCGCAGCTTTTACGAAAAGGCCATCCGATCCCTGCAGATAGAGGGCAACTATCTCATCCTTCTGGCCTATGACGCCTATGACGTGCCCTACCGCAGCCGGGACGGCGAGGGGGGTGCAGAGCAGTCCAGCGAGGTTTTCCGCTATGTGCTTTGCAGCATCTGCCCTGTGAAGCTCACGAAGGCCGCCCTCAGCTTTTCCCAGCGGGAGAATTCCTTCTCCCACCTGAATCCCGACTGGGTCATCGGCCCGCCGGAAACGGGCTTTTTGTTCCCCGCCTTCGATGAGCGCGCCACCAATCTCTATAATGCCCTCTATTATACCAAAGACCCCGCCTGCACCCAGAGCGCCTTTGCGGAGGAGATCTTCCGCGCCGCACCGCCCATGCCCGCCCCCGTGCAGATGGAATCCTTCCACCACCTGCTCTCCGACACCTTGGCCGAGGAGTGCAGCTACGAGGTGGTCCATGCCGTCCATGACCGGTTTTGCACCATGATGGAGGAGCATAAGGCTGCGAAGGTCCCCCAGCCCCTCACGGTGGATAAGGGGGAGATGAAGCGCATCCTTCGCGAGAGCGGCGTAGGCGGGGAAAAGGTGGAGGCTTTTGAGGAGCGCTATGACCGGGTGTTTGGCGAGGACACGGACCTGCCGCCCCGGAACCTGCTGGACGCAAAGCAGATGGAGATCACCATGCCGGAGGTCACCATCCGCGTCAATTCCGCCCGCACCGATCTGGTCTCCGCCCGCATCATCGACGGCGCCCGCTGCATCCTCATCCGCGCCGAGGACGAGGTGAGCGTCAACGGCGTGCCCATTACGATTCGATGAAATTATGAAAAATGGACTGTCCTGACAAGCAGGGCAGTCCATTTTTTAAGTCTCACAGAGTTTCGCGAACCGCAGTTCGCGAAAAGGGTGGAATTTGTTTTTGGCGGCGGCGTGTACGTCGACAAAAACTCATCTCAGAGCGCAAACGTGCGAGCGCAGCGAGTGCGCTGCAGCGCTCTGCAATCCTGCTCATCGAAGTGGCTTGCCACTTCGATGAAATATTTTACCACTTGACTTCCTTGCCGGCCAGACGGCGGCTGCGGAACTCCGCAGTAGCAGTGAACAGAACGTCGGAGGAGGAGTTCAGGGCAGTCTCGCAGGAGTCCTGAATGACGCCGATGATGAAGCCCACGCCGACCACCTGCATGGCAATGTCGTTGGGGATGCCGAACATGGAGCAGGCCATGGGGATCAGCAGCAAGGAGCCGCCGGCCACGCCGGAAGCGCCGCAGGCTGCCAGAGTGGAAACAAGGCTCAGCAGGAATGCGGTTGCAAAGTCCACGCTGACGCCCAGGGTGTGGGCGGCGGCGAGAGTCAGCACGGAGATGGTGATGGCAGCGCCGGCCATGTTGATGGTAGCGCCCAGAGGGATGGAGACGGAATACTTCTCCTTGTCAAGGCCCAGATCCTCGCACAAAGACATGTTCACGGGGATGTTGGCGGCGGAGGAGCGGGTGAAGAAGGCCATGATGCCGCTGACCTTCAGGCACTTGAACACCAGAGGATAGGGGTTCTTGCGGATGCAGAACCAGACGATGATGGGGTTCACCACCAGAGCGATGAAGAACATGCAGCCCACCAGCACGGCGATGATGTGGACATAGGAGCCGAAGGCGGCAAAGCCGGTGGTAGACACGGTGTTGAACACCAGACCCAGAATACCGAAGGGAGCGCAGTTGATGACCCAGCGGATGGCAACGCTCAGCGCGTCAGAGAGGTTGGCAAGCACGCCCTTGGTGTTCTCAGAGGACTCCCGCAGGGCAAGGCCGAAGATCACGGCCCAGGTGAGGATGCCGATGTAGTTGGCGCTGGAGAGAGAAGAGATGGGGTTGAAACGGCGTTCATCAGCAGGTTCTTCAGCACCTCGCCGATGCCGCCGGGGGCGGCCATGTCGCCGGCAGAGGCGTCCAGCAGCAGCGTGGAGGGGAAGGCGAAGCTTGCCACCACGGCGGTGAGGGCTGCCAAAAAGGTGCCGATGAGATACAGCACCACCACGGTGGACATGTTGGTCTTGCCGCCCTTTTTCAGGTGGGCAAGGGCGTTCATCACGATGAAGAACACCAGCATGGGAGCCAGAGCCTTCAGTGCGCCGACGAACAGATCGCCCAGAATGGCGATGACGGAGAGGGCGGGGACCACTGCGCCCAGGATGGCGCCCACGATCAGACCCAGAATGATGCGCTTGACGAGAGAGATCTCGTTCCACTTACGAATGAGTTCCACGGTAGATATCTTCCTTTCAAAATTTTGAACACAAATAAAGGCACGCGAAAAACGCGTGCTTGCCTATCATACACACTTTTGTCCGTCTTGGGAAGACTTTTTGCAAAAGTTTTTGCAAATTTTTCGATTTTCAGCGTTTTGCGCAAAAAAATGCAGAGCCACTGGCAAAACCAGTGGCTCCGGCGGACAAATATTTTCGCTTGTGAGCGCACTGCGCGGACAAAGGGAGAAATGTGTTGACAGGAAAGTCGGGCCGCCGGGGTCGCCCTCCAGAGGGGCCTCTCTTGCCCCTGCGGGGCAATTCACCTCCTCGGCCCCCACGCGGATGTGATGCGCAGGGCGTTCGCGACCCGGCCCGCCTTGTAATGGTCAGCGCATGGTTACGATCGTCACACCGTTCTCGCCCTCGCCGTACATGCCAAGGCGGAAGGTCTTGACGGCCTTATTGCGCCGCAATATATCGTGGACGGCCTTGCGGAGGGCTCCTGTGCCCTTGCCGTGGATGATGGTCACGGTATCCAGATGCCCCATCACGGCGGCGGAGAGGAAGGTCTCCACCACGCTCTCGGCCTCCAGCGTTTCAAGACCCCGGATATCCAGCTCCCGCTGCGCGGCGGCGCGGATCTCCCGGCGGGGAGCGTTGGAAACGGTTTTGGCCTGCTTCACGCCGGCGGCGCGCTCGTCCTTTTCGATCAGGCGCACCTCGTCGGCCCTGGCCTTCATTTTGAGAACGCCGGCTTTCAGCTGCAGTGTGCCGTCCTTGCCCACGCTCACCACCTCCGCTGCGGTGCGCACCCCGGGGATCTCCACAAGATCGCCCACCACGATGGGGCGGCTGGGCTTGGGGATGGGCTCGGCAAGATAGCGCTTGCCCGTGGCGGCCTCTTCCGCTTCGTTCAATCGGCGGCGCATATCGGCCCGGGCCTCGTTGGCGTTCATGGTGCGCTCAGCCTTGGCCTGAGCCTTGCGCATTTCGGCAAGCTCCGCGAAGATCTGGTCGGTGGTCTCCCGGGCCTCACGAAGGATACGCTTGGCCTCGGCCTCGCCCCGGGAGCGGGCGTTGTCCCGTGCCCGCTCCATCTGCTCCTTGAACTCCCGGGCCTTCCGGGCGTCCTCTTCCCGCGCCCGCAGGAGGCGGTTTGCCTCCTGCTCCCGCTTTTCCAGGGC
>JAFQRI010000082.1 GCA_017410185.1 Oscillibacter sp. | reverse complement strand
GCTAAAACAGAAGCGGTTGTTGTACCGTCACCTGCAACATCGTTTGTTTTAGATGAAACTTCTTTTAACAATTGAGCTCCTGAGTTTTCTAATGCATCCTGCATCCGTCCCGGCACCATCATCGGCAAAAACTGCCGGGTAGGAAACTTTGTGGAAGTGAAAAACTCCGTCATCGGGGACGATACCAAGCTCTCCCACCTGACCTACGTGGGCGACAGCGACGTGGGCAGCCGTGTGAACTTCGGCTGCGGAGCCGTCACCGCCAACTATGACCGGGTCAAAAAGCACCGCACCCTCATCGGGGACGATGCCTTCATCGGCTGCGGCACCAATCTGGTGGCTCCCGTCACCGTGGGCGCAGGAGCCTACACCGCCGCAGGCTCCACCATCACAGAGGACGTGCCCGACGACGCTCTGGCCGTTTCCAGAAGCCGCCAGACCAATAAATTGGACTGGGCCAAGACCCACAAAACAAAAGAGAAATAAACCGCACCCCTTCTGCAATGTAGGGGAGGCCCTCGCGGCCTCCCACCTTACTCGTTTCACTCGCTCAAGATGACAGTGCAGATGTAGGGACCGGCCTCCCGGACGGTCCGCCGTACAGAAAATAAAAAAACCACATATATAACAAACGCAAAGAGAGGTACATAATCATGATTGCACACGGTAAGGATGTCAAGGTATTCACCGCCAACGGCAACCCTGAGTTTGCCAAGCGTGTCTGCAAGGCTCTGGGGCTTCCCATGGGCGACTGCTCCGTCACCACCTTCGCTGACGGCGAGGTTAGCGTGACCATTAACGAGACCGTCCGCGGCAGCGACGTGTTTCTGATCCAGTCCACCTGCAAGCCCGTCAACAACAACCTTATGGAGCTGCTCATCATGGTTGATGCCTGCAAGCGCGCTTCCGCCGGCCGCATCACCGCCGTCATGCCCTATTTCGGCTATGCCCGTCAGGACCGCAAGGCCAAGGCCCGCGATCCCATCTCCGCAAAGCTGGTGGCCAACATGATCACCGCTGCCGGTGCTGACCGTGTGCTGACCATGGACCTGCACGCAAACCAGATCCAGGGCTTCTTCGATATCCCCGTGGATAACCTGCTGGGCAACCCCATCTTTGTGGATTACTACGCCAAGAAGTTCGGCGGTATGTGCGACGATATGGTGGTGGTTTCTCCCGACGTTGGCTCCGTGGCCCGCGCCCGTGCCTTCGCCCAGAAGCTGCATATGAACCTTGCCATCGTGGATAAGCGCCGCCAGAAGGCCAACCAGTGCGAGGTCATGAACGTCATTGGTGACGTTGAGGGTAAGGACTGCATCCTCTTCGACGATATGGTGGATACTGCCGGATCCCTGTGCAATGCTGCCAAGGCCCTGGTGGAAGTGGGCGGCGCCAAGAGCGTCCACGCCTGCGCTTCCCACGGCGTTCTCTCCGGCCCCGCTTTGGAGCGTATCAACGACAGCGTCATTCAGGAGCTGGCCCTGCTGGATACCATTCCCGCCGTGGATACCACTCTGTGCCCCAAGATCAAGTATCTCTCTGTTGCACCCATGTTCTCTGAGGCTATTGAGCGCATCTATCAGGAGATCTCCCTGTCCAAGGTCTTCCGCTGAGAACATTCTTTCATATTCCCTTGAGGGGCGGATGATTTCATCCGCCCCTTGTTTCCATATTCTTTTTCAAGGAGTGTTCCCCTATGCCTTTTGGAATGAAATCCTCTGCCGTGGACTGGCTCATCGTGGGCCTTGGCAATCCCGGTCAGAAATATGAGCATACCCGCCACAACATGGGCTTTCTCACCGTGGATCTGCTGGCGGAAAAGCAGGGCGTGAAGCTGAACAAGGTGAAGTTCAAATCCGCCTATAACATTATGAATTTTGGCGGCTGCAAGTGCCTTGTCATGAAGCCCCAGACCTATATGAACCTCTCCGGCGAGGCCGTGCGGGAAGCTGCCCAGTTTTATAAGGTCCCCGCCGAGCGGATTTTGGTGATCTATGACGATGTGTCTTTGCCTGTGGGCAAGCTCCGGGTGCGGCCTGCCGGCAGCGCCGGCGGCCACAACGGCATCAAAAATATCATCGCCCATCTGGGGACCCAGACCTTCCCCCGGGTGAAGATCGGCGTTGCCGCCCCTGAAGCGGGCAAAGACATGGTGGATCACGTCATCGGCGTGCCGTCTCAGGCTGAGCGCAAGATCCTTGCCGAAATGTTTGAAAAGGCTATTGAGGCGGCAGAGTGCATCATCACTGACGGCTGCCAGACGGCCATGAACGGCTTCAACTGAGCACATGAATGCGCCTGCAGGGCGCATACCATATAGAAAGTGTCACACCCCCGGTGAAGGCCGCGGGGTGCGATACCCGTTGCAGGAAAGTTTCGAGAATTTGCAAATCGCAGAAAGGGATCGCCATGACGGAATTTCTGAAAAAACTGCAGACCCTGCCGGAGGCGGAGGAGCTTTTGCGCCGCATTGAGGGCGGTGGCTGCCCCGCGGCAGTGACGGGACTGCAGCCGGTGCAGCGCTCCTGCATAGGCGCGGCGGTGAGCCGGGGAGCGGAGCGCAGCGCGGTGTTCCTCTGCGGCGATGAGCGGGAAGCCCGCCAACTGGCAGGGGATCTGCTGACCCTGACAGGGGAGGAGGCCGTGGTGCTGGCAGCAAGAGAGTGGCAGCTGCGGCCGGTGGCCGTGGCCTCCCGGGAGTGGGAGCGCAGCCGCCTTTCTGCCCTGCATACCATGGCGGTGGGAAAGCCGCGGATCATTGTCGCCGCGGCGGACGCTCTTATGGCCCGCACGATGCCGCCTGAGGTGCTGGAAAGGCTGACGGTGGAGCTGGAAGTGGGAAAGCAGTATGACCTGAAGAAACTGGTCCAGACCCTCCTCGATGCCGGCTATGCCCGCTGTGACCAGGTGGAAGGCCCTGGACAGTTTGCCCTGCGGGGTGGCATTCTGGATGTCTATTCGCCCCTTTTGCCCCAGCCGGTGCGCTGCGAGTTCTTCGACGATGAAGTGGACGCCATGGGCACCTTTGACCCCGGCACCCAGCGCCGCACCGCCAATATTGAAAAGGCACTGCTGCTGCCGGCAGCGGAAGTGCTGCCCTCTTGCGCTGAGGGTGGCCTTGCAGGCCTGGGAGAAAAGCTTTTGGCCCTTGCCGGGAGGCTGGAAAAGCGGGAAAGTTCCGCCCAGCGGGCCCAGCGGCTGCGTCAGGACGGCGAAGGAATGAAAAACGGCGTTGTTCCGGGAGGCATCGATCGCTATCTTGCCGCCGTTTATACGGAAGTGACCACGGCGGTGGACTATCTGCCCTCTGACGCGGTGGTATTTTTGTGCGAGAGCGGCCGGGTGGATGAGCGGATCAGGGGCGCGGCGCTGCAGCTGAAACAGGATGTGGAAGGGCTGATGGACAGCGGCCTTATGACCGGTGAGTTTGCCCGCCTTGCCCTGATGCCGGAGGAGTTTTATGCCGCGTTGGAGGATTTCCCCGTCATCATGATGGATTCCCTTCCTACCTCCCGCTATCCCCTGCGGCCAAGGGCCATCCTCTCTCTTCTGGCCAGACAGCTGAGTTCCTACGGCGGCAGCCTGGAAACAGCCGTGACGGATCTTGCCCATTACCGATCCTCCGGAAGTGCCGTTATGGTGCTTTGCGGCGGCGAGAGCCGGGCAAGGAACCTCCACCGCCTGCTGGAAGAGCAGAATATCCCCGCCACGCTGGATTTTTCCTGCGCAGCGATGCCCAGTCCCGGGGAGGTGCGCATCGTTATTGGCGCCCTCTCTGCCGGCAGCGAATGGCCGTCTTTGAAGCTTGCCGTGCTGACGGAGGGCCAGCTCAGCGCCACACCACGGAAAAAGGCAAAGCTCAAGGCGGATTCCAACCGCCAGAAGATCCAGTCCTACACGGATCTGACCCCCGGTGATCTGGTGGTGCATGTCCATCACGGTGTGGGCCGCTTCGTTGGACTGGAACGATTGCCGGTGGACGGCGTGGAGAAAGACTATATCAAGATCAGCTATGCCGCAGGAGACAGCCTCTATGTTCCCGCAACGGCGCTGGACCTGGTGAGCAAATACATCGGCGCCGGAGAAGACAGCGAGAGCAAAAAGCTCAACCGCCTTGGCGGCACCGAATGGGCCAAACAGAAGTATAAGGCAAAGGCTGCGGCAAAGGATCTGGCAAAAGGACTTATCGCCCTCTATGCCGAGCGGCAAAAGCGCCCCGGCTTTGCCTTTTCTGCAGATTCCCCCTGGCAGCAGGAATTTGAAGAGGCTTTTCCCCACGCAGAAACAGAAGACCAGCTCCGGGCCATTGCGGAGATCAAAAAGGATATGGAGACGCCCCGCCCCATGGACCGCCTGCTGTGCGGAGATGTGGGCTTTGGCAAGACGGAGGTTGCCCTTCGGGCGGTGATGAAGTGTGTGCTGGACGGGAAACAGGCCGCCATACTGGTACCCACCACGGTTCTTGCCCAGCAGCATTTTGCAACAGCTTCCGGCCGGTTTCACGCCTTTCCCGTGCGCATTGAGGTCCTCTCCCGCTTTACTTCCACGAAAGAGGTGAAGCGGATCCTGGAGGCCACGAAGGAAGGGCGGGTGGATCTCCTCATCGGCACCCATAAGCTGCTGCAAAAGAGTGTGGAATTCAAGGATCTGGGCTTGCTGGTCATTGATGAGGAGCAGCGCTTTGGCGTGACCCACAAGGAGCGGCTGAAGGAAATGAGCCGTCAGGTGGATGTGCTGACCCTCTCAGCTACCCCCATTCCCCGCACGCTGAACATGGCTCTCACGGGACTTCGGGATATGTCCACCATTGAGGAACCTCCTGCAGACCGCCAACCGGTCCAGACCTATGTGCTGGAACATGACTGGGCGGTGCTTGCCGACGCCTGCCGGCGGGAGCTGAGCCGGGGCGGACAGATCTATTACCTCCACAACCGGGTGGAAACCATTGACCTTACGGCCTCCCGTCTGCAGAAAATGCTGGGAGAAGAGGTGCGCATCGTCACCGGCCACGGCAAAATGAGCGAGCAGCAGCTTTCGGCTGTTATGCAGGCCATGGTGGACGGTGAGGCGGATGTGCTGGTGTGCACCACCATTATCGAAACAGGCATCGATATCCCCAATGTCAACACCCTCATCATCGAGGACGCGGATAAGATGGGCCTTGCCCAGCTCCATCAGATCCGGGGCCGTATCGGCCGCAGCGCCCGCCGTGCCTACGCCTACCTCACCTTCCGAAAAGGCAAGGTGCTGCAGGAGGTTGCGGCAAAGCGTCTTGGAGCCATTCGGGACTTTGTGGAATTTGGCTCCGGCTTCAAGATCGCCATGCGGGATCTGGAGATCCGTGGCGCAGGCAACCTCCTTGGTCCCGAGCAGAGCGGCTATCTTATGAGCGTAGGCTATGACCTGTATCTCAAACTGCTGGAAGAGGCGGTGCTGGAGGAAAAGGGAGAGGAAAAGAAGATCCCTACGGAGTGCACCGCGGATCTGGTGGTGAACGCCAATATCCCGGCATTCTATGTGTCCTCCTCCGAACAGCGGATGGATCTCTACCGCCGCATCGCTGCCATCCGAACCGATATCGATGCGGATGAGCTGCTGGATGAGCTGCTGGACCGCTACGGCGAAGCACCCAAGTCTGTGCTGGCGCTGCTGGATGTGGCCCTCTTGCGCACGGTGGCCCGGGAGGCGGGGGTGGTGGATATCACCCAGAAGAAGGAGACCGTTCGATTCAAATTTGGCGTCTTTCATCCCCAGGCGGTGGTTTCCGTCATCAGTCAGAACAAATATAAGCTGCGCTGTGCCCTTGCTGCCGGAGAGGTCCCGGCGGTGACGCTGAAGCTGCGTCCCGGCGAGGATGTGCTGGAGGCGTCCCGGGCGCTGGCAGAGGATCTGGCACTGGCAGTGAAGGAAACGGTATCATAAATGAAAACGGGCGGCCGAAAGGCCGCCCGTTCTATTTTCACGGAAGGCGCATAAAACTGTTCCGAAAGGGCGTGAGAGCATGAGAAAGACCGCGTGGATCATGGCAGCGGCGCTGCTGCTCACCGGCTGCGCCGCGGGACAGGCACAGCCGGAGGAGAGAACAGACGAAAATGAAATTCTGATCGTGGTCGGCGGGCGGGAGGTGCCTGCATGGCAGTATCTGGGCTGGTTAGAGCGGGAACTGACCGGGTTGAACGCACCGCCGGAGGATCCGGAAGAGGTCAAGGCACGGGCCCTTGCGGATGTTGTTTTGTATGCTGCGGTGGAGGATATGGCCGCGGAATATGCTCTGGCGGTGTCTGAGCAGGAGCGGCAGGCGCTGACGCCCGGCGTCTGGGAGACGCTGGAAACGGCGCAGTGGCGGCAGCTTGCAGCTGTGGAGGCACTTTACGGAAAGCTGTGCACTATGGCCCTGCCGGAGCAGGAGCTCGCCGCCTTTTGGGAGGAAGCCGGGTACCGCACCGTGGACAGGGTGCTGATCCCCGCCGGAGAAGGTGCGGCAGAAACGGCCGCAGTGGTGTTTGCCCAGCTCAACGGCGGGGGCGAAGGGGCATTCACCGCCGCAAAAGAGACATGGGGAGATCCCGCTGCGCCTTATACCATTTGCGCCGGAGGGGGAATTGTGGCTCCGGAGCTGGAAGAAGCTGCCCTGACCATGGAGCCGGGAGAGATATCGGGGATTTTGGAGTCGGAAGAAGGACTCTCTATTTTGTACTGCCTGGAGCCAGATCTTTCTGAGATCCTCATACCATGGGTGGATCATTGCCTGCTGCAGCGGGCTGCTGCCATGGAGATACAGACCCTGCAGAGATATGAAAACATTGATGTTTACGCAAAATTCCCGGAAATTTCCGGGAAAAATATTTAAAAAACGCACCAGAGTGGGAAACTTGACAAAAAGCAGGCTCGATTTGTCAAACTTTTAACAAAAATGGTAGGGTCAGAGAAATTAGCGTTGACGAAGCGGACGAAAGGTTCTATAATTATTAGCAGCGGAAAAATCCCCGTATCCGCTTGTCAAAAATTTGGCAATCTTGTTTTTGGCAGTAAACCTTGCGGTACCGCGTACCGCTGACAAAAAATACATAAAACGGAGGAACACCATGAAAGATCTCTATATCGTCAATTGCTGCAGAACCGCTATCGGCTCCTTCGGCGGCTCCCTGAAGGGCGTCCCCGCTGCTGATCTGGGTGCTATCGTTGTCAAGGAAGCTCTCAACCGCGCCGGCATGAAGCCCGAGCAGGTGGATGAGCTGATGTTCGGCTGCATCCTGACCGCCGGCCTGGGCCAGAACGTTGCCCGCCAGGTCGCCATCAAGGCTGAGCTGCCCTACTCTGTTCCCGCTTACACCGTGGGCATGGTCTGCGGTTCCGGCATGAAGTCCGTTATCGAGGGCGCCCGCGCCATCCTGGCCGGTGATGCTGAGGTCGTCGTCTGCGGCGGTACCGAGAACATGAGCGCTGCTCCCTACGCCATTCCCGCTGCCCGTTGGGGCGCCCGTATGGGCAACAACAAGATCGTTGACACCATGGTGAACGACGGTCTGTGGGATGCTTACAACAACTATCACATGGGCACCACCGCTGAGAACATCAACGATATCTGGGGCATCACCCGTGCCGAGCAGGACGAGTTCGCTGCTGCCTCCCAGAACAAGGCTGAGGCCGCTCAGGCTGCCGGCCGTTTCGACGATGAGATCGTTCCCGTCCCCGTGAAGGTGAAGAAGGAGATCGTCGAGTTCAAGAAGGACGAGTTCCCCAAGGCCGGTGTTACCGCTGCCGGTATCGCAAAGCTCCGCGGCGCTTTCCCCGTCGGCCCCGAGTCTCCCGCTCCTCAGGTCGTTCACACCTTCGAGGTCACCGGCGCTCAGGATGCTGAGGACAAGGGCACCCAGCGTGTTACCGCTGCCAACGCTTCCGGCATCAACGACGGCGCTGCCGCCATCATCCTCGCTTCCGCTGAGGCCGTTGAGAAGTTCGGCCTGAAGCCCATGGCCAAGCTCATCGGCTGGGGCCAGGGCGGCGTCGATCCCAAGATCATGGGTGTTGGCCCCGTTCCCGCTTCCCGTGCTGCTCTGGCCAAGGCCGGCGTCACCATCGACGATATCGACCTGATCGAGGCCAACGAGGCTTTCGCCGCTCAGTCCATCGCTGTGGGCCGTGTGCTGGGCTTTGATCCTGCCAAGCTGAACGTCAACGGCGGCGCTATCTCCATCGGTCACCCCGT
>JAFQRI010000081.1 GCA_017410185.1 Oscillibacter sp. | reverse complement strand
GCTTAACCAAGGAAACTCCCGCCTCTTCATTAGCAGGATAACAAATCCGGCGCAGAAAAACAAGACAAACGTCGAAAGGCGTCGAAACGAGGCGAAATTTCCCCCTCAGGGGCTTTTGCGTCAGTTATGTCTGATATCCAAAAATATAATACGTAATGTTGCGTAACTTTTACTTGCTTTTTTTATAGAGCGTGTTAAAATAGTCCCCGCAAGCCCCACACCGGGGCTATTGTTATGAAAACATAAAGGAAAGTATGGAGGATCCATCTATGGCAATCAAAGTTGGCATCAATGGCTTTGGCCGTATCGGCAGAGTGGCTCTGCGCTGCATGGTGGAGCGCGGCTCCAGCACATATCAGATCTGCGGCATCAACCTGCGCAATGCAGACCTGGACTACATGGTCTATCAGGTGAAGTACGACTCCGTTTTCCGCACCTTCACCGGCATGGTCACCCACGATGACCGCCACCTCATCATCAACGGCAAGCGCATCCGCGTTTACAGCGAGAGCGACGCTTCCAAGATCCCCTGGGACGACTGCGGCGCTGAGTACATCATCGAGTCCACCGGCGTGTACAACACCACCGAGGCCGCTTCCGTTCACCTGGCCAACGGCGCCAAGAAGGTCGTCATCTCCGCTCCTTCCAAGGACAAGGTGACCCCCACCTTCGTTATGGGCGTCAACCACAAGAAGTACGATCCCAGCATGAACGTTGTCTCCAACGCCTCCTGCACCACCAACTGCCTTGCCCCCATGACCAAGGTCATCAACGACACCTTTGGCATCGAGCAGGCGCTCATGTCCACCATCCACGCCGCCACCGCCAAGCAGAAGGCCGTTGACTCCCGCGCCGGCCGCGACTGGCGTACCGGCCGCAGCGTCATGGACAACATCATCCCCTCCTCCACCGGCGCTGCCAAGGCCGTGGGCGAGGTCATTCCCGAGCTCAAGGGCAAGATGACCGGCATGAGCTTCCGCGTGCCCACCAAGGACGTCTCCGTTGTGGACCTCACCGCCCGCCTCATCCACCCCGCCAGCTACCATGATGTGTGCGTAGCCATGCGCAACGCCGCCAAGAACTCCATGCGGGGCATCATCACCTGCACCACCGATCAGGTAGTCTCCTCCGACCTCACGGGCTTCTCTGAGACCTGCATCTTCGACGAGACCGCCGGCATCATGCTGGACGATAACTTCGTCAAGCTCATCGCTTGGTACGATAACGAGTGGGGCTACACCAACAAGCTCCTCGACCTCATCGCCCATATGTATGAGGTGGACAGCCGCGCCGCCGAGCTGTAATTTTTCATAACCAGTTAACCGCTCCTTTTCAGATCAGCCGGTCTGAAAAGGAGCGGTTTATCTTGCAAACCGAAACACCTTTGATATAATGAGTTCATAACAAAAGGAGGGATGTCCCTTGAAAAATTGGAAAAAGTATCTTTTGAGCCTTGCGGCCACGGTGCTGCTGTGTGCTGCCATGACCCCGGCAGCTTTTGCGGCGGGGGAGCAGAGTGTTTTGGGTAAAATCAATGCCATCGCAGCACAGTACCCCCATGGGAGCTATTTTTCCGTCAATGGACAGGCATGCAATCCCTGCGGCGGCGCATACTGCAAAAACTGCGGCGTTAATTATATGGCTGCCCATAATAACAAGTCATGGGCATGGACGGATGATACTTCCGGCCAATGTTTGGGCTTTGCGCGCTATGTCTATCATGACATCTTCGGCGTGAAGCTGGGTTCTGTCGTCCACGGAACGGTCTCTGCATACGAAGTGGCGCGGGGCTCCAGCACAGCATACAGCACTTATCAGTATGCCAAGCCCGGTGATGTGATCTATTTCTATAACAGCAGCGGCGCTGAAGTTCATTACGGAATTTTTATCAGTGCGGATTCTTCCGGCATGACCATGTATAACTCAAACGTAGACCGAACCAACCGCGTGGAATACCGGAAATATGATTACGTTGCCGACAGAGGTTATCTTGCCTCGTCTGTTGTGATCCGCCGAGCTAACAATTACCCCACCTGCTCTCACCCCAGCTATACATTCCATAACGACTACAGCGTTACCTGCAACGAATGCGGCGAACCCTACATCGTGCCCACCCCCACGGGCGGCGCGTACATGGACGTGGTGGACGTAAACAGCACCGGCACCGCCCCCTCCCACGTCACCCCTTACGGCGACGCCACCATCCTGACCCGGTACAATCTGGGGGATAGGGTCTATGTCCTTGGCAGCGTGAAAAACGCCTTTAACAACACATGGTATCAGCTTGCTACCGGCGAATGGCTCAGCGGGGAGTATCTGGACACCCATATCCACTGTGTGAACGGAAAGGGCTACTGTACCTACTGCCTCGACCAGCTCCAGCTCGTATACATGAATAATACCACCCTCTCGGCCCAGAGCAAATCTTTCCCCATCCACTTCGCGCCCTACGGCGATTCCCCCCAATTTCCCACCAAGTGTTCCGGCAGCGTACAGGTCAACGGCAAGATCGTCAACTGCTATGGCAACGTGTGGTACAGCCTGAGCAGCGGCGGCTGGGTGTGGGGTGACTATCTGAACACCTCTGCCCAGATGGGTACCGTCAATCTTTCCAGCGGAGCCCTCGCCCTGAATAACTATTCCGCGCCTTCGCCCTCCCAGTCCGTGGAGCTTTTTGCCATCCCCGCCGGCGAGAGCGTCTATGTCTATCCCGACGAGAGCATCGGAAACTGGTACGCCGTTTCCTATGGCATCCTCAAAACCGAGCATGTCGGTTTTGCCTACGGCCCCTGCATCACCATTGAGGACGACTACCGCGGCATTGAACCGCCCCCCGGCGAGCCGGAGCCCGGATTGGACGCAGATGACACGCCTTCCGGCGGCGATCAGCCTTCCACCCCGCCCGCCGATCCCGGCCCCTCCAGCGTCTCTGTGCGCTATCCCACTGATCCGACCTATGTAGGCAAGTTTTCCGTCAGCGACACCAACGCCACCGTGGTGGGCAATATCATCAAGCCTGCCGGAAGCCATGTTACCGCCTGCGGCGTGATGCTTTTCGATGATACCAACAACCTCATCAAGGAGTATTCGGAGACTATCACCAATGTGGGCGACTCCCTCACCAGCTTCCACGCATGGTACGATATCAACAGCGAAGTAGGCGTCACCCTTACCCCGGGAACCACCTACAGCTACAGGATCACCACCACGATCAACGGCAAAAACTATGTAGGAGAGGCCTATTTCTTCACCACCACCGGTACTCCTCCCGCCGAAGACATTACCCCTCCTGAGATCGTGTCCCTCACTGTGCGGGGCACCGTCAGCGGCGGCGCTGGCGCCACCGTCAGCGGCGGCAGCGGGGAAACCACCGTGCAGGCAGACGGCACCTTCTCCTTTGAGGCGCCGGAAGACACCTTTGATGTGACAGTGAAAAAGGCAGGCTGCCTCACCTACACCGTGAAGGATGTGACCCCCAACGGCGCGGATGTGGATCTTGGTGAGATCAAGCTGGTGCAGGGTGATGTGAATGCAGACGAGAAGATCAACATGCAGGACCTGCGCACCTTCCTCCAGAACTTCAACAAGCAGGGCGATAAGATCGAGGAACCCCTCACCGATGTCAACAGTGACAGCAAGGTGAACATGCAGGATCTGCGTGTGTTCCTCCAGAACTTCAACAAGACCGCCGCAAAGGACTGCACTGTTCCTTACAGCGCATGACCCCATAAATAAACTGCAGCCGCGGAAAATTTCCGCGGCTGTAGTTATTTTCTCTGAATTTTCAGCTTTCCGTCAGCTCTTCAAAGCTCTCGTAGGCATAGTCTGCCAGGGCTTTGATCTCCTCCCAGTGAGAATCCATGCTCTTGTCGTAAATGCCGGCCACCCGGAAGCCTGCCTCCTTCGCCGTGCGGATGGCCGCCCAGGAATCTTCGAAAATGACTGTGTTGAGCTTATTTCCCTGCAGGCGCTTCATGGCATATTCGTAGATCTTGGGGCTGTCACCCTTTCCGGCACCGGCTTCGGCGCAGGTGATGATGCCCTTGAAATAATGGGCGATGCCGGCAGTGCGCAGGGCCGCCTCCACCAAGGGGCGGTCAGAGGCGGAGGCGATATACATGCTCACGCCCTCCATCTTCAAAATGGCGAGGAATTTTTCCACGCCCGGCTTGCATTTGACCTCATTTTCGTAGAAGCCGGTCATACACTGGTGCATTTCTTCCACAATATCCTCAGCGATGCAGGGAAGATCATACGCCTCCACGCAGTATTCCGCCGCGGAGCGCATGCCCATAGGCACCGTCTTATCCCGGAAATCAGGCCGGGCCTCCCGGTCATGGCGGCGCAGAATTTCAAAGCCCAGGTCATCCCACTTCCACATGGAGTCCAGCAGCGTGCCATCCATATCAAAAATCGCACAGGTCAGTCGCATCGTATCATCCTTTTCTCTGTTATGAGGATAGTTTAGCATACTTCGCCGCAAAAGAAAAGAGCGCCGCTTTCGCAGCGCTCTAAACTCCGTAGGATTTCGCCACCGCAGTGGCGAAATGGGCATGATCCGTTTTTGACGGCGGCGTGTACGTCGGCAAAAACACTTCTCAGCTTGCAAACGTGCGAGCACAGCGAGTGCGCTACAGCAAGCTGCAATCTTTCTCCATGAAAAGGCTATGCCTTTTCATGGAAAATCAGCAGAGCTTTGCGCCGGCGGGGATGGCGTCATCCACCATGATGAGGTTCAGCTTCTCCTCACCCTTCTCGGTGTGGACGGC
>JAFQRI010000080.1 GCA_017410185.1 Oscillibacter sp. | reverse complement strand
CCGCTGCCACTCCCTCCGCCCCCGCTGTTGAGGCCACCGATACCAACACCGTTGCTATCGGCGCCGTCGTTCTCGCCCGCGATGATATCTCTGAGGACGAGATCTACACCTTCGTTTCCACCATCTTCGAGAACACCGAGGCCATCACCGGTCAGCACGCCAAGGGCGCTGAGCTGAGCCTGGAGTATGCCGCTTCCATGACTTCTGTGCCTTATCATCCCGGCGCAGCCAAGTACTTCAAGGAAAAGGGCATCGAGGTTGCTTCCGTTAAGGAAGGCGCCGGCACCGGCGCTGCCCGCGGCAGCCTGACCTTCGGCACCGGCGGTGAGTCCGGCACCTACTACGCCTTCGGCGGCGTTCTGGGCGCTTATGTCTCCAACAACACCGACCTGTCCATCACCACTGTTACCTCCGGCGGTTCCGCTGTGAACATCGACGACATGGTCGCCGACAACGTCCAGATCGCTTTCTGCCAGTCCGACGTTATGGCTTACGCTTATGACGGCCAGCGTCTGTTCGACGGCGCTGCCATCAAGGACTTCTCTGTCGTCGCTTCCCTGTACATGGAGGCTGTCCAGATCGTCACCAACAACCCCGAGATCAAGACCGTTGCTGATCTGAAGGGCAAGAAGGTCTCCGTCGGCGCTGCCGGTTCCGGTACCTACTTCAACGCTATCGATGCTCTCGAGGCTTATGGCCTGTCTGAGGCCGACATCGAGCCCGTCTACCAGAGCTTCGGTGACTCCACCGAGTCCCTGAAGGACGGCAAGATCGACGCTGCTTTCGTCGTCGCCGGTGCTCCCACCACCTCCATCGTCGACCTGGCTACCGCCACCGACGTGTATCTGGTCAACATCGACGGTGCTGAGTGCGACGCTATGCTGGCTGCTTCTCCCTACTACAGCACCTACGTCATCCCCGCTGGTACTTATTGATCTGATTTAGGATTATCCTAAACATTTGAATCAGTGAATTGCAGAGGGCTGCGGCGTCCTTGGGCGCCGCAGCCCTTTGAACTGTCAATCTGTCCATGCATGGCGGACAGAATTGATATGAAAATTCAGCATACCCCGCGTTTTGTACTATTTCAATAAGGAGGTTCCGCTCAATGTCCAACACCAACGAGCCCGTCAAGAGCCAGGTCATCGATCTGGAAAAGGGCCTGGATGACCAGACTGCGGCAGAGATCGATGCGTTGATGCGTAAGTATGACGCAGAATCCAACGTCCGTATCTGGACCGGCAAGCCCAAGCTGCTTGTGGGCGCTGTCAACGTCATCTTCTCTCTGTACTGCATCTATTCCACTCTGTTCTCCACCTCTGACCTTCAGGTCCGTCTGCCCATGTTCCTGGGCTGCATCGTCATCATGGGCTTCCTCACCTATCCCATCAAGAAGGGTGACATGAGACCCAACCGCATGCCCATCTATGATATCATTATCATGGTTGCCGGCGCATTCTCTTTCTTCTGGTATTCTTTCAACTACATGGATATGATGCGCAACAACATCACCAGCGCATCCAAGCTCACCACCTTCCACATTGCCATTGGTATCATTGGTATTCTGGTCATGGCTGAGCTCTGCCGCCGCTCCGTCGGTATCCCCATCCTGTGCGTCGTCGGCGTGCTGATGATCTATACCTTCGCTTCCGGTCAGGCCCTGCCTCGCGTTATCCACACCATGTTCTACGGCACCTCCGGCGTGCTGGCCACCCCCGTTCAGGTCTGCGCCAAGTTCATCGGTGTGTTCATTATTTTCGGCGCCTTCCTTGAGAGAACCGGTATCTCCAACTTCTTCATCGCTCTGGCTAACAGCGCGGTGGGTTGGGCTTCCGGCGGTCCCGCCAAGGTTGCCGTTATCTCCTCTGCTCTTTGCGGCATGGTGTCCGGCTCCTCTGTCGGCAACACCGTTACCACCGGCTCCATCACCATCCCCATGATGAAGGACACCGGCTACAAGCCCCAGTTCGCCGCTGCTGTTGAGGCTTCCGCTTCCACCGGCGGCCAGATCATGCCTCCCATCATGGGCGCCGCCGCCTTCCTGATGGCTGAGTACATGGGCATCCCCTATATCCAGGTCGCTGTTTATGCCATCCTGCCCGCAGTGCTGTATTTCTCCGGCATCTTCATGACCGTCCATCTGGAGGCCAAGAAGCTGGGCCTGAAGGGTATCCCCAGAGATCAGCTGCCCAAGTTCAAGGATCTGATCAAGCGCATCTATCTGCTGGCTCCCCTGGTGATCCTGGTGGTGCTGGTTGCTGCCAACATCCGTTCTCTGCAGTTCTCCGCTACCCTGGCCATCCTCATTGCCATTGCTGTGGGTATCCCCGATATGCTCTCCTGGGCCAAGAAGAATGAGGACAACCTGCCCGGCAGCATGATGAGCCGCTTCGCCAAGAAGCTGTTTGGCACCATCTGGGAGGCTCTTGAGGCCGGCGGCCGCGGCGTTATCACTGTTGCCGTTGCCTGCTCCATGGCTGGTATGATCGCCGGCTGCATCACCGTTACCGGTCTTGCTTCCAAGCTGGTTTCCGCAGTCGTCAACCTCTCCGCCATGATCCCCAACCCCACTTTGTCCATGCTGTTCGCTCTGTTCCTGACCATGCTGTGCTGCATCGTTCTGGGTATGGGCGTTCCCACCACTGCTAACTACTGCATCATGGCCTCCACCTGCGCCCCCATTCTGATCACTCTGGGTGTGCCTCGTGTTGCCGCTCACTTCTTCGTGTTCTACTTCGGCATCGTGGCCGATATCACTCCTCCCGTGGCTCTGGCTGCTTTCGCCGGCGCTGCTATCGCAAAGTGCGATCCCATGAAGGCCGGCTTCAACGCCACCCGCCTTGCTATCGCTGCCTTCCTGGTTCCCTACATCTTTGCCATCAACCCCACCATGCTGCTGATGGATAAGGGTATCGTGTCCGCTATTTCCATCATCGTGACCTCTTTCTTGGGTCTGTTCGGTATCGCCGCGGCTCTGAACGGTCACCTATTCACCAAGATCAATCCCCTGGTCCGTATCGCCCTGGTGGCCGGTGGCCTGTGCATGATGGTCCCCGGTACCGTGACCGATATCGTCGGTGTGGCACTGGTGGCAGGCATTGTCGTTGTCCAGTTCATGATGGGCAAGAAGGAAGCCGCCAAGGCATAATTCCTGCAATCTCTTCAAAACTGCTCCCCGAAAGGGGAGCAGTTTTTTCTGCCCAAAGGGACAATAAAGGGCAAAATTTTTCCAATGGGAAGAAAAATGTAACCGTTTTGTTGTTGTATTGCAAAGGCCTATTCCGTACCATAATATCATGGAAAAATGCCATTACAGGAGGTACAGATATGGCTGAGATCATGGAAAAGGATGTATCCCAGAGCGAAGCGGCGGTGGAAGAAAAGCGCTCGCTGAAGGAAAAGTGGAAGGCGGTCCCCAAGAAGACACGCCGCCGTGTCCGCAACGCGGCTGTTTTGCTGGTGGTGGCGACCCTTTGCTTTGCCGGCTGGAAGAAATTCGGCGGCAGCAAAGGCGAGGCGGAAATGGAAGTGGTGACGGATACCGTACACTATGGCTCCATTACCTCCATGGTGGAGGGTTACGGCCTCACCAAGGCCAAGGACAGTGAGTCCATCACCCTGGCCACCGGCGGTATCGTCCGGGAGGTGTATGTCACCGAGGGACAGAAGGTGATGGCGGGAGATCCTCTCTTCGTGGTGGAGTCCGAGGCTGCCCGCACCGCTGTGGAGCAGGCCAGAAGCGAGGTGGAGGGACTGGAAAAGCAGATGTCCGCTCTGCAAAAGGACATTGCAGGACTGAATCTTGCCCCCTCCTATCCCGGTAAGCTCATGGACTGTATTACCCTCAATCCCGGTGACACCATTTCCAAGGGCCAGAAGGTGGCTACTTTGGCGGATGATACGAAGCTCCGGCTTACCCAGTACTATAGTTACGCCTATGAGGGCATGATCTATGAAGGCCAGCAGGTGCAGGTCTCCATTCCCGGACTCATGCAGCTCCTTCCCGGAACAGTGGAGAAGGTCTACATGGTCAGCCGGATCACCCCTGAGGGCTCCAAGCTGTTTTCGGCTCAGATCCTGGTGGATAATCCCGGGACGCTGACGGCCGGAATGACGGCCTCTGCTTATGTTCTGGAGGGCGGCGAGGAGATCTATCCCTACGAGGCAGATGAACTGAAGTATAACCGCGTGGGCGACCTGTGCTCCACGGTGAACGGCACGGTCATTTCCAGCGCTCTGGTGGATTATCTGCAGGTGGGCGTGGGTCAGGTGGTGCTGCGCATCGACGGCGAGGACACCGAAGGCGAGATCTTTGCTCTGCAGGAGCGCATCGACAACGCCGCCAAGGCGCTGGCGAATGCCGAGAAAAACCTTGCAAACTGCGAGGCAGTGGCTCCCATTTCCGGCACGGTCATGGGACTCATGCTCTGGCCTGATATGGAATTTGGCGAAAATACCGCCGCCCTCACCATTGCCGACACTTCCACCATCATCGTGGACGCCACGGTGGACGAGCGCAACGTTTCCTACGTCAAGCCCGGCGCCTATGTGGAGGTGGACCAGTGGGGCAGCATCTATTCCGGCGTGGTGGATTCTCTGAGTCTGAATTCTCAGGCGGAAAACGGCGTGGCCCGCTATCCCATGGTCATCTCCGTGGATAACTTCGACGGAACGCTGATGACCGGCAGCTACATCAACTATTCTCTCGTGGCCAGCCAGAATGATAACTGTCTGGTGGTTCCTATCCAGTGCGTCAAGACGGTGACACTGCCCGACGGAAATGCCGGAGATGTGGTCTTCGTGCAGGGAGAGCGTCCCGACACCGCCGTTGAGGTGGATCTTGAAATGATGGGTGTGCCCGAGGGCTTCTGGGCTGTGCCGGTGGTGACCGGCATTGCCGATGACTATTACGTGGAGATCAAATCCGGCGTGGAGGCAGATACTGTGGTCTTTACTCAGATGATGACCACCGAGGTCTGGATGTAACGATGCTGATCGAGATCAAGGATGTATATAAGATCTACGGCGAAGGACTGGAAAGCGAGGTCCGGGCCCTGGATGGCGTGAGCCTCACCATTGACCGGGGAGAGTTCGTGGCCATCGTGGGTCAGTCCGGCTCCGGTAAGTCCACCATGATGAACGTGCTGGGGTGCCTGGATATCCCTACGCGGGGCGAGTACCGCCTCAGCGGGGTGGACGTTCGGGAGCTGACGGACAAGGAGCTTTCCGCCATTCGCAACAAGGAGATCGGCTTTATTTTCCAGCAGTATAACCTCATCCAGAATCTGACGGTTCTGGAGAATGTGGAGCTCCCCCTGATCTATCAGGGAAAAGGAGCGGATCAGCGGCGGGAAATGGCTATGGATGCGCTGGAGCGCGTAGGGCTTGCCGGCCGCGTGAAGCATAAGCCTACGGAGATGTCCGGCGGTCAGCAGCAGCGCGTTGCCATCGCCCGGGCCATCGCCACCAAGCCCCCCATCATCATGGCAGATGAGCCCACCGGCGCACTGGACTCCAAAACGGGTCTGGAGGTACTGGGCTTTCTGCGAGAGCTGAACAAGGAGGGGACTACGGTGATCCTCATCACCCACGACAATTCCATCGCTGCTACGGCGCGGCGGGTCGTGCGTCTGACGGACGGCAGGATCGTGGAGGATCGCAGACAGGAGGTGGATTGGCTGTGAAGATCGGTCAGGCACTGAAAATGGCCCTGCGGTCCATCTTAGGCAATAAGGGCCGCTCCGTCCTCACCATGCTGGGCATCATCATCGGCATCGCCTCGGTGATGATGATCGTTTCCACCATCAACGGTATGAACGAGCAGAGCCTTGCCCAGTTTGAGGCCATGGGCACCAACCGCGTGGAGGTCTCCTGCTATCTTTATAATGGGCAGGACGCCTTCGACGCCCTCTATACCTATTGCAACAGCCTCGGAAGCGATCTGGTGCTGGGCATCACCCCCACGGGCTACTGCAGCCCCACGGTGGTGTACGGCTCCAAATCCACCGAGTCCATGCGCAAGAATGAGGAGAATATGTGGAACAACTGGACGGGAAACGAGAGTGACATGGGAGACATTGCCCTGCCTCCCAGCCAGTATTACGGTTCCGACCAGTATGCCATCTGCAACAATTTTGAACTGGCCTCCGGCCGGGATATCAGCGTGATGGATATCCGCCACTATAATCAGGTGTGCGTTATGGGCGCGAAGGCTGCGAGGAATTTCTTCAACTATGCCGATCCTGTGGGCCAGACCATTCAGGTGGACGGCAACAGCTTTAGGGTCATCGGTGTTTACAAGGAAAAGGACCCCAACAGTCTCTGGAGCGCGGATAACATGATCGTTTATCCCTATTCCGTCAGCCGACTGCTCTCCCCCGGCAATCAGATGAATGACTTTGTAGTAAAGGCGGCCTCCGGCGAAGCCACCAACGAGGTCATCTCCCGCCTTTCCGGTTACCTCAACGGTTTGACCAACAATGGCCAGAATGGCTGGGGCTACGCCTACAGCAACAACCAGTATCAGGAGAGCATGAACGAGCAGGCTGCCATGATGAGCCTGGTGCTGGGTGGTATTGCCGCCATCTCGCTGCTGGTGGGCGGCATCGGCATTATGAACATCATGCTGGTGACAGTCACCGAGCGCACCCGGGAGATCGGTATCCGCCGGGCCATCGGCGCACGGCGCAGCAGCATCGTCACACAGTTCCTCATTGAGGCGGGCATGCTTTGCGGTATGGGCGGCATCATCGGTATCGGGATCGGTACGGTGGGCACCCGCATTGCGGGTAAGCTCCTGGTGGATATGGAGATCTGGCCATCCTTCAGCATCACGGCAGGGGCGTTTGTGCTGTCGGTGCTTTTGGGGATCTTGTTTGGTATTTATCCGGCGGCCAAGGCGTCCCGGCTGCAGCCGGTGGAAGCCCTCCGGGCGGATTGAGAGGAGAGACGTATGAAAAAACGAATTTTGACATGGCTTCTGGCGCTGACAATGGCGGTGTCCGCGTTGGCGGCCCCCGCCTTTGCCGCGGAGCAGAGCCGCTTTTCCGATGTGTCCGACCCGGATACGCTGCTGGCCATTGAGACGCTGCGCCTCATGGGAGCGCTGGACGGGTATCCGGATGGCACCTTCCAGCCAAAGGGCTATCTGACCCGGGCCCAGTTTTGCAAAATGGTGATCTATGCCATGAACGGGGCGGATGAACTGAGCCGGTATGAGACCATTACAGTATTTCCGGATGTGAGGGGCTCTCACTGGGCATCCAGCTATGTGAATATGGCTGCCAAGGGCAAGGGTGTTATCGCCGGCTATCCCGACGGTGCCTTCCACCCCGAAGAGACGGTGACTGCTGGTCAGGCCGTAACGATCCTGCTGCGGATCTTGGGCTATGCCGACGCGGATATCGGCGGCATCTGGCCTGCAAGCTATATGGCCATGGGAGAGAAGATCGGCCTTTTGAAGGGCCTTGA
Organism: Oscillibacter sp.; assembly: GCA_017410185.1. Classification (GTDB taxonomy): domain Bacteria; phylum Bacillota; class Clostridia; order Oscillospirales; family Oscillospiraceae; genus Oscillibacter. Next base: position 10,639 of record JAFQRI010000080.1, on the reverse strand, counting down.
CACCACCGGCACTGCCCCCCTGAGCCGTGGTGAAGCCGCGAGACTGTTCCTGAATCTGCTGCAAAGCGAGCGCAAGGACGGCGGCAGCTACCTTGCCTCTATCGGCAATGCCATTTCTGATGTGGTTCTGGTCAGCTGCGCGGCAGTGGGGCCTGACGGTCTGCCCACCGCCATGGAGCTTTCCGGCGGCGAGGTTTATGCCATGGCGGGCAAGGCCGGAAACGGCCTGCTCAACGGCCACCGGGGCACGCTGCTGCTCAATGACCGGGGAAGAGCCGTGACCTTTGTGCCCTCTGATGTGGGCAGCGGCAGCGCTGTGACCATCGCTTCCGCTTCCGCGACAAAAATCACCACCACTTCCGGCGCCCGCTATACTGTGGCCCGCAATGCCCAGGCCTATTACGGCGGCGAGCAGCGCAGCTGGAATGAGACCTATGCATGGCTCACCGCCGGCACCGAGGCTACGGTCTATGTGGGCGGCAGCGGCAGTGTGGAGTATGTGTTCGTGGCCGGCAGCGGCGCGGAGAGCGCCCTTGTGGTGGAGGAAAACGGCTCCACTGCAGGCTTTACGGCACTGGCAGGCAGCAATTCCTATGCGCTGACCAAAAACGGCGCCAAGGCCACCACCAAGGATATCCGTAAGGGCGATGTGGCCACCTATTCCGCAGCTACCAACACCATCCGCCTTTGCGATACCCGCATCACGGTGTATTATGAGGACTGCACCCCCAGTCCCAGAGAGCCTATGGAGATCACGGTGCTTGGCGGCGTGAAGCTGCAGGTTCTGGAAAGCGCCATGAGCGACATGGCAAAGCATAAGCCCGGAAGCATCGTCACGCTGCTGCTTACCGATGACGGTCAGGTGGCCGGCACGGCTTCCGGCAAGGAAAGTGCTCTCGGTATGGTGGCGGATGGTCAGGTGTGGCTGTTCTGCGGCGGCGGACGGATCGGTCTTGGCAGCGTCAGCGGCAGCGGAGAGTATGAGGGCCAGATGGTCACCATCCAGTCCGACAAGAGCGGCGTAAAGCTTCATACCCCCAAGGATGGCGTCAGCGGCGTTTTGAAGGTGACGGAGCGGAAGCTGGGCAATCTGGAGCTGGCAGATCACGTAATGATTTATGAAGGCACTTCCGCTGTGGCTCTCAGTGACCTTATTTCTGATGAGATCCCCAAGAGTCAGATCGCCTATGCCCGGAAGAACTGGGCGGGAGAAGTGGACCTCATCCAGATCGGCGACAGCAAGGGCGGCGTGGTGTACTATGGCCGTGCCACAGTCACCAAACAGACCGCCTTTGACGAGGATCTGGGGGCCGTGGATACCACGATGATGGAGGTCGTTTACGGAAAGGACGGTCAGGTGACCACCACCGGCGCTTATGAGACCGGCTACAGCGTGCAAAACGGCGATTATGTGGCGGCGACATTGCGGGGCGACCGCTTTGTGCGGGTGACGCAGATGGATGAGGTGCGCAATGTATCCAACTCCGCGTGGAACGGCCCCTACTCTGTGACGGTGAAGGGCAAGCTCTATGCTGTGAGCGAGGATGTGCTGTGCTACAACCGCTCCACGGGCCGCTGGATGACCCTCTCCGAGGGCCATGCCTACGCCGAGGAATGTACCCTCTATGTGCTGGACGGCATCGTCCGCATCGTGGAAGTGAAGAACTAAACAGCAAAACGGCCGCCCGAAAGGGCGGCCGTTCATTGCGTTATGGAATTATAGTGTTGCGGCGGTTTTCGTTGCCATCCAGTTATAAAGATCCTCGAAGACCTGCTCACGGCAGTCTTCATTCAGGATCTCGTGGCGCAGAGTGGGATAGAGCTTGAGCTGCACATCCTTCATGCCGGCGGCGCGGAAGCTGCCGTAGGCCCGCTTGACGCCTTTGCTGAGATCTCCCACGGGGTCCATCTCGCCGGAGATAAAGAGGATGGGGGTGGACTTGTCCATCTGCTCCACATTCCGCTGGTTGGTGATGAAGGAAATGCCGGTGAGCATTTCACGGAACAGCCCCGTGGAGGGAATGCCGCCGCAGAGGGGATGGGCGATATAGTCATCCACATTGCTCTCGTTCACGCTGAGCCAGTCGTAAGGGGTGCGGTTGGGGGCGAAGGGCTTGTTGTAGGGGCCGAAAGCGATCTTGTCGATGAGGGGGCTGGGCTGATCTTCACCCACCCGCCGGCTTTCAAGGTTTGCCATGAAAATGCCGCTCTTCACCAACGCGGGAGGCATCTGGCCGGTGCCCATGATGATGGCGGCGTTTACGGTGCCGTGGTGGCGGATGAGATAGGTGCGGGCAAGGAAAGAGCCCATGGAATGACCCAGCAGGAAATAGGGGAGAGAGGGGAATTTTTCCCGGGCCAGCTGGCGGCGCACCTCGATATCCTGCACCACCGTGTTCCAGCTGCCCTTGGGGCCGAAGTAGAGCCGCCCCTTTCCTTCGATGACGGATGCGCCGTGGCCCAGATGGTCATGGCCCACAACGGCAAAGCCCCGCTCGGTGAGATAGGCGGCGAGGGGTTCATAGCGCAGAATATGCTCGGAAACACCGTGGGCGAGCTGCAAAACGGCGATGGGCGCTTGCTCCGGCAGCCACTCCACCGCGTGGATGGGGGTCTTGCCATTTGCCGAAAGATAGGTAAATTCGTGGAATACCATGGAAATGCCGCCTCCCTTATGATATAATTTGTGTGGATTTATTATAGCACGGTTCCACATTGATTACCAGAGGAGGTTTTCCCCTATGGATACTTATGTCGTCGCGTTGGATCAGGGCACTACATCATCCCGTGCCATTTTGTTTAATCAGGGCGGTGAGATCGTCTCCCGCGCACAGTACCCCTTCCGCCAGATCTATCCCCGGCCCGGCTGGGTGGAGCATGACCCCATGGAGATCTGGAACACGGAAAAGCGGGCGCTGATGGAGGCGGTGGACGCCGCCCATATCGACCCCCGCTCTGTGGCAGCGCTGGGCATCACCAACCAGCGTGAGACCACCATCATCTGGGAGCGCTCCACCGGCAAGCCCATTTACAACGCAATCGTCTGGCAGTGCCGCCGCACGGCCCCTCTTTGCGACAGCCTGAAGGCTCAGGGGCTGACCCGGGCTATTACGGAAAAGACCGGCCTTTTGATTGACGCCTACTTTTCCGGCACCAAGATCCGCTGGCTGCTGGATAACGTTCCAGGCGCCCGGGGAAGGGCGGAGCGGGGGGAGCTCTGCGCCGGCACGGTGGACAGCTGGCTCATCTGGAATCTTACCGGCGGTAAGGTCCATGTGACGGATCATTCCAACGCCAGCCGCACGATGCTCTTTAACATCCATAAGCTGCAGTGGGACAGGGATCTTTGCGAGCTTTTAAAGATCCCTATGAGTCTTCTGCCCGAGCCCCGCTCCAACAGTGAGGTTTACGGCACTGTGGCAGAAGGTATCCCCGGTCTGGAAGCCCTTGCAGGCGTGCCCATCTGCGGCAGCGCCGGCGACCAGCAGGCGGCCCTCTTCGGACAGGCCTGCTTTGCCCCCGGTCAGGCCAAGAATACTTACGGAACCGGCTGCTTCACGCTGATGAATGTGGGCGGCGAAGCAGTTCGCTCCCGCTCCGGTCTCGTGACCTCCGTAGGCTGGACGGTAGGGGGAAAAACCTCCTACGCGCTGGAGGGCAGTGTGTTCAACGCCGGCAGCACCATTCAGTGGCTGCGGGACGAGCTGGGACTGATCTCCTCCGCGCCGGAGTGTGACCGTCTTGCTGAGAGCGTCCCCTCCTCCGGCGGGGTGTATGTGGTGCCCGCCTTCACCGGCCTTGGCGCGCCCTACTGGGATATGTATGCCCGGGGCACCATCGTGGGCCTCACCCGCGGCTCCGGCAAGGGCCATATCGCCCGGGCGGTGCTGGAATCCATCGCCTTCCAGGTGGTGGATCTGGTGGAGGCCATGAACGCGGATGCTCCCTGCCCCCTGACAGATCTGCGGGTGGACGGCGGCGCTTCAGTCAGCGACATTTTGATGCAGACCCAGGCGGATCTCCTGCGGATGCGGGTGGATCGTCCCACCCAGGTGGAGACCACTGCCTTTGGTGCGGCGGCGCTGGCAGGCCTGGCTGTCGGCGTGTGGAAGGATCTGGAGGAGCTGGAGAAGCTGCGCCGCAGTCAGCATGTGTTTGTCCCCCAGAAGGATCGGGAGGAATGTGCCCGTCAGGTGCGCCAGTGGCGCAGAGCGGTGGAGCGCTGTCGCCGCTGGGCGGAGGAGGATTAAAAACAAACTGTAAATCATCCGACCCGAGGTTGCATTTTCTTTCAAACTGCAGTATACTAAAGTTGAAATTTGTGTCGGGAGTACACCGGCTGAAAGGAGATCAAACGTATGGCATTTTCTTTTGATAATCTGACCAAGAAGGCAAAGGACTTCGCAGCACTGGCTGCTGATAAGACCAAGGACGCCGCCGATCAGGTGAAGGTCAATGTGGCCATCGCCGGCGAGCAGAAGGAGATCGACAAGAATTACCGCACCATCGGCGAGTGGTTCGTCAACGAATATGAGGGTGAGATCCCCGAGGCCGTCCGCGAGCTGGTGGAGGCTGTCAATGCTTCCAAGGCAAAGATCGCCGAGCTGGAAGCTTCCAAGGAGAAGGAAGAGGAAGCTGTCGTAGTGGAAGAGGCCCCCAAGACCTGCTCTGTGTGCGGCTATCAGGGCGAGAGTAAGTTCTGCCCCCAGTGCGGCGCTCCCATGGAGGCTCCTGCTGCTCCCGTGGTCGAGGAAGCTCCCGCAGAGGAAGCCCCCGCTGCCGAATAATGAAATGACATGCAAGAGCTGTCCGCTTTGCCGGGCAGCTCTTGTTTTTTGGGGCGCGGTGTGGTATTTTAATAGCGAATTTTGGAAAAACAGGGGGAGCTGCCATGCTGGATCGAGCAAAACACTTCATAAAGCAGGAGGCTGTGCTGTGCATTGCCGCCCTCTGCGCCCTTTTCACGGTGGCCATTGTCCCGCCCCATGGGGACTATCTGAGTTTTATCGACTTTCGTGTGCTGTGCCTGCTGCTGTGTCTGATGGCGGTGGTGGCACTGGTGCAGGAGTGCGGTACCTTTCGCTTCCTCGCGGTGTGGCTGGTGCAGCGCTTCGGGGGCGGCCGGGCTCTTGGTGTGGTGCTGGTGTGGCTGCCCTTCTTTTCTGCCATGCTGGTGACCAACGACGTGGCCCTTTTGACCTTTGTGCCCTTTACGCTGCTGCTCCTCGATCAGATCGGCTGTGCCTCCCGGGCGCCGGAGGTGCTGGTGCTGCAGACGGTAGCGGCGAACCTTGGCAGCATGGCAACGCCGGTGGGCAATCCCCAGAACCTGTATCTTTACGGCGCCTACCATCTCTCCGCAGGGGAGTTTTTCGGCGCTGTGCTGCCGCTGACGGTGCTGAGCCTTGTGCTCCTTACCCCCATGGCGGCCCTGGTGCTGCCCAAGGGGCTGGAAGTCCCCCCGCTGGAAAAGGCGGAGATCCGGGAAAAGAAAAAGCTGGCGGTCTACGGGGTGCTGTTCGTGCTGTGCCTGATGACGGTGTTCCATCTCCTGCCCTATGAGGTGATGACGGTGATCGTCCTTGCCGCTGTGGCAGTGATGCAGCCGGGACTCTTCAAGGAGCTGGATTATGCCCTGCTTTTGACCTTTGTGTGCTTTTTTGTGGTGTCCGGCAATCTGGGGCGGGTGGAGGCCGTGCGGGAGGTGCTGCAGAGCTTCCTCGGCCGCTCTGCCCTGCTGACCTCCGCCGCGGCCAGCCAGATCATCAGCAATGTGCCGGCGGCGGTGCTGCTGTCCGCCTTCACGGAGAACTGGAAGGAATTACTGCAGGGCGTGAATATCGGCGGCCTCGGCACGCCCATTGCCTCCCTTGCAAGCCTTATCACGCTGAAGCTGTATCTGCGCAGCGAAAAGCCCAGAACCGGGCGGTTTCTTGGTATCTTTATGGCAGTGAATCTGGCGGGACTCATTCTGCTGCTGGCCTTTGCCATGATTTTTTCTTGAAATGTTGCATTTCCTACAGCTATGTAGGGAGGATCTCTGGTACACTACAGAAAAAGGAGGGAAAATTATGGCATTGTTTGAATTGAAATCTGTGTCAGAGCATCACCGCATTGAGAATGCCGCGGCGGATCACCGCGGCGCGAGGAAGATCGCCCAGTACCGCGTGAGCGACAAAGCGGTGTATTTTCCCGCCTTTCCCGGCGACCGGTATATTCCATTTGCTGCTGTGACAAAGGCCATCTCCCGCAACAGCGGTCTTCCTGTGAAGGGAACCTGCGGGAAGGCCATCCCCGTGGTGCGGGTGAAGCTGTTCTACGATGGCGAGTTTTATCAGGAATTTGTGGTGGAACGGGCGGAACAGGCCAACGCCATTCTGGACGCCCTTGCCGCAGCAAGACCGGATGTGGATATTGACCGGGAAGTGAGAAAACCTGAGATTTTTTAAGGAGTATGTGATATGCTGCAGATTTTTATGGCCCTTGTGGCGTTGATCTCTCTGGTGATGACGGTGGTCGTCTTCCGGGACCGGAGGGAAATGAGAAGATCCACAGTGGCTCTGGTGATCCTTTTGGAAGTGCTGGAGATGGCATTGATTTTGTTCCTGATCTTTCTGGTCAGCTGAAAAGAGAGCGCTTTCACAGGCGCTCTCTTTACTTTTGAGGCTGTAAGGTCTATAATAATTGTGTCAAATTTATCGTTCGGGAGGGACTGCCATGCTGACGCTGGAAATGATCCGACAGGCAAAGGAACGCATTGCCCCCTATATCTATGAAACACCCCTGCTGCGGCTGCAGGGATTGGATGGGGCACTGGGCTGTCAGGTTTACGTAAAATCTGAAAACATGCAGAAGACCAATTCCTTCAAAATTCGCGGCGCCACAAACCGGATGCTGACGCTGCCGAAGGAGGCGCTGGATAAGGGCGTGGTGACGGCTTCCTCCGGAAACCACGGCAAGGCCACCGCCTATGCCGCAAAGCTCCTGGGGGCGAAAGCCTGTGTGGTGCTGCCCAACACCGCGCCGAAGGTGAAGGTGGAGGGTATCCGTGGCTACGGCGCGGAAGTGGTGTTCTCCGAGCCTGCCAAGCGTTACGCTGTGTGCGCGGCCCTTGCCGAGGAGCGGGGCTTTACCGCCATTTCTCCCTTTGATGATTATGAGCTCATGGCGGGGCAGGGAACTGCCGGCCTTGAAATTTTAGAGCAGCTTCCTGATGTGAGTGCTGTGGTGGTGCCTATTGGCGGCGGCGGTCTGATCGGCGGCGTTTCCACCGCCATCAAGGAGAGCAAGCCCGATGTCCGCGTCATCGGCGTGGAGCCTGCCAACGTCTGCCGCTATACCCGGAGCTTTGCCGCAGGGCACCCCGTGCGGCTGCCGGATGACTCTTCCTCCGTGGCGGACGGCACGGCGACCCTCTTTCCCGGCGAGCGGAATTATCCCATTGTGCGCAAAAATGTGGATGAGATCGTGACGGTGGATGAGGAATACATCCTCAAAGCCACGAAGCTCCTGCTGACTCAGGGCAAGGTCCTGGCGGAGATCACCTCCTGCCAGGTCATGGGCGCGGTGCTGCAGGGTAAGCTGAAATTTAAACCGGAGGAAAAGGTGGTGTTCCTCCTCTCCGGCGGCAATATCGGCATGGATCAGTTTACAAAATTTCAGGAGGTAACAGTATGAAATTCTCTTACGGTGCGACCCCCCGGGGCCACTATACCCCCGCGGTCATCTCCCGCGGTATGGTCTATATCTCCGGTCAGACCTCTCTGGACGGCTCCACCGGCCTTCCCGCTGCTGGCGGCGTGGAGGCGGAGGCCATGTTTGCCCTGAAAAAGCTGGATCCCATTCTGGCTGCTGCCGGCTGCACGAAGAACGATATCGTCATGTGCCGGGTCTATATGACGGCTAATGAGGACTGGGACCCTATCAACAAGGCCTATGCCGAATATTTCGGTGACCATAAGCCCGCCCGCATCGCCGTTCCCGTGAAGGAGCTGAACAAGGGCTGCAGAGTGGAGATCGAAGCCATTGCAGAGCGGCCTGAGGAATAAAATAAAAACCGCCCGGAGGGGCGGTTTTTGGCTTTAAAAGGCCCCCTTGTGCAAAGGGGGCTGGCAGCGAAGCTGCCTGGGGGATTGGCACCCCCTCCGTCACGCCAACGGCGTGACACCTCCCCTTACACAGGGAAGGCTTTGGGGGCGAGGAGCTTTTTCCGCTCCGCATAGTCGGGAAGATAGTGGGAGAGAAGGGCATAGAAGCGCGGCCCATGATTTTTCTCCCTGATGTGGCACAGCTCATGGACCACCACAAGGTCGATGGCCTCGTCGGGGCAGTTCATAAGAAAGCAGGAAAAGCAGATGCTGTTTTTGCCGCTGCAGCTGCCGTAGCGCTTGCGGGCGGTGGTGATTTTGATGAGCGTGGGCTTGAGACCCGTTACCGCGCTCCAGTAGGCTACCTTCCCCGGCAGCACTGCCGCGGCTTTCGCCTTCAGTGCGGCGATCTCCTCCGCCGTGGGTTCCGGCGGGGGAGGGGGCATGGCGGCAAGGTGCTTTTGGATCCACGCCTCATGTCTTGTCACGAATGCGTCAATGTCTTTTTTGGCCGCCCGCTGCGGTGCGCGCACCAGAACGCGGCGGTCTTTTGTGATTTCCAGAGACAATGTTTTCCGTCTGGACCGGATCAGTTCATAGTTTATCATGGGAACAGAATAACACAAAAGCGGAAGATTGGAAAGTGGAGAGACAACGTTTTATCTTCTTTGCTTTGTGCGGTTGATTTCGTCAGATAAAAGAGATTCAAAGTCGTGAAGGAGTGGTTCCGCGCCGGAGCGAAGTGCCGAGTCAAAAAGCTGGGCGGCGCAGAAGCGCTCCAAAGCACGCTGCCCCTCATAGGTGACCTGACAGCGCATGATGAAAAGCATGAGAAGTTCATCGTAGCCCCGCTCTTTTAGTCTTTGCAGGATCTCCAATATTTCTTCACCCTGTGGAGCAAAGCACTCCCCACAGAAGCTTTCTTCTATGGCGGGATTTTGAATGAGCCAAAGGGTCATTTCCTTTAAGCGTTGGATTTGTTCCGGCGTCATAAATGTTTCCTCCTCACAATAATAGATACTATCTGGTATCTATTATAAAATTCCTGATTGATATAATCAAGAGGAAAAGATACTAAATGGTATCAAAATGAGGAGGAGACCATTGTGCAGAAATTGATACAGGATATTTCTTTTGGAGAGAATTTGCAAAAGATCCGCAAATCTCGTGGATTATCACAATATGACGTTGTCCGAGAATTACAACTGCGCGGGAGAGATATGACCCGAGCTAACTACGCACATATTGAACAGGGAATTCGAAACATTTTTATCAGCGATCTCGTGCTGCTTCGGGATATATTTGGGGTCTCTTATGAAGCGTTTTTCCAAGGGCTTTCTTTCGATTCCGCGACGAGCGACTGATAGCCGCCCTTGCGCGAGGAAGGGGAACACCCTGTAGGTCCGTTTATTGTAAGCATATAGTGAAATGAATGAAATGAAATTCTATATAAAGACTAATAAGGGTATATAGGTATATTATATAATAAGGAATACAGTGAGAAACAGAAAGAATAGGAAAAGCCATTTCTTTCATTTCTCATTTCATGCCGCACCACCTGTAAAAATTGCGGTGCAGATCATCGCTGGGAGAGAAGCCATGCAATGGCACAGCCGAGAAGAATGGCGGCGGCAATGTAAAGGGCAAACACTGCATTGATTACCCAACTGAAGAGAAAATCGTGAGGACGGACAATCGCATAATACAAAATAGCGCCGAGAGGGAATGCCTCCATCACAGCAAAGGGCAGAACGTGAAAGAATCGCTTTTCACTGACGCGGAGGGCGAAGAGCTGAAACACAAAGGCCAGCACGGCGCACAGGATCAGAAATGACATGAAGACCCCTCCTTTTCTGCCTTTATGATAGCAAAAAGGAGGGAGGGTGTCATCACAAAAGCGAAAAATGTTGTTACAATCCGGTAACAGTTGACAATCCTCGTGGAAATGGCTACAATATATGCTTGATAAGCACTGCGGGGGCGCCCCGCCGATACTATTTATATAATAAAGGAATGAAGCTTTATGGCACAGGATAAAAGACAAGTTGACGCCATCACCGCCCGTGATGTGGATTTTGCTCAGTGGTACACCGACGTTTGTAAGAAGGCCGAGCTGATCGACTACACCTCCGTCAAGGGTATGTTCATCTACCGTCCCTATGGCTACGCCATCTGGGAAAACATCCAGAACGAGATGGACCGCCGTTTCAAGGCCACCGGCCACGAGAATGTGTATCTCCCCGTTCTGATCCCCGAGTCTCTGCTGCAGAAGGAGAAGGATCACGTGGAGGGCTTCGCTCCCGAGTGCGCATGGGTCACCATGGGCGGCAGTGAGAAGCTGGAGGACCGCCTCTGCGTCCGTCCCACCTCCGAGACCCTCTTCTGCGAGCACTATGCCAACATCATCCACTCCTGGCGTGACCTGCCCAAGCTCTACAACCAGTGGTGCAGCGTGCTGCGCTGGGAGAAGACCTCCCGCCCCTTCCTGCGTCACCGCGAGTTCCTCTGGCAGGAGGGCCACACCATGCACGCCAATGAGGACGAGGCCCGGG
>JAFQRI010000079.1 GCA_017410185.1 Oscillibacter sp. | reverse complement strand
TCTATTTTACTATCGGAGGCATTTCTTTTTCCACCTATAAGGTTTTAATACCCCCGGCAGAGCCGGGGGTTGCTTGTCTCTAAAGAGCCAATCCAAAACAGACCGGGAAATCCCGGTCTGTTTTTTTGCGCAGAACCTCAGCTTTTTGCCGCCTGCCGTGCTGCCATGGCCCGCCAGCTGAAAAAGCCGTAGATATCGTTGGCAAGAAACGCCGCAAAGCAGATAGCCACGGAAAGGTAGCCCCTGTCCTCCGCCGCTGCCAGCAGCCATAGGGCGATGAGGACCACATCGTTTGCCGCGTAGGCCACAGCGTAGCGGGGGTCCCTGCGAAACGTCAGGTACACTGCCAGAAAACTGGTGGAAACCGAAAGAGTGCTCAGAAACAGATTTGCTGTCTGAAAATACGCCAGCACTGCGCCGAAAAAGGCCGTCACCGCAGCCGTCAGCCCCCACATCAGCCAGACCTCGCAGCAGCACACACGGTCCACCGCCACCTCTGCCCGGTTGCCTTCATAGGGGTTTTTCAGCCATGTCATCAAAGCCACCGCCGCCATAGGCATGGTCATGCCAAGATAGGTCACCATCTCCCCGTAATAGCGGAAGGACCAGGAGATCATGCCGTAAAGCAGGCTGAAAACCACCATCAGCGCCTGTCCCACAGGGTTGCCTCTGGCATTGAAGATCAGCGAAGTCACACCGATAAGGGAGGCTCCCAGCGTGAGCCAGTTCTCCCGGTCAAAAACAGCAAAGGCCAGCAGGATCACCGCCGCAGAGCCGCACCACAGCGCCTGCTCTCCTCTTGAAAAATAACTGCGCAGCATACAAAATTTTTTCATGCGTTCCTCCCGAAAAAAAAAGAAGCACCCGCATGCACATCTTCAAAGACCTAACGATGTGCAAACGGATGCTTTCGCATCTCTACCCGGTGGCAGATCAATATTTCGCAGCCCACTGTATCACAGCTGCGGCAAAAATGCAAGACCTCTTTATCTCAACCGCTCCCGGATCGTCCGCAAGCCGCACCAGACAAGGTAAAGAGCCACCACCGCCGAGCCGATCCGGTCCAGCCACTGGGAAAAGTCCGCGCCGGGTGCCGCTGCCACGGATAGCAGCACAACCGTCACGCAGCCGTCCACCAGGCTCTTGGCACGGTAGAGCCGCGCCTGAACCGCCAGAATGGGGTTGGGCTCCGCCTTGTTCAGGCGAGTATATTTCCGCCAAAACAGGGTGTTGGCGATCACGCCCAGAAGGGCGATGCTGAGTCCGGGGATCACATTTCCCTTTTCCGTATTGCCGGAAACCACAGCAAGGAGCAGCATGATACTGCCGCCAAGACACATCATGGCCCCGACAAAAAGGTTGGAAAAACGCTCCAACCGGGCCTTTTTCTCTTCCTCCCCCTCGCGGCTGGTCAGCTGATAGGTGATATAGGCCATGAGGATTCCCAGAAGCTCCGCGCTTCTGCGCAAGAAATCCGCCGCCTGCGTAGCGCTCTTTCCGCTAAGCAGACCAAGGCCCACGATCAGCGGGCCGGGAGCACTCATAATGACCGACCACAATAGTGTGCGGCTTCCCGATCTCTGTTGTTTCATCGAATTCCTCCCACCAGTGAAAGCATCGGCAGCAGCACCAGCATGGCACAAACCGGACAGATCACCGTATCCATGCCGTTTCTGGAATACAGCTCTGCCGCAGCGGCGGCAAGGGCTGTGACGAAAGCCGCTGCCACCAGCGCACCAGACCCGATCCCTCCCCGCAGCAGCAAGACCACAGTCACGCTGATAAAGGATGTAAGGAACATAGCCGCGCTGCCCTCCGCGCTCTTTTTTCCGTCAATATACTTCCAGCGCAGCTTGTGGGCGCCAAAGCGCTTGCCCACCAGCGCCGCGGCGGCATCACCGAAACCCCAGGCGTATATGGAGGCCAGCACCAGATATGGCTCATCCAGCACACCCCAGCACAGAGCGATCACCCCGGCAAACATGGAAAACACCAGCAGCAAACTGGTCTTGAGTTCGCCGTGCTTCCGCTCCGTCATGACCTCGGAAAATCCCCGCAGCCTCTCCAGACACATCAGTACCGGATACACAGCCGCCGCAAAAATAAGGGCCGAAAGGGAGGCTATCCACCATGTTTCATATCCGAAGACGAACACCGGCAGGGAGCCCAGCAAAATACAGTGCAGGATCTTGCGAAATACCTCATCCGGAATCCGGAGTGTCAGGCGGCAGATCAGGGCCGTGCTGGCAGCCACAGCGAAATAGACGATCAACTGTCCCGCACCCAGAAAAAACTCTCTCATTCCGCCCCGCTCCTCCTTTTTATCTCAGCAGCAAAAGTGCCGTTATATGATAACAATAGACATTTTATTTACTTTACCAAAATCCCGAATGCGTTTCAAGGTAATAGTGAATAGGTAAGAGGTAAAAAGTAAACTCCCGAACGCTTTCGCATTCGGGAGTTTGGTGGGGGAAGGTGGATTCGCCCGATCTGCGGATCGGGCCGTTCCGCGGCTCTGACGCGCCACCGGCGCGTCATTCACTCCCGCTCCCCTTCGAATCCACCTGCATTTACAAAAAATATCGAGCCGACACTGCGTGTCGACTCGATATTTGGTGGGGGAAGGTGGATTCGAACCACCGAAGTCAGTGACAACAGATTTACAGTCTGCCCCATTTGGCCGCTCTGGAATTCCCCCATATAAACTTTAAGTGGAGCTGGTGGACGGATTCGAACCCCCGACCTGCTGATTACAAATCAGCTGCTCTACCAGCTGAGCTACACCAGCAGTTCCAGCAACAGATAGGATAATACCACGCTTCTTTCTGTTTGTCAATCATTTTTTCAAAAAATTCTTCTGAAATTTTTACAAGGGTTGACAACATCCTCCTACAACTGTAGTATATTGATATACTACAGTTGTAGGAGGATGCCTGATGAAGCTGACTGATGCCGAATGGGCCGTGCTGGAGGCCCTCTGGTCTTCTGACCGTCTCTCCCTCGCGGAGGCCACCCGCCATCTCGCCGCCGTGAAAGGCTGGAGCAAGAATACCGTTCATACCTATCTCACCCGCATGGAAGGAAAGGGGCTGGTGCGGATCGACCGCAGTGATGCCCGCCCTTATTCCGCTGCCGTCACCCGGGAAGACTGTGCCCGGGCGGAACGACAGGATCTTTTGAACCGGGTCTATTCCGGCGCCACTGGAAACCTCATCGCCGCATTTTTAAAGGAATCCCCCATTTCCAGAGAGGAGGCTGCCTCCCTGCGGCAGCTGCTGGACGAGATGGAGGTGTAAAATGTCTTCCATCTGGGCCTTTTTGCTGCAAACCGCGTCCGTCTCACTGGCGGCGGCGCTGCTGCTTCTTTTAAAAACCATTTTTGCGGATAAGCTCTCTCCCCGCTGGCAGTACGGCATCTGGAGCTTACTGGCTCTGCGGATCCTGCTGCCCGCAGGAATGGATCGGGGCATTGTTCTCCCCCAGCTGCCGCTGTGGATCGAGGTACTGAAGTCTCGTATCGAATTTGGTCTCTCCTCGGCGTATTCCGCCGTCTTTACCCCCGTTTCCTGCCGCCATATCCTGCCGGAGTTTTCCGGTGCGCCCCAAAGCGTCACCGACTGGCTGCTGGTGATCTACGCCGCAGGCATTGCGATTTTTGCCGCCCGGTATCTCTTTTCTTATGTCCGCCTCCGCCGGCTGCTGCGAAAAAACGGAAGAGCAGTCTGCGGTGAGTTCCTCCATGGGGTCTGCACCCGCTATGGGCTGAAGTCCTGCCCTGTTGTGGAGGTGGAGGGATTGCCCTCCGCCTTTGTGTGCGGGGTATTTCGACCGGTACTGGCCATTCCTGCAGGAGACGTGGTGGATGAGAAGATCCTGCTCCATGAGCTGCTGCACCTCAGACACTGCGACGCGGCGCAAAGCGTATTCTGGTGCGCCCTGCGGTGTCTGCACTGGTGCAACCCCTTTTTGCATCTGGTCTTTGACCTCATCGGAAACGATATGGAGAGCCTGTGCGACCAGCGGGTGCTGGAGCGGCTGGAAGGAGAGGAGCGCCGGGAATACGGCGTCATCCTCCTCTCCATGGCCAGCGAGCAGTACGCCCGCTGCCCCGGCACCACCTCCATTTCCAATGGCGGCAGCTTTATTGCCCGCCGCATTGAGGCCATCGTCCGCTTTAAAAAGTACCCCAAGGGTATGGCGGTGGTGTCCCTTTGCATCGCCGCGGCGCTGGTATCTCCCACCCTGCAGGGCTCTGCCATCAGCTTTGCCGGGGATCACTATGGCCCTGTGGAGATCGGCGAGCTCAGCGGAGCAATGGCCACCGCACGGCTCAACCGCTGCACCACTGTGGCGGGAGCCATCGACACCTATGCCCGGGGCCTGCTGCAGGAAAACGGTGTGTTCATCGCCATGGCCTCCCCGATGG
The DNA here is from genome assembly GCA_017410185.1 of Oscillibacter sp. Classification (GTDB taxonomy): domain Bacteria; phylum Bacillota; class Clostridia; order Oscillospirales; family Oscillospiraceae; genus Oscillibacter. The sequence goes on along the minus strand of JAFQRI010000079.1, from coordinate 671 downwards.
ACCGCCATGAGGCGATCGCGGCAGAGATGTACCGTGCCGCCACGGAAGAAAACTGGGTGTCCCGCCATCTGGACTCCGGCGTGGAGCTGGAATACGTCAGCACCAACGACGGCTATCAGATCTTTGACCTGACCGAGCAGAGCGACGGCAGTTACGAGGGCTATCTCTCTTTCGTCGTCTACGCACTGGTGGATGAATACGGTCACGGCTGGGGGCTGGGCAACCGCTCCAGCAGCGACACGGGTCATGTGATCCTGCCCATCCGGGTCTATGAATCCGACGGCTGGGTGGTGGAGGAGACAGGCCGCCGCATTTTCACCACGCAAGTCCCTTACGGCGGACTCGCCGACCCCGGTATGGGCTACCCCGCCCGTGTACTGGCGGCGGAGGGGGAGTATGGCACCGCCACCATTTCTTTCCGCACGGAATACAGCCTTTCCTCAGACATTACCATCATTGATCCTCAGCCCCACGCCATTTTCGACAAGGCCGTCACCCGGCATTTTACAGAATATGCGCCCCATGCCCTCCCGGAGGAGTCCTACACCGTGCAGGTGATCCCCCTGCCGGAGGGGAAGAAGCCTCATTTTTGGGAGGAACCCTATCCCAACGCCTACGGCTATGACGCCGACGGCAGCTTCACCATGAAAAAGCGTGCGGACAGCATTTCC
>JAFQRI010000078.1 GCA_017410185.1 Oscillibacter sp. | reverse complement strand
CTCCGCATTCCAGGTAGCCACCGTGATGACCACCACTGGCTATGCCACCACGGACTTTGACCTCTGGCCCAGCTTCTCCAAAGCCATCCTCCTCACGCTGATGCTCATTGGCGCCTGCGCGGGCTCCACCGGCGGCGGCATGAAGTGCATCCGTGTGCTGCTGCTGCTTAAGAGTCTGCGGCGCAACATCCGTCAGGTCATCCGCCCCCGCACCGTTCAGGTGGTGCGCAACAACGCGCAGGCGGTGGACGAGAAGATCCTGGACAACACCAACGCATATCTTGCCGCCTATGTGACCATCATCTTCGTCAGCTTTCTCGTGGTCTCGCTGGACAATTTCTCCACCATGACCAACTTCTCCGCCGTCATCGCCTGTTTCAACAACATTGGCCCCGGTCTGGAGGCTGTGGGCCCCACCTGCAACTATGGTGCTTATTCCACCCTTTCCAAGCTGGTGCTGAGCTTTGATATGCTGGCAGGCCGTCTGGAGATCTTCCCCATTCTGGCTATGCTCTCCCGGGACACCTGGCGGAACCGCTAATGCCAAAAAACTGCCGGACACCCTTGGGTATCCGGCAGTTTTTCATATTGCTTCTTATTCGACGGCAGCATCGGGGGCGTTCTTCTTCACGCTTTCGATACCATTGAGGCAGCTGTCCTTGGCCTTGTAGCCCTCGCTGACAGCGATGACCTCACCGTTGGTGGCCTTCAGGCGGAAACGGAATTCGCCGGCCTTATCGGTGTACATCTCAAACTTGGGGTGCTTTACCTTTTCAAAGCTCTCCGCCGTCTGGTCTTCCACACCGCCCACGCAGTTTTTCTTCACGCTCTCAATGCCGCCCAGGCAGGCTGCCTTGGTAGTATAGACCTCGCTGGTGGCGATGACCTGCCCGTTGGTGGCCTTCAGGTCGAATTTAAAACCGGTAGCGGTCTCCTTGACTACAAACTTGCCCATTCCGAAATCCTCCTGTATATTTTTTGATGGGGGATATGCTATATCGGATATATTATACGATACTCCTGACACGATAGCAAGAAAAAATGACAATATCCGCCTTTGAAAGTTCTGTTTTCCGGCGGGAAAGGACAACCATGATCCGCATTACCTGCTTGAATCTTTCCTGTGCAGACAACCATTTCCATGACCGGCTCCTTGCCGCCGCCTCGCCCTCTCGCGCCGCCAGAGCCGCGCGCTTTCGCCGCCGGGAGGATGGCCTGCGCTGCCTTGCCGCAGAGGCCCTTTTGCGCCATGCTCTGAATGTCCATCACGGCAGCTGGCAGGATATCTCCATCGCGGAAACATCCCGGGGCAAGCCCTTTGCGGAAAACCTGCCGGGGTTTCACTTCTCCCTCTCCCACAGCGGGCAGTGGGTGGTCATCGCCTGGGGTGAACGTGAGGTGGGTCTGGATGTGGAGCGGATCGACCCTGCCCGGAATGTCCACGCCCTTGCCCGCCGCTGGATGCACGAGGAGGAGCAGGCCTTTCTCGCCGCCGCGGAAAATCCTGCCGCGGCCTTCACCGCCCTCTGGACGGCCCGGGAGGCCTGGGGAAAATACCGCGGCTTCGGCATTGCCCATGAAGTTTCCTCCTTTTCCGCCCTCTCTCCGCCGGAAGGTCTCTCCCTTTTTTACCCGCCGCTGGACAAGGATCACTCCCTTTGCCTTTGCACAGCGGAGGATCACTATGCTCTGGAGATTCTCTCTCCGGACGCCCTTCTCTCCCTGTAATGCCTTCATCTTCTCAAAAAGCGGCTGCGCCGGTCCTGGCGCAGCCGCTTTTCATCAATTTCCGGGCGGTATTTTTCCCGCAGGCATCGTGTTCCGTCTGATCAATGAGCCTCTTTACTTCGCAGCAGCCTCCACCAAACGGCGCAAAATATTCTGCTGGCCTTCCTCGCCTATCAGCTCCTCGGGGTGCCACTGCACACCCACCACGAACCGCTCCCCGGGCAGCTCGATGGCCTCCACCACATCGTCGGGAAGGGAACGGGCAGACACAATGAAGCCATCTGCCACATCCAGCACCGCCTGATGGTGGAAGGAATTCACTCCCCGCACTCCTGCGCCCAGACTCTGGGCCAGCTTTGTGTTTTCCAGAACCTCCACCTCATGAGAAACCATCTCCTTGGGATACATCGCCAGCATGTGGGTCAGCTTCCCGTCATCCGGCAGGTCAATATGAAGACTTCCGCCCATAGCCACATTCATCATCTGCTCGCCCCGGCAGATGCCCAGCACCGGCTTATTTGTTTCAGCAATGGCGTAGCGGGCAACTTCCAGATCAAAGGCGTCCCGCCGGGGCAGCACTGCTCCCTGCCGCCCGGTGGCCCGCCGGGAATAGTAGGCAGGGTCCGGATCTCCGCCGCCGGAGAGAATAATGCCATCCAGCCGGTCGATTACTTCCTTGACAAGGGCAATATCATCATAAACCGGGATCAGCACCGGGATACCTCCGGCACGCGCCACGGCTTTCATATAAGCATCATCCAGCCGATGCTGCTGGGGAGGCAACTGCTGCATATTCAGGCTTCGGATGTTCAATTCCACGCCGCAGGTAATGCCGATCAGGGGCTTCATATCTGTATCCTCCTTTTTGTCTATCCATCTGTGCTGTCTCTTAAAAAATAGTTTTTGCAGCACGCGTGTCAAACTCACACAGTTCCGTTTCTTAACTTCTGTCAGCATCTGCTGGCAACATTTTATAATTGGATATATTATACACCAGTCAGCGCTCGTTGTCGATATATCAGTGTTGGACTGCCGCCAGCTCAACAAGCCACGCTCGTCGGTCTCATAACCCGGATACAAAAAAAGAACTTCCGGATCTCTCCAGAAGTTCTTGTGGCAACAGTATAACAAGTTGATACAATGTTACAGCTTAATACAATGCAACACCTGTCACTACAATGTAGCATTTCCCAATGCTTTGTATCGTTCGCATAACCAAATCGCCTTTTTCCCCGCAAAATATACTGTATTTAGAACATTTTCTCGATTTTTCTGAGCGGAGCAGCAAGGGCAACCAAAATAGAGACCGGGTCTGCTGCTGTTACCAGTCTGCCCATCTATGCGCAAGACAATCTTTTTGTGTTTCGCTTATGGAGGAGAAACTCTTTGAATTCATGTATGGTTGGCACACAACTCCAAAAGAAGCCCGTATAACAATGTTAGACGTCAGCTGGGTTGGCCTGATAACGGCTATCGGCCACACAGAAAACTGAACATGAGAACTCCGATCCAGTACGAAGCGGAGTTCTTTTCCGCTGTCTGTGTTTTTTGTATTCAAGTATCAGCTCAGTAGCACCAGAGCACCTCATCCTCAAGATACAGTGCAAGCCAGACAGAGCCCTCTTCGCTTCCCGGCAGAGCTCCGCCCTGGTCGGCGTAGAGACCGATGGACGCCTTGCCGCCATCGTCGAAGGAGATCATGCAGGAATACGAACTGTCCATCTCATAGTTGAAAGGACGCCCTTTTTCATTGTCTGTCCAGAAGCATCCGCGGCCATCCTCCTCAAATGTAAGGAATCTCACATCGTCGCCCGTTTCAAAACGCACTTCACCGGACGTTCTGTTCACGATCTCGTACAGAATATAATACTCTTCTTCCGTCAAAACCTTTGCATCAAATGAGGTAACCTTAAGGCGCGTCGTGTCCAGGGCGAAGAGCGTACCCTCTTCTTCCGGTTCCCCGGAATAATCGGGGTACGCGGTAATCTCGGACCAGCTGCAGTCCCCGGCGGTGATCCTATCGTTGAAGGCAAGGCTGTTGCTCTCCCTCTCGCCGAAGGTGCAGCGGTAGAAATAGAACTCCCCGTCGGAGTCGTCATCCGCGTAGAAATAGCCGCCGCTGCCGGAGCCGGTCATCACGCAGTTGAGGAACATCTGCCTGCTCTGCGCGTCGTAGAGCTCCAGCGCGCCGTTTTCGCAGTCGCGGATCGTGGAATCGAAACAGGCCAGGAGCGCGCACTCGCCTGCGCCGATGCCGTAGACGCCGCAGCCGTAGAGGTCCAGCCCGGAGAGTACAATATCGCTGCATTGGATGAAATGCAGCACATCTCCGGCGCAGTCGCCGGTATCGCTATGGCCCATGGTGAGATCCATCACGCCGATATCGGAGCAGTTTTCAAAGCACAGAACGTCGGCATAGCGCGGGTCTGTCACAATCTCGGTATCCACCGCCGAGCCGGACTCCGAGGCAATGGAAAGTCCGCTCACGCCGGTGATGACAAGCTCCGGACCGTCATATTCCTCATCGATGCGCACGAATTCGCGGCTCTCATTAAAGTGCCCGCCCTCCCGCGCACAGAGCGCGGTGAGCGTATCGCTCAGGTTGTATCTGCCCGGAGCAAGCAAGATCTGCGTATCCGGAGCGATGTTTTCGATCATCTCCTCCATATTGGAAACATGCACGACCCGCTTGCCTGCCACAGTCGCAAACCGGCAGTCGTTTCCGATCACAAAGCTTCCGCGACCCTTCAATTCCTCATTGAGGCGCTGGCTCTCCCAGCGGCCGAAGGTACAGCCTTCAAAGCGCGCTCCGCTTTCGCTGCCGCCGTAGTAGTAAGCGGGAAGAACATTGCTTCCCTCGTTTCCGGTGAAGGAGCAGCCTTCGAAGCGGGCGAAGGAGCCTCTGAGGCTCAGCATGTCGAAGCCTTCGTTGTCCCTGAACGTGCAGTCCTCAAAGACAGCGTCGCTGCACAGGCACAGGTCGACGATGCCGTAGCTGCACTCGCGGATCACGCAGTCCTTGAGCGCAATGCCCACCGTATGGTCTGCCGTCACGCCGTAGGTGCCGCAGCCGTAGAGATCCAGACCGTCAAGACTGATTTTTCGGCAGTAATCAAAGGAGAGCACCGCGCCCTGGCAGTTACCCTGCTCAATCGTATGACCGAAGGTGATGTTCTCGATGGCAATATCGAAACAGTTGCTGAAGTAGAGCACATCGGAATAGCGTGGCTCCGACACAACCTCGACCTTTCCACCCTTTGCCCCGCGAATCGTCAGCCCCTCGACCCCGCAGATCTCTGCCTGCCAGCCGTCCGTGAAGCCGCGGACAACATAGTCCGAGACGGAATCGGAGGCCTCACGGAGATACTCCGTAAGGTTATAGGTGCCTGGCGCCAGCTCAATGACCACCCCCGGAGCGATAGCCTCGAGGAACTCGCCTGCCGTGCTGACATGGATCGCTTCGTCCTCAACCACAGATTCTTCCGGCGGAGCGGGAAGCTCCGGCGGAATCGGCGCGGGAGCAGGAGACTCCGGCAGAATCGGCCCAGGAGCGGCGGATGTCTGCCCCGGTGGCCCGGCAGGCTCTCCTTTGTCGGAAACCCCGCCGCACCCAACAAGCGGCACGAGCAGCAAAAGCGCCAGCGCAAAGGCGCGGATATTCAACTTCTTAGTCATATCTCTCACTCCTTTTCCTCGCACTCTTTTCGTTTTCTGTGCCGCTGTTCCCGATTGCCTGCCCCGGAGGCAAACACCTCCGCCGCGGCATCGGTCATAGCGGTACCCCATGTTTTACCGACTGACTTGCTTTCTGCCATCCATGGACAGTAATCGGCGTAATCATCGTCGAGCACTACATTGCAGGGAGGGCCGCAGCGATCTCTCACATGAGAGTATACTCAGCCAAGAATTTGTTCCGCAAGCTGTCTGGTGGTCAGAGACTTCCTTTGCCTGTAATACCTCAGATTGTCACCGGGCAGATTACTTGTAGGCTTTTCCTCAAAAGGTATCGTAACATGGAGCAAAAGCCTACCTTGGTAAAATTGACACAACGATGTGTGATTGAAAATACCATTGCAAACACAATATGATATTTGCAACTCCACCTTGTATGCGATAAACTATTCATGTCATTCGTTCGGATGACCTTCCTTTGCTTTTTAGTGTGCAGTTGGCGGACCGCACTCTTATCTTAAAGCAAAGGGAGTTTTTCTGTCTACAGAATCGCCATAAGGCTTCTTTTGAACCACTCGCCCAGCGAGTGGTTTTCTGCTCCGCACAATCCGGATTATTTTTTTGACAGCACGCTTGTTTTGGGCTTATTTTGCTCCGTCCGGGCAACGCGCTTTGCCGCCGAAGTCTTGGCAGCAAGCTTCTCCAGATAGGCCTTGGCCAGACGCTCGGCCTCCTCTTTGGTGTCCGCCACGACGGGAGATGCCTTTCCGTCTTCGGTGATCAACTCCCACTTCCCGTCGGGACGCCGTCTGATGTTATTTGCCGCCATAAAATACCTCTCCTCTCAGTTTTGTTTTTAATAGAAATAAATATATTCTTCATCCATTGTAAAGTGCAGTACCTCAGAAAAAACACTCTTTCCCCGGGCGTCGAAGATCTTGAACATCATGCCGTAGTCTCCCGGAGGCAGAGGGGTTTCATAAAACATGGTCTCTTCCGTTACCGTGAGGACTGCGCCCGTCCTGTACCCAAACCCGCCGGAGCCCAGCAGGGCACGCTCCTGATAGAGAATGGTGATCTCATCTCCGGCTTTCAGCTGGATCAGGTTCTTGTCTGCCATGCCATCGTCGCTCAGTCCTTTGCGGGCGCCCAGAACGGTGTAATCCTGCCGCTGGTCATCGTAGACCACCCGCAGATTGCACTGCTCGCCATTGAGCAGCACAGGGATGGAGTAGATGGTATAGTCCTCCCCCTGATACACAACTTCGGTGTGCACCGGATACCCATCGATGGAGGGCCAGTATCCGTCCACCACATCCGCGAAAAGACCTTCCTCGAAATCTGCCCCAGCCGTGTCGCTCCAGCCCAGATTCACCATACTCTCTTCGTTGAAGGTGGCAAGAATGAACTGCACGCTCACGATGGACTTTGCCGCCGCAGCGCCGACATACAGTTCGGCATTGCCGTAATCGTCCACATAGATCTCCGCATTTTCCAGCACTGAAATGTCAAACCCCGTATCTTCCGGAGGTTGTATCCCTGTGCCGCCTGCAGAGCGGATGTATTCCAGCCCCGCGCTGCTGATCTTTCCGCTGATACCATATCCGTACAGATACTTGAAGGCTTCGCTGCAGCCAACGGAGGTATATTCCACGAAATTTTCCATATCAGAGTTGTAGGAGTGGAAACAGCTCAATCCGCTGGCTTCGCTGCGATAAGGTCCGCTGACCTTGTAAACAATACAGTCCTCCAGCGCCTTTTGCACTTCTACTGCACTGTCCGGAAGGAGCAGCGTATTGTTTCGGGTCAGATGCCCCAGATCCACCATGTTTGTATAGCCCTCTTCTTCTGTGTTTCCGCCATAGTTTTCGGCATTCATGGCTCCGCGGCTGTAAGAAACAAAGAGTCCGGGGTCTTCTGCCACCCCCAGCAGCACAGCCGTTCCCAGTTGATCGTATGCCTCCAGAAGACGGTCGATTTTGGAAAGATCCGTTACGGAAAGGGTGATCTCTCCGGCGGTTCCGGCCAGCTCGCAGCCCTCCGCATAAGCATCGCAGATCGCAATGCCCAGCTGCTCTGCGTCCATCTCCGCTTTCTCCGCCAGCGCCTGCAGCCAGCCGGTATAATACCAGCCGTTGCCCGGCTCCAGCTCTTCGGACGCCACCAGATAGCGGCCTATATCTTTGAACGCGCCGGCTACATCGATGGTTGCCATCAAACAGGCGTCAAAACCGACAATGTCGAAAGGGGGATTGTCAGAACTCAGTTCGCAGGTCTGCTCAAAGGCTGCGCGGAATTCGTCAATCGTCAGGGAATCAAAATAATAGTTCGCATCAAAGGCTGCGCCATTCACGCTGCCGCCGCCATGGTTCCAGAACAGCACCATGGTGCGGTCCGCCGGATAGCTGGACGTGCAGAATTTCAAAAACGATGCCAGCGTTTCTGTCTCGCCCATATTGGATTGAGGCTGCTCTTCCAAGAGGCGGAATCCGTTTTTGTCATAGAGGTAGCGGCCAATCCCGTCCGGACTGATATCCTCCCGCATCCAGGCTGTGGCACCGCCGGTCTGGATAATCACCTGAACATTTTCCGGCAGAGTAACTGCCATCATCTCTTCAAGATCCGCGTTGGCGCAGCCATACCAGCTCTCCAGATCGCTGCCGCACAGATACCAGTAAATGGCCCATGTCTGGTCGTCTGTTGTATTGATTTCCGTCACCGCGGGAGCAAGGGGATGATCCTCGATGCCGTCCTCCGCCACAGAGGAACGGCTGCAGCCAGTAAGAATCAGGCAAAGGAGCACCAATGCCAAAAAGACCAGTAACCGCTTTTTCAAGATCACCCCTCCTCTTTCATCAAGCCATCAGGACAAATAGGGATTGCCTTCCGCGGCACTCCCCTCTTCGCCGCCCACCTTCTCAGGCATAACGCCTGCGACCGCTGCAAAGTCGGTTCCGTAGGCCGCTCCGCCGAAAGCATTGGGGAAGCTGCATACCGTGCCGGACGCCACCGGGAGCGGCATGGAAATCTCGGCGCGCATATGATCCACAGAAATTTTCGTATCCGTAATGTTGAAATAGTCGTAATAATAATCTTCGGGGCCGGCGCCGATGGGATCGTCCCAGGTAACATCCATGGCGTAGTATTCGCCATCCAGCTTCACAAGATTCCATGCGTGGTATCCCCCCTGAACATAGCCCAGCACATAGGCGCAGGGGATACCCACCTGCTGCATGAGATACTGGAATGCGTGGGCATATCCGGCGCACACCGTTTCACTGTTGACAATGGCGCTGTAACCACTCTGGTTATAGGGAGCATCCAGCACATAGTCGATGTGGTGCGTCAGATAATCGTGGGCATATTTTGCCTTTTCCACCTGCGTGGGCAAGCTCCAGATGTCCGCCAAAGCCTCGGCTGCGGCACTTTCAAATCTGGCGCTGCTGCCCTCGATATCCTCCACCAGATCATTATAGCTTGGTTCAAGGAAGGTGACCTCGTTGTGATTATTATAGTAGTACCGCATTCCGTTGGTGCTGGCCCAGACCATCTCGGGACTATCGAAGATCACCATTTTATATACATTAAAAATATCCTCAGTTTTGACGGGAACCGTCATTTTGATCTTCTTCGTGCCTTTGAGCATATTTGCGCGAAGCAGGTCATAGGCCTGCCGCAGGGTGTCGTCCAGCGTGCTGCGGTAGTGATAGAACTCATCGGAAAGAGGGGTTCCATCCAGCATCGCATCCGGAACGGGGAGAATGGGGGTAACGGCGCGGTCAATGCTTCTGTCCGGATTTTCATCCACAGCCGCCGCCGCTTCGTCCTCCAGATCAAGGCCCATGCCAAGCTCCACGCCATTGACGGTCACAGTCTCCAGCGTCCGGATCTCCTGCTCCGGTTCGACTTTCTCCGGCACACTGCTTCCCGCAGGAATGGGCGGAGTCTCCCTCTGCGCAGGAATTTCCTCTTTCTTTCCGCAGGCGGACAGGGATAAAACCAAGCCGCACACCAGAAGCAGGCTGATGATTCGACGTTTCACAATACTTCCTCCATTCCTATATTTCTGACCCCGCATTGCGGACAGCGGATTCAATAACCGAAAAAGTTTGCTCTGTAATGTTCTTCCATTTCCAGCGTGAGGATCTCACCGGAAACATAGGAGATCGTCATATCTCCCGGCTCCCAGTTCTCCACCAGATATTCGCCGTAAAGATAATCCAGCTCGGGGGACTCGGGGTGCTGACCCAGATGGAGTCCTGCATTCAGATGCAGAATGTCTCCCTCCAGATACCACCAGCCTTCGTAGCCTACCAGCTGATTGGCGGCAGCGTCTTCTATGTAGAAATAGCACTCACCGTTTTCAAAAAGCTGCAGGCCATAGTACCAGCCCCGTCCCTCCTCATAAGAGGTCCAGTTGTTTACCAGATGGAAACCGTTGAAGGGCATAAAGTAATGCCAGACGTACTCCGCCCCGCGGAGCAGAGGAGAGCCTTCCGCATGGCAGAGCACCAGCGCAGAGGCATCGATATCCCAGTTAAAAGTTCCGGTGAGAGCATACGGCTGCTGCACATTGCCGCTCTCATCCAGTGCTCCGCCGGTAAGATCCAGCCTGATCCACCAATCACCGATCTCCGTGCCGTTGGTTCCCTCGGTCCAGGTTCCCTCAAAGGACTCCAGCACTTCGCTGTAAGGCTCTCCATAGCTGTAGAAGGCACGGCCGTCCGGCTCCAGCGTGAGGGTCAGCGCCATGAGATTGTGGTCGCCGTCATAATTCTGGGCATACCATGTGCCTGTAAAAACAGGCTCCGGCACAGGATCATAGCCGGGGTAGATCAGCGCGAGGGGGGTGAAGTTATAGATGCCGGATGCAGTAACAAGGCTGCCGTCCATGCCGCTGAGGCAGGGGGTGTATTCCACCGTATTGCCGACAGCGTCTTTCGCAGTGATGTAAAGATTGGGGACGATCTCGCTGATGTTGCCCCGCAGAAGCATCGGCTTTCCGTCGCTGACGGTCAGCAGATCCTCGCCGCGGGCAGGGTTATCCTGCATCAAAAAGTCGCTGACAGTCACGGTGACATCCTCGCCGCGGGGCACTACGGCATAGATCTCGCCGCCCTCCTGCAGCACAGCGCGCTCCTCCGGAATATCCAGCAGGAAGGGCAGGCTCTCTTCAAAGCCGCCCTCTTCCACATAGGCAGCCAGATCCGCCCAGTCGGGAAGCTCTGTATAACCAAGATATGCAACGCCCAGCAAAGCGCCACCGTCGGCGATCTCTGCGCGCAACGCACTCAGCGCCGGATCCTCTGCCGCAGGTTCCGAAACCTCAGCAGAACTGCTGCCCTGCTGGGGAGCGGAAGAAACGGCTCCCTGCTGGGGGGCGGAAGATGCTGCCGGAGCACTCACAGGAGGAGCAGGTTCATTGCTCTTGCTGCCGCAGCCGGTCAAAAGCAGGGCCAGCATCAAAAGTAGTACAAGAACGCGTTTTCGCACAAAAATCATCTCCTTTTGTCTTTGGTGCGCAGTTATGAAGCGTACTGCGCCATCAACTCGTCATACAGCGTCCGGATCTCCGCTGATACATCGGCGTAATTCTCCGGAAAGGCGTTGTTCCCATGGGCAGAAATGGTTGTCCCATCCGGGCAGGTAATACTGAGGGTAAATGTGCTGCCGTCCATGACACGCTTGTTGTTCTTGTCAAATCCGTCCCAGCGGTCAACGCGGTATGTCCCTGCCAGTTCCCCCAGCCGCTCCAGCACCTCGTCCGCAATCATTGCGTCGGCAATGCGGCCGCCGGAAAACAGTTCCTCGGCATAGAGATGGGTTCCGGTCTCTTCACGGGTGAGTGTAAGACTGTAGCACCCATCTGTGGAAGAGGCCGTGTGGTAAAAGGAAAAGGCAGTCATATCCAGAGGATCTCCTCCTGTTTCCGGCTGCGTGGGAGAGGCCGTGCCGCAGCCCGCAAGCAGCAGGCCTGCGCACACAAGTGTCAAAATTGTAATCGGTCTCAAGGCACAGCCTCCTTCCCCATCAGCCGGCATACATCAGATTTTCAAAGCAGTCCCACTCGGGAACACCGTTGATGGTGGGTGTCCAGTCGCGGTATTCGATGACGATGCGGCATTCCCGTCCGTCCGCCATCATCAGATCCACATAAGTCTCGTTATCCGTCCGCAGGAAATAGAATTCCGTACCGGCGGGGATTGTTTCCACGCTGTTGTGAGGCAGAAGCGTCACGTCCAGCGGCACTGTGGAAATAATGGGGTCTAAAGACGCATCCAGATCGTAAACATCCGCGAGGGGGATCAGCGCGCCGCCAGGCGAAAAAGTATAAGCGCGGCAGGCGGTTTTTGTTCCCAGCAAATCGCACTTGGAACCCAACGTAACCAGAGCGGGGTCGTTAAAGATTTCGGTATAATAGATGCCGTCCTGCCCCGCTTCCGGATGCCAGTGGCTAACAAACCCAACTCCGGAAAGCTCTGCTGTGAGATTTGGGGTACTGCCGCCGAGGCTGTAAATGTACATGGTGCAGTAGTCGTTGTCGCTGGAGCCTTCCGCCATGAGGTAAAACTCCCCTTCAAGGCAAATCAGACAGGGCGTGATGTAATACGCGCTCCAGCTTTCGTCCACAAACTCCTGTCCGTTCAGGCGGATGCCCAGATGCTTTGTACCGTATTCGCCCTCCTGCTCCCAGACGGACAAGGTGTCTTTCGCGGCATTCTCCGGATGCAGATCCACATCCAGATCGTACCAGTTGGGCAGTCCTACGGCATAGCCGCTCTCAGGAGCAATCATATATTCCTCCCGGAACAGCTCCGGCATCTCGTCAAACCAGACGGTGGCCGTCAGCAATCCCGCGGCATAGGAGGCGATCTCATAGGGGCTGAAATAGAAGGTGATGCCCTGATACCCCAGTGTCCAGGCATAATCCTCAGGGGCATATTCCGCCAACGTTTCGTCCAGACTGGGGAAGGGTTCAAAGGAATATTTGGCGCGGATCTTTTCAGCAATGATCTGATCCAGCCCCTCTGTATCCGTGAGAATATCCTCCAGTGTCAATCGTTCACCGGTGGCGGTATCGAAGCTGTATCCCCAGACACCGTAGTTGCCGTGAACGCCTCCGGTGTAGGAGCTGAAATCCTCCCGCAGGCTGAGGATCAGCGAGTCCGCCCGCTGGACCGTATAGTTGGATTCAAAGGTGAAGCCGCCAAAAAAGTCGGGATGCTGGGTCAGAAATTCCTTTGCATCGGGACGCCATTCCTGCACAAAGCTGTAGGCACCCACAGACTGGTCCGTGTTCAGCTCATATAAGGCAGATGCCAGCGCCGGATAATCATCCTGCAGCGCAAGATCTTCACAGGCGGCAGAGATCAGCGGATTGAAATTTTCATCCCACTCATCGTAATAAATGGGTCCTTTCATGATCCGGAGAGGCACCACCGCAGGGGCAGGAGCAGGTTCCGGATCTTTTTCCGGAACCTTTTCAGGCGCTTTCTCCGGCGCGGGGGTTTCTGTGCTTTGGGAGGGTTCGGGATCTTCCGGTGCAGCACCCGCGCCTTTGTCACCGCAGGCTGTGAGAGAGAGGATCAGCGCAAGCGTCAAAAGCGCAGAGAAAAGGCGTTTCATGCTCCGTACACCTTCTTTCGTTCAAAGTTGCAGGGAAAAGAGTGCTTACACGATGTCACCGTCGTCAAAAGGATCGCCGCACTCAGGGCAGAACTTAGGGGGCTTTACTCCCTTTTCCGGCTCCCAGCCGCACTTGTCACACTTGTACTGGGGAACACCGGCGGGCTTCTTCGCACCACACTCAGGGCAGAACTTGCCCTTGTTCACAGCGCCGCAGGTGCACTTCCAACCCTCGGCTACGGGCTTGGGCGAGCCGCACTCGGGGCAGAATTTGCCGGTGGCGGTAGCGCCGCAGCTGCACTTCCAACCGGCGGCAGGCTCGGGTTTCTTTGCGCCGCACTCGGGGCAGAACTTGCCGGTGGGGGTGGCGCCGCAGGCACACTTCCAGCCGGTCTGTGCGGGGGTGGGGGCGGGGGCGGCAGGCTGCTGAGCGGCTTGCTGCTGACCCACGGCGAAGAGGTTGGCGGCGTTGGCGGAACCGCCCATGGCACCAGCCATACCCATGCCCATAAAACCGGTCATGGCGCCGGCAGTGTTGCCGGCTGCAGTCTCCATGGCGGTGGCATGTGCTGCTGCCTCACGAGCACCGGCCAGAGTGGCATCGGAATAGAAAAGAGACTCCTGCATCTGGCGGATCTTTGCCTCGGATGCCTCATCGGGACGGATGGAGGAAACGCCGAAGGAGACGATCTCGATGCCGCGCAGATCCCGCCACTTAGCGGAGAGCACCTCGTTGAGGGTGTCGGCCATTTCCATGGTGTGCATGGTGAGGTCGGAGTAGATGATGCCCTGCTGGGCGATTTTGCCGAAAGTAGGGGAGAGGGCAGTCAGCAGCTCGGTGCGCAGCTGGCTCTCCAGCTCACGGCGGGAGAAGGCGGATTCCACATTGCCGCAGACGTTGGTGTAGAACAGCAGGGGGTTGCTGACACGGAAGCTGTACTCACCGAAGCACCGGATGCCGATGGTGAGTGTACGGGAGACGGAGCGGTCCACCAGCGCGGTGATGGAGATAGGCGCGGGGGTGCCGTACTTGTTGCCGAAGATCTCCTTGGTGTTGAAGAAGTAGACCCTCTGATCCTTGGGGGCTTCGCCGCCAAAGGTGAAGCGCTTGCCGATATTCTCGAAAACGGCCTTGACATTCTCACCCAGATCACCGGTAAACAGGGAGGGCTCGGTGGAGATATCATATGTATACTCGCCGGGCTCGGCGCACACATCGACAACGGCGCCCTGCTCCACGATCATCATGCACTGACCCTCATTGATGGCAATGACAGAGCCATTGGAGATGATATTGTCGCTGCCCTTGGTGTTGCTGGAGCGGCCGGAGCTGCGCTTCTGACCCTTCACCGCCAGAATATCCGCGGGGATCGCGTCGCAATAGAAATATTCCTTCCACTGATCGGCCAGAACGCCGCCTGCGGATCCCAGTGCTGCCTTAATAAGTCCCATATTGTGCTCCTTTCATTGCTTGGGAAGTGTGCTTCCCTGTTCTAATGATTGATGGTTCAGGTCGTAATGTAATTCCAGTTTTCGTTGAATATGAGGTTGCTCTGGTTCAGTTCATAATAATATTCGCCCAGTTTGGACTCGATCTGCAGGTTTGGACCGCCGGTTTCGGGAACATCCAGCCAGATGATAATCGACTCCCCTGCATCCAGCGTGCCGAAATCCTCTGCGCAGAAGCCGTCCTCCTCCAGCCAGAGATAAGTGCCGTCCAGCACCGCGGTGACCAGCACATACTGGGAGTTGGCCCCGTCGGAAACCGTGTAGCCGGGAATGGTATAATACTGACTGAAATCGTCATAGTTCTGATTGTAGAGAACCACCATGGCGTTTTCCGGAGCGGCGAAGGCTCTGCCCTCGATATCGTTCATGGTATCGACGTAATCGGTCCATCCGCCGCTGCCCTCTTCGTGCTTCAGCGTCATGATGCCGCCGTCATACCAGAGATGCAGCTCGTAAAAATCGCTTTCATACTCTGTGGTGACCACTTTTTTGATGTCAAGGGCACCTGCAAACCAGTCGTCGGTACCGGTGTTGGGGTTATAGAGCAGCAATGTGTTGCCCTCGCCGAGGCTCCAGCTGCCGCCGCCGGAATCCGCTTCGCCGGTTTCCGCAAACGTGGTGTATGCAAATTTCCGATCCGGATACAACGTCAGGCAGAAATCGGTCATCCCCTGAGGCGTTTTGGAGTCATTCCCCTCCGCATCTATGTAACTGACGCATCGCCATTCGCTGCCGGCGAGCTCCTCGTCCTCCAAACGGCGGTCGACAAGAGCGGGAACAAAGCGCTTATAGGTCTGGTAGCTCACGCCGGGGATGCTGCCGCCATCAAAGGAGAAATAACGCTGCATGAGGAGGGTGTCGCTGTCCAGCAGGGTCACATAGGTGTCGGTTCCGCTGGGATAGCCGTGCTGGTTCAGGGGGGATTCCTCGCCGATGCGGACGCTCCACTCATCGTTGCCGCAGCCTTGGTAAATCGGCTCACTGAGGACTGTGGCAGCACGGCTGTAATAGGTGTTCCCTGTCACAAAGCCGCTGTAGTCTCCGCACTCGGAGGATACCCGCATTACATGAGCATCGCTGTCCGCCTCCCACGGCACGTCAATGACGAGACTGGTAAACTTGCCGGGCATCGTGGCATCCTGATCGCCTTCCACCTCATAGCCGACCTCCAGCCACACACCGCTCAGCTCTGCGGGGGAGTACAGTTCCCCTGCTGTCTGAGGCATCTTCGAGCGTTTCAGGCAGAAGCTCCCGCCCAAACGGTCCAGCCGGAATCCCTCCTCCGTCATCACACCGGTGCAGTAGGGCTCATCGCCGCCGTAAGCGCAGTAGAAATTCACGTTTCCGTCAGCGGCTGTTTCCCATGTCATGTTCAGTGCGTGGGGATCGAGACCGGCGATTCCGTCCGCGACTTCTCTGAAACGGGCAGTACCATCGGTCCAAAGGGTCAGATCTGCCTGCCATTCCTCATCGGTCAACGGGAATTTCTCACCCTCAATGTTGTATTCATAAGCCATCCAGAAGCTGTCCCCCTTCGGCAGGGCGGGCACTTCCGGAGCCGATTCCGGTTCTTTTTCCGGCGGTTCCGCCTTTTGGGTCTGTTCCGTCTGTTTGGGCGGCTTCGTCTGTTTGGGTGGCTCTTGGGACGGAGCGGACTCCTTTCCTCCGCAGGCCGTCAGTGAGAACAGGAGCATCAGCGCAAGAGACCATGCAGTGATTCGTTTCACAGCTTTCACCTGCTTTCATCATTATAAATCGTGATTTCAGAACTTGCCGCTGGTGCCGCCAAATCCGCCGGAACTTTTGCTGCGGCTGCTTCCGCCGCCTCCGTCGGAGGATTCCTTTCGCTTTCTTCTGGTTTCCGTGGCATGGGTGAACCGGTCATAGCTTCTGACGAGGTGCAGTCCACCTTCGGCATAGGCCTCCGCCTCCGTTGCCCTGGCAACGCTCTTCATTTTCATGCTCAGAATAAGAATCACAACGGCCGCAACGATCAGCGGTACGAGGAAAATAATGCCGGTTTTCGCGGTGACCTCAGAGTTCAGCTTATCCGGTCCATCGGTCAGGAACTCATCGCAAACTGCCACATAGTCAGCAAAGCCGGTGTACCAGTCATCGTAACGGAAATCGTCCAAAAAGAAGTCGGTCATTTCCTCCCGGGTCACTTCATCGAACACAAAGTTGCCGTAGTCGCTGTAAGTAATCAGGCTGTAATCCCGCTCCGCCATGGACAGCAGCAGCAATACGCCTTTATGCTCGTCTCCATCTCCCAGATTGTATGCCCGGTACAAAGCCGTTGCGCCGTCGAAAACATCGCTGCAGCCGATGACATCACGGAAGCTGTCCACCGTGATGATGTACACACCAAAGCCGTGTTTTTCGGAAACGGCCTTTGCTGCCTGTGTCAGCAGCTGCCGCTCCTCCGCGGTCATGATCCCTGCGGTGTCGGTCACATAGCCGATGCTTTCTCCCGCGGCAGGGAAGCTGTCGGGCGAATCGGAAAGGATCTCCTCTGCCGCAGGTTCTTCCTGCAGCATTTCGCCGGTAACGGGACTCCAGATGGAACCCACTACGCCGCCGGCAAGAACAAACTTTTCCAGCCCGTCCCGCATACCCACAACGGCTGCCTCCAGAGCCTTTGTGTCCTGCTTCGCGTCTCCGCTCCAGTTTTCCTCAGTCAGGACCTCATTCAGGTTGGGATATACGTTCCACGGGCCGTTGGTGGTCAGTTCATCGCTGTCACCTGCGGCGTAGACGTACCATTCATCCATTGCAACGCCGTCTCCGTCCTCGTGGACCAGGATCGTCAGCGTCACACCGTTGCGGCCCTCGCCGTAACCGTAATCATATTCCTTGTAAATAGCGGTGGCGGCATCCTCAAGAGAGTCGAAATTGCCGATGCCTGTCAGCACATCCACCCGCAGGTCGATGCCGTAAGTCTCGGTGAACTGCGGCAGGTGGTCCTGCCCAAGAACTTCCAGTTCATTGGAATATAAACAATCTGCTTCAGTGTAGATCACGCCGTATTCTGCTGCGGCAGAGGCAAAAACCGTCATCAGAAGAGCCGCCAGCAAAGCAAGGGATAACATCTTACCTTTCATTGTCGTCCCCTCCTTTACATTCCCAGCAAGCGCAGCAGTCCGCCGGGGAACAGCATCACCACCGCTGTCAAAGCAGCCGCCGCGGCGTAGACGCCGGCAAAAATGCCCCACTTTTTCTTTTTATCCACAGGGAGCTTTCCGACAAATTTGCCGGTCTGTCCGTTCATGGCAAAAAGCCAGTTCTGCCCGTTCCAACGGGTAGACAGCAGCCATACCGGCAGCAGTGCGTATTTCACCTCGCCGCGGTGCAGCCGAAGGTTTTTGTGCCGCTCCAATACGCTGCTGTAATGGCCCACCGAGCCGCGCAGGCAGCTTTCGGCGGTGTTTGCAGCCCGCTCGTCTGCGCGGCTGCTGCAGTCTTCAGCGGAAACATCATATTTATCCGCCAGATAACCGGGCATATAGCCGGTGGAGAATTCCTTCAATTCGCTATAGTCAAAGGGTTCAATGGAGTCCATGTAGTCATCCGGCATCTTTGTGGAGCCGTCCACAGGAATTCGCGAGAAAGAAACCGTTCCCTCACGGAGCACTTCAAAGTGATCGGTGTGGATCACATCGTAGCTGCCGGAGCGGTAGGTGTGGGTCCTGCCGCAGTCATACACAGCCTCGCAGTCCACTTCACCGTCAAAGAGCCAGAAGGGAACGTAAACACCCTTGATCTCTTCGATGTGATTTTCATTTTTAAAGGCATTGGGGAGAAAGGGCCGCCCTTCGTAATGCTTTTTCAGCGCCGCGATTGCCTCCTTCTTCGTTACCTTGAAGGGAATGACAAAGTCGGGTCTCAGGGCACCGCTGAATTGTCCGGGCACCACAGTGGGATTGCCGCAGTAGGGACAGGAGGTGACCGCCGTGGTCTCGTCACAAATCAGTTCCGCGCAACAGGAGGGACAGCTGTATGCCCGCATGTTTCCGGCTTCAGCGCCCCAGTCATCACTCAGACCGGAGAGATCCCATTCGTCGCCAGCCTTTTCTTCTTCCCGTTTTGCATCGGTGGCAGATTTGTTCTCCGCTGCCTTTGCGTCCTTTTCTGCGTACAGAACTTCGATTTCGGTCGCTTCGTAAGTTGAGCCGCAGAATTCACAGCCCAGCTTTCCGGTTTCAGCGTTGAACTGAAGCGGACCGGTACAGGCCGGACATTGGTAGTTGGTCACTTGCGCTGCCATGTGTATCCCTCCATTTACCAGATTTGACAGCCTCCGTATCACGAATCATGCCGCAGGCAGCAGCCATGTTTCAGATATACAGAGGATCATCCTTTCCATCAGCCGTTGACGGCACCGCCGCAGTATTCGCAGCAGCCGGCGGCATCCGGTGTTGTGGTGGCGCCGCAATAGGGGCAGGTAACAGCGGCCTTGGGCGCTTCCGCCGCGGCCTTCTCGTCGCGGGCCTGCTGGCGAACGCACAGCAGCGCCTCCCGGATCTCCTCGCCCATCTCCTTATAATTACGGTAATCCACATCCCGCTCGGGGTCAAAATAGGTTCTGCCGCCCATCCGGCGACCCACAGCTGCCGCCACATCCGGCCGGTTCATCTCCGCCCGGGCTCTGACACCGCCGGGGCCCATGGGCCGTCCTACAGGGGGCCGTGCAGGAGGCTCGATCTCAACAGAGGAACTGTTGAGCCGGAACCGAATGTCATCAAAGTAGGGGTTGCGGACATGGATGGTGATATAAAAGTCATAGGAATATTTGTAGCGGGGAGGATTGTAGCTGATCTGCTTGCCGTCCTTGTCCGGACGGGTGATTTCCCTTTCATCTTCATCGATCTCCAGATCACAGCCAGTCACATCGGAGAAGGCCAGCACATCCGGATTATCCTCTTTCAGATCACGGGCAGAGGTCACCACAAACACGCCGGCATCCTCATCCAACAAAACCTTGGTGTTCCTGCCAAGGGTACGGGTCGTGTTGAACGCAGCCACCTTTTCTTTGTTGGCTTCGCGGTAAGCCAGCTGCTCATTGATCTGTTCCACCGTACTCTCGCGGCGATCCTCAAACCAGGGAGAGAGTTTAGCGGCGCAGTTCTTGCACATATTTCCGTCTTCCAGTTTACGGTTTCCCAGCAATCCGATCTCACCGCCGCAGATGGCGCACTCTTTTTTCTCAAACAGTTTTCCAAACAGTCCCATACTCATTGCCTCCTTTTGATCTCAATGGTTTTTCGAAATTTATATCGTTTCATCCTGTAGGGCAGAAAGGTATCTCCGCCCGATCATACCCGTTCCAAAACAGATTCTCCGGTTTCATGCAGCCGGGAAGCACAGTTCCGGCACATATCCAGATCATCACAGATCACAAAGCAGTAGTTGCACACCAGCCTGCCGCAAAGGGGGCAGCTGTTGAAATGATGCGCAGCTTCCCAAAGGGCGTGATCCATATTCTGCGTTCGCTCCCGCTGATAAAGTGCCTGGGCGATAATGCGGCTGCTCTCTGAATGATGGTCCTCCTGTCTTCTGGAAAACCTCTTCGCTGTACTTTTCCAAACTGACCCGCATTCTTCGCAGGTAATGGAAAAGCAGCATATTTCCCTGTCGGACCCATCGACCAAATGTTCTTTGATGCGCTGTCTCATTCCGCCATCCTCCCTTCGCAGTTTCATTTCCGATTTTAATATATAGTAGAATCTCTCCCCTTTTCCATTACCCCGTTGTGTATTTCCTCCACCAAAATCCGGGAATACTCCAATTGATTAGTACAGGCTGCACAACAAGCCGTTTCTTTACTTGTGTGATTTGATGAGCGCAAAAAATACAGGGAATGGTCTCCCATTCCCTGTAAACGGTGTCATTTATGGATTACTTATGGTTTCCGCACTCTTAACAGGCGGCTCCAGGATTTCCTCCAGCCGACCTATCCGGCGGAAGAGATCGATATAGAGCATCAGTTCATCGCGAGAGCCGATGCCCAGCTTCTGATAAATATTGGCGTTATGCTTGCGCACCGTGTGGATGCTGATGAATGCAAGCTCTGCCACCTCGCTGATTTCCCGCCCGTCGGCGTAATAATTCAGAATACTGCGTTCCGTTGCCGTCAGCGCGGCAGCGCGTTCCGCAAAGGCAGTAAACAGTTCCTCAATATCCGGCGGCAGCGCTGCTCCACTTTCTTCGGAAAGCTCCGGCATGGAACTCACAGTCATGAGCTTATCGTAATCCTGCATCATACTGTGAACCACCAGAAGCATCAGTTCGGTAAAAATATAGGAAACAGATAAAAACTCAAAATCCACATGGACCAGCTGCTCCACAAGCCAGATGATGAGGTTGCCAAATACCGCAGAGGCGATGAACATGGCATATTTGCTGGAAGTGATGATCTTCCGGACGCTGGCATAGACGATAGTTGCCACCATCATTCCGAAATAGGAAAAGAGATAGACCGTGTACAGAAAATGCAGCGGGCCATAAATCTTTTTCAAACAGGTCATGCCGTTGACCTGCACAATGGACACCTCTTTGTAATACAGGCCAAAATAACTCCCGCTGGCTGCCAGCACGAAGGCCGCAAAACTCACCACTGCCAGCAGGAACGGCGCCCATTTGGGATAGCGGAGACGGCAGATGTCGGCAACGATCATCAGCATGGATAGCGGCAGCATCGCCGCGCCGAAATAAGAGATCTGGTTTGCAAGCAGTGCTCCGTTCAGATCTCTTGCAAGAGAGAGTGCCAGATATCCGCCGTTTACGACAAGCACCGAAATATACAGCAGAACAAACCATACTGTTTTCTTTTTGACGTGGAAGCAGTATCCCAGAAAAAGAAAGAACGACAGTCCAAAAAGAATACCGTAAATAATGCTCATGCTGCCCGTTTTTCCTCCGGCGGCAGAACCATTGGCCGCATATGCGATACAGGGAAGCATCCACGGCAGCGCAGCGACGCAAAACAATGCTGTAATCAAATGTATCATATGATTTTTGACAGACATCTGCATGGAGGCCCTCCCTTCTTAATGTTTACTGTTTAATTATTATAGCACAATCAGCGCCATATGGTACAGTTTTTTATGCACGGCACAATTGAAATATTGCTGACTTAAAACCCATTTATAGTAAAACAGAACAAAACCCCTGATTTCTTTCGAAATCAGGGGTTTTCTGGTTGCGGAGGCAGGACTTGAACCTGCGGCCTCCGGGTTATGAGCCCGACGAGCTACCAACTGCTCTACTCCGCGATATTCATAACGTGGTGCCGGTGACCGGACTCGAACCGGTACAGTATTGCTACCGGGAGATTTTAAGTCTCCTGTGTCTACCATTCCACCACACCGGCAGCTTGTCGGCTATATTAGGATAACACAGCCTTGCACCACTGTCAACCCCCAAGGCAAAAATTCTCCCGAAAATATTCCGACGCCTTTCATGCAACTTCGCACCCCGCGGTGCATATACTGACCAAAGACCAAAAAAGGAGGAACCCCTATGAGCCATCTTCTGACAGGAGATATTGACGATCTGATCTTTGAGGACTGCTGGTTTCCCAGTGAACGATAAACCGACGGGACGGCAGAAGCCGTCCCGTCCATAATTAAAACTCAATCTGACTCCCGCACGCGGAATGCCTTGGCCGGCAGCGCGTCCGACAAATTCATCAGGCTGCGGTTGAAGCCGCCGGAATAATCCACGGGAACATCATGCATCCCGTCCGGCACTGTGCGCTGAGGAAGCCGCAGCGTAAACTTGCTGCCCTTGCCCGGCGTAGATTCCGCTATCAGTGTGCCGCCCATGGACATGGCGTAATACCGGCTCAGCGTCAGCCCCAGGCCCATACCGTGGGGCAGGGGAGACATGGGATCAAAATGGGCATAGCTTTCAAAAAGATGCTCCATCTGCTCCGGCGCAATGCCGCAGCCTGTATCTGCCACCGTCAGAAGATAACAATTTTGTCCCCGCCGCAGCGTCACGGTAATACTGCCGCCGGAGGGGGTGAATTTCAGCGCGTTGGAGAGCAGATTATAAAAAATCTGTTCCATCTCATCCGGTGCGATGGCGCAGGGCATCATCCCCGTATCCCGCTCCAGATGGAAGGTGATCCCTCTGTGATACGCAACAGACTCCACCTTGGCAGAAAGCTCGCTGATCACCGCGGAAAGATCCCGGTTGCGCAGCACAGGAAGGCGATACTGCGCCATGGCGTTGGCCGCGGAGAGCTGGTTGACCAACCGCATCATCTGATAAAAGCTCTGATCCAGCAGGGCCGCCCGCTGATCCATCCGCTCATTCTTCTCCCGCTCCGACGCAGGCGCCAGCAGGGTACTTGCCATATGGAGATTGCTCAGCGCATAACGAAACTGCTGTATGATCTGAGGAAAGAGGGCGGAAAGATCCTCTAATTCCATCATGGGCTTCTCCTTTCCGGCGGGCTGCTCCCAGCGACCTCCATAGGGTTTACGGCAGGAAACGGGATAGTCAAGGAAAGTCCTGCCTGTTTAGCTACAGGATAGCAAACTCCGGGCGGAAAAACAAGTAAAACGTCGAAAGCTGTCGAAATCCGGCGACTCCGGCAGCTGTATGCTCCAAACCAATTATGTCTGATATCAGAAAATATAATGCGTAACGTTGCGCAAATGCATCTTGCTTTTTCCGAAAACAGTGTTACAATAGACCCCGCGAGTCCCGAACGAGGTTATTCTTACGATTTTAAATGATGGAGGATTTACATATGGCGATCAAAATTGGCATCAACGGCTTCGGCCGCATTGGCAGAGTTGCCCTGCGGTGCATGGTGGAGCGCGGCTCCAGCACCTATCAGATCTGCGGTATCAACCTGCGCAACGCAGATTTGGATTACATGGTCTATCAGGTAAAGTACGACTCCGTTTTTCGCACCTTCACCGGCATGGTCACCCACGACGACCGTCACCTCATCATCAATGGCAAGCGCATCCGCGTCTACAGCGAGAGCGACGCCTCCAAGATCCCCTGGGATGACTGCGGCGCTGAGTACATCATCGAATCCACCGGCGCTTACAACAGCACCGAGGCCGCTTCCGTCCATCTCCTCAATGGCGCCAAGAAGGTCGTGATCTCCGCCCCCGCCAAGGACAAGGTGACCCCCACCTTCGTTATGGGCGTGAACCACAAGAAGTATGACCCCAGCATGAACGTTGTCTCCAACGCCTCCTGCACCACCAACTGCCTTGCCCCCATGACCAAGGTCATCAACGATACCTTCGGTATTGAGCAGGCCCTCATGTCCACCATCCACGCCGCCACCGCCAAGCAGAAGGCCGTTGACTCCCGTGCCGGCCGCGACTGGCGCACCGGCCGCAGTATTATGGGCAACATCATCCCCTCCTCCACCGGCGCTGCCAAGGCCGTGGGTGAAGTCATCCCCGAGCTGAAAGGCAGAATGACCGGCATGAGCTTCCGCGTGCCCACCAACGATGTTTCCGTGGTGGACCTGACCGCCCGTCTTGCTACTCCCGCCACCTATCACGATGTGTGCGTGGCCATGCGAAACGCCGCCCAGTACAGCATGAAGGGCATCATCGCCTGCACCACCGACCAGGTGGTCTCCTCCGACCTCACCGGCTTCACCCAGACCTGCATCTTTGACGAGACCGCCGGCATCATGCTGGACAACAACTTCGTCAAGCTCATCGCATGGTATGACAACGAGTGGGGCTACACCAACAAGCTGCTGGATCTCATCGCCCATATGTACGAGGTGGACAACGCCTGATTTCCCCTGCAAAAACACAAGACCGGCCGTGAACCGTGGGTTCACGGCCGGGTTAGTTTTACGGG
>JAFQRI010000077.1 GCA_017410185.1 Oscillibacter sp. | reverse complement strand
GACCATCAAGACTCTGGTGGATTCCTGGCGCGAGGTCGTTGCCTACGCTGTGAAGATCGGCGTGCCTATGCCCGCCTTCTCCTCCGCTCTGAGCTATTTCGACGGCTACACCACCGAGTGCCTGCCCGCAAACCTGCTGCAGGCCCAGCGTGACTACTTCGGTGCCCACACCTATGAGCGCATCGACCAGCCCCGCGGTCAGTTCTTCCACACCAACTGGACCGGCCACGGCGGCAACACCGCAGCCACCACCTACAACGCCTAAAATAAACACATGAGCAACATGAAGGAATTGAGCCTTTATGCTGCCGAGGGCGGCTTCCTCTCCAACGAGGAAGTCGCCCAGGCAGTTCGTGAGGCTGTTGGCGCTTACGCCAACACCGGCAGCCGCGTGCTGCTGGTAGTCCCTGACTATACCCGCTATCATTCCAATGCCGGCCTCATTGCCAACACCATTTATCACACCCTCACCGGCTGTGATGTGGAGCTGCTGGAAGCCCTGGGCACCCACTTCCCCATGACGGAACGGGAATGCTCCGACATGTACGGCGACATTCCCTTTGAGAAGTTCATTCCCCATGACTGGCGCAATGACGTTGTGAAGCTGGGCGAAGTCCCCGCTGAGTTTGTCAGCGAGGTTTCCGAGGGTCTTATGACCAAGGCCATCGACGTGGAAGTAAACCGCCGTCTGGTGGAGGGCGGCTATGACCTGATCCTCTCCATCGGTCAGGTGGTGCCTCATGAAGTCGTGGGCATGGCCAACCAGTCCAAGAACCTGTTCGTGGGCGTGGGCGGTGCCAGCATGATCAACGCCTCCCATTCCTTGGGCGCCTTCTACGGTATGGAGCGCATGATGGGCCGTGACAAGACTCCCGTCCGCAAGGTCTTTGACTATGCGCTGGAGCATTTTCTCGCCGATCTCCCCCTCCATTTCATGCTCACCGTCTGCACCGCTCCCAGCGGCGTGATCCACACCCACGGTTTGTTCGTTGGCGCTGAGCGCGTCTATTTTGAAAAGGCCGTAGCCCTTGCCCAGAAGACCAATCTCACGTTGGTGGATGCTCCCATGGACAAGGTGGTGGTCTACCTCAATGCCGAGGAATTCAAGTCCACCTGGCTTGGCAATAAGTCCGTCTACCGCACCCGCATGGCCATCGCCGACGGCGGCGAGCTGATCGTGCTGGCTCCCGGCGTAGAGACCTTCGGCGAGGATCCCGAGATCGACCGTCTGATCCGCAAGTACGGCTACTGTGGCCGCGAGAAGGTCATTGAGCTGTGCAATACTCAGGAGGATCTGAAGGCCAACATGTCTGCTGCCGCTCACATGATCCACGGCAGCTCCGATGGTCGTTTCTCCATCACCTACTGCACGGAAAAGGTGGGCAAGGAGGATGTGGAGGGCGTCTGCTTCCGCTACATTCCCTACGCCGAGGCCGCCAAGCGCTATGATCCCGCTACCCTCACCGACGGCTGGCACACCCTGCCCGACGGCGAGAAGTTCTTCTATATCAGCAACCCCGCTTTGGGCCTTTGGGCCGACAAGGCAAAATTCAACAAGGAGTAAGTATCATGAAACTTCCCTTTACTGTAGACCTGAACGGCAAGGTTGCCGTGGTCACCGGCGCCGGTGGTGTGCTTTGCAGCGAGATGGCCAAGGCTCTGGCCGCCTGCGGCGC
Source organism: Oscillibacter sp. (assembly GCA_017410185.1). GTDB lineage: Bacteria > Bacillota > Clostridia > Oscillospirales > Oscillospiraceae > Oscillibacter. Next base: position 10,853 of record JAFQRI010000077.1, on the reverse strand, counting down.
AAAGGTGGCACTGGTGGGCCGCACCTATGCCAACGTGGCCGCTGTAGCTGACGAAATCACTGCCGAGGGTTTTGTTGCCAAGGCTTACGCCGGTAATGTGCTGGACCGCGCCGGTATGGAGGCTGTTGCCGCCGAGATCGAATCTGAGTTTGGCAAGTGCGATATTCTGGTCAACGGTGCCGGCGGCAACAATGCCAAGGCCAACACCGATAAGGAGTATTATGAGCCCGGCGATATCGACGCTGGGACCAAGAGCTTCTTCGACCTGGACAACGACGGTGTGCAGGGTGTGTTCAACCTGAACTTCATCGGTACCCTCATCCCCACCCAGGTCTTTGCCAAGCAGATGGTGGAAAAGGGTGGCAGCGTTATCAACATCTCTTCTATGAACGCCTATACCCCCCTCACCAAGATCCCTGCCTATTCCGGTGCCAAGGCTGCCATCTCCAACTTCACCCAGTGGCTGGCTGTTCACTTCAGCCATGTGGGTATCCGCGTCAACGGCATCGCCCCCGGCTTCTTCTCCACTAAGCAGAATGCCGCTCTTCTCTGGAACGCTGACGGCACTCCCACCGCCCGCACCGAGAAGATCCTCCGGGCAACTCCCATGGGTCGCTTCGGCGCTGCCGATGAGCTCATCGGCGCTCTGCTGTATCTGGTGTGCGACGAGGCCGCAGGCTTCGTCACCGGCATTACCATCCCTGTGGACGGCGGTTTCTCCGCCTACTCCGGCGTGTAATTCCCCCATAACGATCAAAGCCCCGGCTCAGATGAGCCGGGGCTTTTCCTGTTCAATTATCGCTTGAGGTTGCCGAACAGGCCGCGGATGAGCTGCTTGCCCAGCTCACGGCCCACAGTGTTTGCGGCGGTGTTAATGGTCTTATTCACAGTCTTTTCCAGTGTAGACTGGCGCTTACGGGTGGATGTAGAACGGCTGGATGTTGTCCTCCTACGGCCGGAGGCAGCTTTCTTTGCCCCACGCTCTTTCTCCTTTGCGGCCTGCTTCGCCTCTTCCTCTGCCAGCTCCCGCGCTTCGGCCTGCTCCTCCTCCAGCACCTCATAGGCGCTGCGGCGGTCTTCCGTTTCGTTGTAGCGCTCTGCCAGAGGGCTTTCTTCCACTGCGGCCCGGATCTCCTCGGCAGTGGCCGCCTTCATGGAACTGCGGGGCGGCAGCACATTGGCTTGCTCCACAATGGAGGGCACACCGTTTTCATCCAGCACGGAGATCAAAGCCTGGCCAACTCCCAGTGCCTGCAGCGCCTCCTCGGTATCAAAGTTCTTGTTGGCCCGGAAGGACTGCGCCGCAGCCCGCAGAGCTTTTTGATCCTTGGGGGTATAGGCACGCAGGGCATGCTGCACACGGTTGCCGATCTGGCCCAGGACGCTATCGGGCAGGTCTGAAGGGTTCTGGGTGATAAACCAGACGCTCACGCCCTTGGATCGGATCAACCGCACCACCTGCTCCACCTTATCTACCAGAGCCTTGGGCGCGTCATCGAACAGCAGATGAGCCTCATCGAAGAAGAATGCCAGCTTGGGCTTATCCAGATCGCCGGCCTCCGGCAGCATTTCATAAAGCTCCGTTAGCATCCAGAGGAGGAAGGTAGCATACAGCAGTGGGTGCTGGAACAGCTCCTGACACTCCAGAATGTTCATCACGCCCCGGTCGTTCTCGTCCCAATCCATCCAGTCTGCGATCTCCAGAGCGGGTTCACCGAAGAAAGCCTCCGCCCCCTCATCCTCCAGCGTCATCAGCGCGCGCTGGATGGCGCCCACGCTCTGGCTGGAGATATTACCGTAAGCCAGCTTGAACTCCTTGGCATTGTCCCCTACATACTGCACCATGGAGCGCAGATCCTTCAAGTCAAGCAAGAGAAGGCCCTTGTCGTCCGCAATGCGGAAGATGATGCGCAAAACGCCGCTTTGGGTATCATTCAGCCCCAAAAGACGGGAGAGCAGATCCGCCCCCATCTCGGTAATGGTGGTGCGGACAGGATGGCCCTGCTTGCCGTACACATCCCAGAACCGCACCGGATAGGCTGCGTGGGTAAAATTCCGGACATCCATATTATCGATGGAACGGCGGATATGCTTGGTCTCCACACCCATGTTGTACATGCCGGAAAGGTCTCCCTTGATATCTGCCAGGAATACAGGCACGCCCATATCGCTGAAAGATTCTGCCAGCACCTTCAGGGTAACAGTCTTACCGGTACCGGTGGCTCCGGCGATCAGGCCGTGGCGGTTCGCCATGGAAGGCTCCAGATAAACAGGCACCTCTGAGGTAGCCAGCCATACTTTATGAATATCAGGCAAATACATATTTTAGCCTCCTGCTGCAATTTTTTCCATTATATCATGGAATATTTTCCTCGTCTATTGTTCATTTTCCTCTCAAACGCGGATCTCTGCCCGGCTCCCGCCGCTCCGGTCCTTCTTCACCACGATCTGTTTGTCGATGCGCTCTTTCAGCTCTCCCACATGGGAGATGATTCCTACCAGCCTCTCCCCTTCCGTAAGGTCTGCCAGCGCCGCAATGGCCTGCTGCAGGGACTCCTCATCCAGCGAGCCAAAGCCCTCGTCCACAAACATGGTATCCAGCCGAATACCGCCCGCGCCGGACTGGATCTCATCGGAAAGGCCCAGCGCCAAAGACAGTGACGCCTTGAAGCTCTCACCGCCCGAGAGTGTCTTCACGCTGCGCAGACTTCCGTTATAATGATCGATCACATCCAGTTCCAGGCCGCTTTGGCTGCGGTTATTCCCTGCCTCTGTCCGCCGGCGCAGTTCATACTGCCCCCCGGACATCACCATAAAGCGGGTATTGGCCCGGGCAATGATGCGGTCGAAATAAGTCATCTGCACATAGGTCTCCAGCATCACCTTTTCCTTGCCAGTCACATTCCCGTTTCCCGTATCAGAAAGTGCTTTTATCCAGATCCATCTGGTTTCAATGGCTGTAAGGTCTTTTTGCTTTTCACCGATTTTCTGCAGGACCCGGCTGTTTGCGTCAATACGGGCAAAGAGGCGATCCTTCTTTTCTGAAAGCGTCCATCTCTCCTTCTGCACGATCTCTCGTTGCTGCCGCTCCTGCTCTATGTCGGGCGCATTTTCCTGCATGGTCTGCTCCCTGAGCTGCAATAGCCTGCCTTCCAGCGCCGTTACCGCTTCGCTGATCTCTCCAAAAGCCTTTTCCGTCTGCGCCAAAGCCATCTTCGCCGCAGCCAGATCCCCGGTTTTCTTCCGCAGCGCTCCCTCGGCCTCCTGCTTGCCGGCATAGCGCAGCTGTTCTCCCACTGCTTCACACTGTTCCTGCAGTGTCTTTTCCCGCTCCGCGGCGATGGTAACGGCAGTTTCCAGCTCTTTCAGCGCAGCTTCCAGCTCCTGCATCCTGCCCTCCTGCCGTGGGATCTTTTCTTCCAGCTCCGCTTTATACCACAGCTTTTTTTCCACCGCTTTCAAGCTGGCAACCGTTTCCTGCAGTTCCTCTTTCACTGCTTTCAAGTGTCCTTGCAGTTCCTCGCCGGCCTCCTCCACGGTGCAGTCCATCTCCCGCAGTGCAGATGCAAGATGTCTTCTCCGGGCCTCTGCCGCCCCCCGCAGCTCACCGGCCCTGGCGCTTTCTTCGCCAGCCGCTTTCTGGGCTTTCTCCGCCCCTTCCTTCGCCGCCTTCAGCTCCGCCTCACTGGGCGCCTGACGGGAAACCTCTGCGGGAGAGGGATGCTCCACCGAGCCGCAAACAGGACAGGGTTTTCCTTCCTCCAAAACCTGCGCCAGAATACCTGCCTGCTCTGCCAGAAAGGCCCGGTTCATTTCCTGATAGCGCACTTCCGCCTCATCCGCCTTCCGCTGATAGACAAGATAGCGTTCCTGTGCAGCCCGGCACTCCTCTTCCTGCTTGCGCAGTGCGTCCAGCTCCCGCAGCAATGCTTCTATCGTTTGCTGCTTTCCTCCTGCCTGTTCTGCGGCAAAGGAGAGCCTCGTTTTCTCCTCTCCGCAGGATGCCAGCGCAGCAAGCTCCCGTCTTTGCTGTATAAGTTCTTTCTGTACAGCTTCTGCCAGAGACTTTGTTCTTCCCTGCCGCTCCCGCTGCTCCGTTTCCTGCCTTTCAGCCGCAGCCCGCTCTTTCTCCAGCATCTCCAGGCGGTCATATTCCGGCAGTTCATTTTGCAGCACCGTGATCTCCCGGGCAAGGGCTTCCCGCTCCTCTTCCCGCATCTTTTCCCGCTCCAGCGCCGCTTTTCTCTCTGCAAGAACCACTCTTTGACTCATCTGCAAAGCTTCGGCCTTCGCAAGCTCCCCCTTTACCCTGTCAAGCTCTTCCGCTTTACCGAGTCTGGAATTGATCCCTTCCAGCTCTTTTTCAAGCTGTAACAGCTTTGTTTCCTGTTCCTTTAGTGCTTCTCCATCCTTTGTGATCAGGCTCTCCAAGCGCTCTGCGATCTCCTCTGTCAGCAATTCACCGCAGGGAGGCTCTTCTCCCCACTGGACGCTGTCGATATACTGTTTCACGCTGGCACGGGCGCTTTCATATGCCTTTCCCAATTCGGAAGATTCATATCTCAGTGCCTCCTGCAGCTTCTGGAATCGAGTAGTCTTGAAGATCTTGCGGAAGATCTCCCGCCGCTCCTGGGTTTCCGCCAGCAGAGCTTCAAAAAATCTCCCTGCGCGATCATGGCAATACGGGAAAACTGCTGCCGGTCCACCCCCAGGATCTCTGTGACCGCAGCATTGACCTCCCGCAGCTTTGCCACCACCTTTCCATCCGGAAGAGTCAGCTGTGCCTCCGCTTTCTGGGTGGTAACGCCTCCACCCCGTCTGGCGGGTCTGTCATATTCCGGGTTGCGGCACACTGTATAGACCTTTCCCTGATTGGCAAAGGTCAGCTCCACCTCTGTGGGCACGTCTGCCGCTGCATACTTGGAGCGAAGCATCGTCGGCTCCCGGTTGGTTCCGCTGGCCTCTCCGAAGAGCGCAAAGGTAATGGCGTCGAAAATAGTGGTTTTCCCCGCACCGGTATCACCGGTGATGAGATAGAGACCGCTTTTTCCAAGCTGCTCCAGATCCAGCTCCACCCGACCTGCATAGGGGCCGAAGGCGGAGATCTTCAGTTTTAAAGGTCTCATTCCTCTTCCTCCCAGATCTTCTCGATCAATTTCTGGGCAAATTGTCTTTGCTCCTCACTCATAGGTCGGTTATTCTGCTTGTCATAGAGCTCTGCAAAGAGGTCCAGCGGAGATTTCTGCTCCATACGTTCAATGCCGCCAAGCGCCCCGCTGCGGCGGGTGCGGGCATTATCGTAGCTCAGCTTCATCAAATTGGGATACACTGTACGCAGCTTGCCGACAGCATCCGGAACATCCTCCTCATCCGTAAGGGTGATATGGAGATAATCCTCCACAGCAGTCCCGGCATAATTCCGCCGGTCTGTCAGCTCCATGTAGGTGCCGCGGAGCTCCCGCAGATCCCGCCGGGCCTTCAGCGCCACTGTACGGACTGTTACATTCCCTTTTTCCCGCAGCTCCACCACAGTAACAGACTTCTTGTGAGAAACTTCCGAAAAGGAATATTTCAGCGGTGTTCCGCAGTAGCGCACCGTTTCCCGGCTCATTTTCTGCGGCCCATGAATGTGACCCAGCGCCACATAGTCAAAGGGTTGAAAAACACTGACATCCACATTGTCTGCCCCGCCCACAGATACATGCTCTGAGTCAGACCGCACTGCACCGGTGACAAACTGATGCGTCACAAGTAAATTCCGCTTTGCCGTATCCACATCCATCGCTTCAATAGCAGAGGCCATAGCATCGGTATAGCTCTCTATGGCCTTTTCCGGGAAATACCGCCGCACATGGGCAGGCTTCACAAAGGGCAAAAGGTAGACTGCCACATCGCCCCATTCATCGCGCATCAGGATCGGCTTCACCTGCCCGTCATAGACCGGGGACAGATGCACGCCACTCCCCTCCATAAGCCTGCCGCCAAAGGCGATCCGCTCCGGAGAGTCATGGTTGCCGCTGATGACAAATGTCTGGAGCTTCCGTTTGGAGAGAGAGAACAGGAAATCATCAAAGAGCTCTACCGCTTCGGCAGGCGGAATGGCCTTGTCATAGATATCACCGGCAAGGATCACGCCGTCAGGCATCTCCCCGTCAATAACATGCAGTATTTGATCAAGAATATACTTCTGATCCTCCAGCATGGAAAACTCATTGACGCGCTTTCCAAGGTGCAGATCAGACAGGTGAACGTATTTCATAAGGGAACCTCCCCCATATATTTTCAAGAAAATTATATACCATTTTTATAGAAAAGACAATCTGCCACCCATCCCCACCTGTATTGCGAACTTTACTTTCAAGGGGTAAATTCCCTCCCGAGCTATTGAATTCTTTTTCTTTTTATAAGATAATAATGATGTATAGCTTTCGGAAAATTTACGCACACCTCCGCAAAGCATATACCAACATATCCAAGGAGGTTTCGTTATGGACGTGACCCGTACCTTTACCCCTCAGGAACTGCGCTATCTCACCATGCTCTCGAGACAATACCCTACTGTGCAGGCCGCCAGCACAGAGATCATCAATCTTCAGGCCATCATGAATCTCCCCAAGGGCACCGAGCATTTCATTTCGGATGTTCACGGTGAGCACGAGGCCTTTCTTCACATTCTCAACTCCTGCTCCGGCGTTGTCCGTGACAAGCTGGATAATCTTTACGCCACCAGTCTTCCCCGCGCCGAGCGCGCTCAGCTCGCCACGCTGATCTACTATGCGGAGGAAAAGCTGGAAGAGCTGCAGGAAGCCGGTCTTGCCACGGAGGAGTGGTATCGTATCACCCTTTACCGGCTGGTAGAGCTGTGCCGTCATCTCAGCTCCAAATACACCCGCTCCAAGGTGCGCAAAGCCCTGCCCAAAGAATATGCCTACATGATCGATGAGCTGCTCCACACCCGGTACGGCGATGATGACAAGAAAGATTACTACGAGAAGATCATCGAAACCATCATCAATATTGGTCAGGCCCCCAATGTGATCATTGCCATCAGCGGGGTGATCAAGCGTCTGGCAGTAGATCATCTCCATCTGGTGGGCGACATCTTTGACCGCGGTCCCCGCGCTGATATCGTCATGGATTCTCTGATGGAGCATCACAGCGTTGATATCCAGTGGGGAAACCATGATATTTTGTGGATGGGCGCTGCCTGCGGCAGCCGCACGCTGGTGGCCACGGTTCTGGCAAACTCCCTCCATTACAACAATCTGGAAGTCATCGAAACAGGCTACGGCATCTCCCTTCGTCCTCTCTCCATCTTTGCAAATGAAGTCTATAAGGACTGCAACACTTCCCGCTTCAAGGTGAAATTCACTGGGGATGATGCGCTGCGTGTCAGTGAAAAGGATAAGCTCCTCTCTGCCCGGATGCATAAAGCCATCACTGTTATTCTCTTCAAGCTGGAGGGCCAGAAGCTCATCCGCCGTCCTGAGTTTGGCATGAGTGACCGTCTGCTGCTGGATAAGATCGACTATGAAAATAAATGCATCACCATCGGTGATGTCACTTATCCGCTGGAAGACACTGACTTCCCCACCGTGGACCCCAAAGATCCCTATGCCCTCTCTCCGGAAGAAGACGCCGTTATCGACAAGCTGACCAACTCCTTCCAGCGCAGCGAAAAGCTGCAGCGCCATGTCCGCTTTCTCTATTCCAAAGGCAACCTCTATAAGGTGTATAATGGCAATCTCTTGCTGCATGGCTGTATTCCCATGACGGACGACGGCCAGATGATGAGCTTCGCCATTGGAAGCGAGCCCCTCTCCGGCAAAGCGTTTTTGGATTATGCCGAGCAGACAGCCCGCCGTGCTTATTACAATAAGCCCGGTTCTCCTGAACGCCAGTTCGGCATGGACTTTTTGTGGTGGCTCTGGGCCGGACGCAACAGCCCCATTTTCGGCCGTGACCGCATGACCACCTTTGAGCGCCGTCTTATCAAAGACGAGTCCTCCTGGACGGAGCCCAAGAACGCTTACTATACCTTCTACAATGATCCTGCCATGTGCGAAATGCTTCTGCAGGAGTTTGGCCTTACAGATCCCCACTGCCACATCATCAATGGCCATGTCCCCGTTAAGGCCAAAAAGGGTGAAAGCCCCTTCAAGGGCGACGGTAAGGTCATCGTCATTGATGGCGGTTTCTGCAAGGCTTATCAGCCCACCTCCGGCATTGCAGGCTACACACTGATCTACAACTCTGCCTGTATGCGCATCGTCTCTCACCAGCCCTTCTCCGGGCGACAGAATGCCATCCATGATAATCTGGACATTCTCTCCACCACGGAAGTCTTTGAGGTGATGAAATCCCGTGTAAAGGTTGCCCAGACCGACCGTGGCCGCCTGCTGCAAAGCCAGATCGACGATCTGAACGATCTGCTCTGCGCGTACAAGACCGGTGCCGTCACCGAAAACCACAGCTGATCCTCAGCATATGAAAATTGTCCGCGCAGCTAAAGCTGCGCGGACAATTCTTTTCTAAACGGAATGCCCCAACAGTGCAGCCATATCTCAGGCTACCCTTGGGCATCTTTTTTATTTTCCGGAAGCTTCGCATATTTCTGACAAAGCTAAGGGGGGAGGGGCAAGCCCCTCCCCTGTTTATGCAGTAGTCGCCGCAGCTTCATGTATTACACAGCCGTTACTCAGGCATCGATGGTAGAAATGGTCAGAGTGGTCTCCTCCAGAACGTCCAGCAAGGCCTTGGCGGTATCCAGAGACGTGAACATGGTCACATTGTACTCGGTTGCCACCTGACGCAGCGTAGCGCCATCGCTTTCGCTGTTGGAGCCGGGATCCTTGGTGTTGATGAAATAGGCAATATGGCCCTGACGCAGTGCATCGGGGATCTCATTGCTGCCATCACTGACCTTGGCCAGAGCATGGGTACGAATGCCGTTCTGCTTCAGGAATTTGGCAGTGCCGGTAGTAGCCTCGATGTTGAAGCCCAGCTGATAGAAGCGGCGGATCAGAGGCAGGGCCTCCTCCTTGTCCTTATCAGCGATGGTGCAGAAGACAGTACCGTAGTTCTGCAGATGCATGCCGGATGCCTGCAGTGCCTTGTAAACGGCACGGGTCATAGTACGGTCATAACCGATGGCCTCACCGGTGGACTTCATCTCAGGAGACAGATACGCATCCAGTCCACGGATCTTATTGAAGGAGAAGACAGGAGCCTTCACGTACCAACGTTCCTTCTCCTCAGGATAGATATCGAAGAAGCCCTGCTCCTTCAGGCTCTTGCCCAGAATAACCTCGGTGGCGATATCAGCCAGAGAGTAGCCGGTCGCCTTGGACAGGAAAGGAACCGTGCGGGAGGAGCGGGGATTGACCTCAATGATGTACACATCGTCATGCTCATCCACAATGAACTGGATGTTGAACAGACCCACAATGCCGATGCCAAGGCCCAGTTTTTTGGCGTACTGCAGGATAATGCCCTTGACCTTGTTGGAGATGGAGAAGGGAGGATAGACGGAAATGGAGTCACCGGAGTGAACACCGGTACGCTCAACCAGCTCCATAATGCCGGGAACGAACACATCACGACCGTCGCAGATGGCATCGATCTCGACCTCACGGCCCTGAATATACTTGTCAACCAGAACGGGCTTGTCCTCGTCGATCTCAACAGCAGTTCTCAGGTAGTGGCGAAGCTGCTCTTCATTGGCAACGATCTGCATAGCGCGGCCACCCAGAACGAAGGAAGGACGGACCAAAACGGGATAGCCGATCTCAGATGCAGCTGCGATGCCATCGTCCATATTGGTAACAGCCTTGCCCTTTGCACGGGGAATATTCAGCTCATTGAGCAGATTTTCAAATGCGTTGCGGTCCTCCGCGCGGTCGATAGCGGCGCAGTCGGTGCCAATGATCTTCACACCGCGGTCATGCAGAGGCTGTGCCAGATTGATGGCAGTCTGGCCGCCCAGGGAGGCAATGACGCCCTCAGGCTTTTCAAACTCCACGATATTCATAACATCCTCGGGAGTCAAAGGCTCGAAGTACAGCTTGTCGGCGGTGGTATAGTCGGTGGAAACAGTTTCAGGGTTATTGTTGATGATGATAGCCTCGTAACCGGCATTTTTAATGGTCATAACAGCGTGGACGGTGGAATAGTCAAACTCAACACCCTGGCCGATACGGATGGGGCCGGCACCCAGAACGATGATCTTCTTCCGGTCAGTCAGGCGGGAAGCATTCTCACCGGTGTAGGAGGAATAGAAGTAAGGAATGTATGCGCCGGTGTGGCAAGTGTCCACCATCTTAAATGCAGGGAACAAGCCCAGTTCCTTGCGCATGTTGTACACATCCAGTTCGGTACACTTCCACATGCGGGCGATATACTTATCACCGAAGCCCATCTTCTTGGCAGCAGTCAGGATCTCAGCATCCTTGCGGACACGCAGCTGCTCTTCCATGTCGACAATATTCTTGATCGCCTGCAGGAAGTAAGGTGTGATCATGGTGATCTCGTGGATCTTTTCCAGAGAAACACCATGGTAGATCAGCTCAGCAATGGCGAAAATGTTGTCAGAGCGGAACTCCTTGATATAGTCCAGCAGTTCCTCCACGCTCATATGGTCGAACTTTGCCAGATACATGTGGTTTGCGCCGATCTCCAGAGAACGGATGCCCTTCAGCAGAGCTTCCTCCAGATTGGAGCCAATGCCCATAACTTCGCCGGTGGCCTTCATCTGAGTGCCCAGCTTGTTGGTAGCAGAGGCAAACTTATCAAAGGGGAAGCGGGGAAGCTTTGCAATGACGTAGTCCAGCTTGGGCTCGAAGGCGGCATTGGTG
>JAFQRI010000076.1 GCA_017410185.1 Oscillibacter sp. | reverse complement strand
GTTCAGCGTCTGCTCTTTTTCCTCGTGACCGCCATCCAAGCCAGAACCGCGTTTGCGGCCTACCGCGTCGATCTCGTCGATGAAAATGATGGCCGGGGCAATCTTTTTCGCCTGCTCAAACAGGTCGCGGACACGGCTTGCGCCAACGCCCACATAAAGCTCCACAAAGTCGGAGCCGGAGATAGAGAGGAAGCCCACACCGGCCTCGCCGGCAACAGCCTTGGCAAGAAGGGTCTTGCCGGTGCCCGGAGGGCCTACCAGCAGCACGCCTTTGGGGATGCGGGCTCCAAGGGAAATAAACCTTTTGGGGTCCTTCATGAACTCCACGATCTCCTGCAGCTCTTCCTTCTCCTCGTCGGCGCCGGCAACGTCCTTGAAGGTGACCTTTTTATCCTTGTCGGAAAGGCCTCGGGTCTGGGCGGTGGAGAAACGGGCCATGCGGTCGCCGCCCATGCCACCCTGATTCCGCACGGAGATGAAATACCAGAAGCCGCCGATGAGCAGCACCGTCAGCAGCGTGGGCAGAAGGATCTCTGCCCAATTGGTGGAGTGATCCTGCTTGAAGTCATAGTTGGTGATCACGCCCCGCTTTTCCTGATCGAGGATGGTGTCGCCCAGATCTTCCCAGAAGAAATTCAGGTCGTATAGCTCATAGCGCACCATCTCCGCCGCTTCCGAGCCCTCGGCATGAAGCCGCAGCGTCAGCGTATTGTCCTGTACCAGCACAGTCTCCACCTTCTCCTGCAGGATCAGCTGGCGGACCTGCTTATAAGTCAGCGGATCCTCTGCGGAGTTCATCTGCCAGATCCAGCTCAACGAGAGGAGAAACAAGGCGATAAGCAGCAGTGTATTTGTGTTGGAATGGGGTGACGGTCTTTTTTGAGTCAATCAAATTCCTCCTTTGCTTCCCGGAGGGGAACTGGTCATTACTGTCCGTACACCTCAGGCTTGAGCACGCCGATGTAGGGCACATTTCTATATTGCTGGGCATAGTCAAGACCGTAGCCCACCACAAACTCGTCAGGCACCACGAAGCCCACAAAGTCGGCATTCACCGCCTTGGTGCGGCGGGAGGGCTTATCCAGCAGCGTCACGATGGTGATGGACGCGGCGCCCTTGCCCAGCAGATAGTCCCGCAGATAGGCCAGAGTGTTGCCGGAATCCAGAATATCCTCCACCACGATGATGTCGCGCCCGGTGATATCGTGCTGCACATCCTGCACGATGCGCACACGGCCGGAAGATTCCGTGGCATTGGCATAGGAGCTGACGGACATGAACTCCAGATCGCTTTTCAGCTGGGTGGCGCGCATGAGATCAGCCATGAAAATGAAGCTGCCCTTCAAAACGCCCAGAAACAGGGGGGTCTTCCCCTCAAACTTCTCGTACAGGGCTTCGCCCAGCTCATCCACGCGCTTTTTCAGCTCCTCTTCCGTGACCAGGACCTTCAGAATGTCCTTCTCCATTTCGCTTCTTTTCATAACTGCTCTCCCTCAAAATAAAATTTGATATAGACTGTTTCTTCGCCGTCCTTCGGCGTATAGTTCAGATCTGTTCCCACCCGGGCCATGGCCACAGGGGTCTGCCCCAGCCGCAGCACAGGCAGGGTATCCCGCTCTCCGGGAGATATCCCCCGCTCCGCGCACAGCCGCTTGATGCTTCGGCTTCCGCGGCTTCCGGGGAGGGTCATGCGGTCATGGCTGCGCCAACAGGTAAGAGAAAGGGCTTCTCCCGCCGGAAGGGTCACTTCCCAGCCGCCGTTATCCTCTCGGGCCGTTTCCACCCGCCATAGGCCAAAACCCACAGTCTCCCCCACCTGAACAGGCACCTCCTCCACCTCCGCCCTGCGGTAAAAATGAAGGGTATTTCCATCCTTTCGGGCTGCAAGTCCGCCGGGGAAGTGGCTCTCTCCCCGCTCTTTTTCGCAAAGCTGCCTCAGCTGCAGCGCGTGCCGGGCGGTCAGATCCTTTCTGCCGCTGTGCCGGCCAAGGAGGATCAGGGCCGCCCTTCCTGCCAAGGCCTCCGGGGCGGTGCAAAGGATCTCGGGCTGCTGCTCTGCCCGGTCTGCCAGCTCCCCGGCCATGGCCTCCAGCAGCGCGTTTTCCTCTGCGGCAATGGCTGCGGCGCGGCTCATATTTTCCACCGCCGCACCGTTCAGCTCCTTTAAAACCGGCATCACCCGATGACGCAGGATATTCCGCGCCGCCAGATCCGTTTCGTTGGTCTCATCCTCCACATGGGGGATGTCATATTCTTTTGCGTAAGCCTCCAGTGCCTTTCGAGCCAGCGGCAAAAAGGGCCGCAGGATCTTCCCCCGCCGCCGGGGGATCCCCCCAAGGCCCGCTGTCCCCGTCCCCCGCAGGAGCTGGAGCAGCACTGTCTCGGCGTTGTCGTCGGCGTGATGGGCGGTTAGGATCGCGTCATACTCCTTCCCGCAGCCTTCCAGAAAGTCATAGCGCAGATTTCGCCCCGCCTCTTCGAGGCTCTCTCCCGTTTCCGTCATGCGGCGGCGGGTGTCGCCGCTGCCGCATACGCAGGGAATGGCATGGACACGGCACCAGTCCTCCACAAAGTGCTGGTCCCGGTCTGCCGCTTCTCCCCGCAGCTGATGGTTGAAATGGGCAGCTGTGACAGAAAAGCCCTCCAGTCCCGCCGCAAAATGCAGCAGGCACATGGAATCCAGGCCCCCGCTGACGGCGCAGAGGAGCTTCCCCCCCTCCGGAAGACATTCCCGCAGGAATTCCTCCGCCTGACGCAGCTCACGCATAGTCATCTTCGTTATAACGCTTATCCAGCGTCGAGAAGGTGGTATACTCCGGCATCCACCGCAGTTCCACCTTGCCGGTCTCACCGTGGCGGTTCTTGGCTACGATGCACTCGGCAATATTATGCTTATCGGTATCCTCATTATAATAGTCATCCCGGTACAGGAAGAGAACGATATCCGCATCCTGCTCGATGGCGCCGGACTCACGAAGATCCGAGAGCATGGGGCGCTTGTCGTCCCGCTTTTCGTTGGCGCGGCTGAGCTGACTGAGGCAGATCACCGGCACATCCAGCTCCTTTGCCATCAGCTTGAGCATACGGGACATATCGGAAACCACCTGCTGGCGGTTTTCGCCGCCGCTGCTCTTTCCGCCGGCAGAGGTCATCAGCTGCAGATAGTCAATGACCACAAGGCCGAGGTTGTCCAAACGGCGGCACTTTGCGTTCATATCTGCGACAGTGAGCATGGGGTTATCGTCAATGCGCACATCCATGCGGTTGAGGCTGGTAGCCGCCTCGGCGATCTTCTCCCAGTCCGTTTCCCGCAAGGTTCCGGTCTTGAGACGGGTGTTTTCCACGCAGGCCTCGGAAGAAAGCAGGCGCATGGCCAGCTGCTCCCGGGACATTTCCAGCGAGAAAATAGCCACCGTCTTCTGGCTGGAACGGGCCACATTCAACGCCACATTCAGCGCGAAGGAGGTCTTGCCCATGCCGGGGCGGGCCGCCAGCAAAATAAGGTCGGAGCGGTTCAGACCTGTGATCTTCTGGTCCACTGCGCTCAATCCTGTGGAAAGGCCGGGCAGATGATCCTCGCTCTCGCTCATTTCGCTCAGCCGGTCCAGCACGTCGGGCAGTACCTGGCGCAGCGGCACCATGTCCTGGGCGCTCTGACCCCGGCGGATGGCGTAGATCTTCTGCTCCGCGGCTTCCAGGATCTCCGCCGTCTCCCCCACGCCCTCCTGCACAAGAGCCGTGATCTCACTGGCCGCCTGGGCAACCGCGCGCAGCAGCGCCTTGCTCCGCACGATCTCCACATACTCCATCACATTGGCGCTGGTGGGTGTGATCTCCATCAGCTGCACAAGGTAGGATCGGGTGGTGTTCTCGTCATAGACGCCGCTTTTTTGCATCTCCTCGCAGACGGTGATGCCGTCAATGGGCTTGGCGTAGGAGAACATGGAGTAAATGGTCTCAAAGATCTCCCGGTTCTGGCGCAGATAGAAATCTCCCGGCCGCAGCTTATCCATCACATCCTTGATACAGGACGCGTCAATGAGCATGGAGCCAAGGACCGCCTGCTCGCCTTCCAGACTATGAGGCATTTGTCTTGTCAGCAGATCCTCCAATGCCATAGGGCTCACCTCCACAAAAAGGGTTCATCAATATCCCACGGCAGCTTTGCCGCGGTGCAGGGGTCTTACTCCTCGGCAACGGAAACCGTCACGGTGCCGGAGATCTCAAAGCCAAGCTTAGCCTTGACCTGATAAGTGCCAAAGGACTTGATAGGTTCGTCCAGCACCAGCTTCTGCTTGGGGATGTTCATGCCGAACTGCTTGAGGAGACCTTCGGAAATTTCCTTGGTGGTGACGGCGCCGAAGAGACGGCCGCCGTTGCCTGCCTTGGCAGTGAGCTTCACGGTGCAGTCCTTGAGCTTGCCGGCGATCTCCTGTGCCTCCGCCTTGAGGCGGGCTTCCTCGGCCTTCTTGGCCTTTTCCTTGAGGTTCATGGTGTTGATGGCGTCAGCCGTTGCAGGAATAGCCAGCTTGCGGGGCAGAAGGAAGTTTCTGCCGTAGCCCTCGGAAACCTCGATCATCTGGCCCTTCTTGCCCTGACCCTTCACATCCTGCTGCAAAATCACTTTCATATGGGTTATCTCCTTTTTATCCGAAAATTTTAATCACTGTTCAAAATACGCCTCAATGGCGCTCAGCAGCCGCTCCCGCACGGAAGCGACCGTGTCGTTCTCCACCCGGCCGCCGGCCTGGGTGGCATTGCCGCCGCCGCCCAGAGCCTCCAGAATGACCTGCACATTCACATCGCCCATGGAACGGGCGGACATGGCCACCGCGTCGCCGCTGCGGTAGAGCACGAAGCTGGCCTTCACGCCCTTGAGGGTCAGCAGCTCATCCGCTGCCTGAGAGGCCGTGACGCGATCAACGCCGTCTTCACTGACGGCAGCCACCGCCACATCCTGACGCACCATCTCCGCCTGACCGATGATGCCATAGCGGGAGACCATGTCCTTCAGATCGTTCTGGAACAGTCTCTGCACATCAGTGGTGTCGGCGCCCGCCCGGCGCAGGAAGGCCGCCGCCTCAAAGGTGCGGCCGCCGGTACGCATGGTAAAATGCTTGGTATCCAGCACGATACCCGCCAGCATGGCGTCGGCTTCTTCCCGCAGAAGATCCGTGGGCTCAATGAGATATTGCAGCAGCTCCGTCACCAGTTCAGAGGCGGAGGAGGCATAGGGCTCATGGAAGCTGAAGGCAGCGTTTTCAATGTAGCTTGCAGCTCGGCGGTGGTGGTCGATGACCGCCACACGGTTGCAGGATTCCAGGATCTGGGGGCTTTCCACCATTTCCGGGCGGTTGGTATCTACCACCACCAGCAGCGTGCCGGGGCGCATGCGCAAAAAGGCGTCAGAGGGATTGGCGAACACACCCGCGTACTGAGGCGCGGCTTTCAGCCGCCCCAGCACCTCATGGGCGGCGTTTTTCTCGCTGTCAATAACGATCTGGGCTTTCTTGCCCCGCTTGCGGGCGGCGCAGGCAATGCCTGCGGCGGCGCCGACGGCGTCCATATCCGCATAGCTGTGACCCATGATATAGATCTCCGTGGCGTCATCCATCAGCTCCCGCAGGGCATTGGCCATCACGCGGGACTTCACCTTCGTCCGCTTCTCCGCAGTCTTGGCGCGGCCGCCGTAGAACTCGAAATCCACCTGATTGCGCACGACCGCCTGATCGCCGCCGCGGCTGAGGGCCATCTCCAGAGAGAGCTTTGCGTTCTTATACAGCTCAGGCAGTGTCTCGGCATCCTTACCCATGCCGATGGAAAGGGCAGGATGGAAGCTCTCGCCCACTTTAATGCCCCGCACAGCATCCAGAACAGAAAATTTCCCATCCACGAACTGCTGATAGTACTGCTCTTCAAAAATATAGAGGTAGCGGTCCCGCTGGGTCTTGACCAGAAGGCCCGGCCCGGAGGCTGCCCAGCTGTTGATCTTTTCGTCGATTTGGGCCTGAACGGCGCTGCTCTGGGAATCGGGGCAGACCTTGGCCATTTCGTCGTAGTTATCCACCACCAGAATGGCCACCACAGGGCGGGTGGCGTTGTAAGCCTCCCGGATATCGTCGGCCTCGGTGGTATCCACCCAGTAGGTGGTGGCCACCATATTGCCGCCCCGGCCCCTGGAGCGGACCATAGACCCGTAGACCCGGTAGCGGCGGTTGTTCAGCTCCACCCGCTGGGGACATTCCTGCCGCCCCTCCAGCAGCCACGCTACGGGAAACTCCGGTACGGCGTCCTCCAGCTTCATCTCAAAAAGATGCTCCCGGACTCCTGCCAGCTGCAAAAAGGCCTCGTTGGACCAGATGATCTCTCCGGCGTCGGGCCGAAAGACCATGGTGGGCAGGGGGGAATTCACCAGCGTGGATTTACTGGCGCTGTCCACGCTGCCGGTAACGGAGTCGATGTACTGCAAAACGTTCTGCTTGCGCTTATTATTGACGCTGCGGGCATAGAAAAATACCATCGCTGTCACAGCAGCCTGCAAAAGGCCCAGCGGTCTGTCCACTGAGAAGGAGAGCACAGCAAACAGCGCCATGCAGATCACAAACAGCTTCGTGTTGGGCTCCAGCAGGCGGGCTAATTTTTTATTGTTCATGGCATACGCTCCTTATCCGAACATGCTCCCGGAGGAGTTCCTGTCGCTAAACATACTTATAGATTTTAATAGTATATCACCTTTCCCGGCAGGACGCAACACCAGTTCCGGAGATAGTTTTTCTTGCACATTCCACAAAATTGGGTTCGATCTTTTGACCTTGACTTTAACACGTTATCAGCGTATAGTTTAAAGTTAAGGAACAACTCTCCTGCCATCTCAGGAGCGTGGGAACCCCGTGACGTTCGGCTCTCCCCGCCTGCATGGTTTCAGGTCGCGGGAGGCCTTTGTTTTTTACCAAAACTACAAAAATACAAAGATAAAGGAGCGTATTACTATGCTGGACATCAAGATCACTCTGAATCCCAATCCCAAGGAAAAGCCTCAGGACGAGAGCAAGCTGGGCTTTGCCAAGATCTTTACCGACCACATGTTCGTCATGGACTACACTGACGGTCAGGGCTGGCATGATCCCCGCATCGTCCCCTATCAGCCCTTCGCTCTGGACCCCGCCACTGTGGTGTTCCACTATGCTCAGGAGCTGTTCGAGGGCATGAAGGCCTACCGCACTGCTGACAACACCATTCAGCTCTTCCGCCCCGAGTGCAACGCCCAGCGTATGCAGGATTCCTCCGAGCGTATGTGCATCCCCAAGATCCCCGTGGAGGACTATATCCAGGCCGTAAAGGCTCTGGTGGAAGTGGACAAGGACTGGGTCCCCCATCTGGACGGCTCCTCCCTGTACATCCGCCCCTTCGTCTTCGCCACTGACGTGGGCCTGGGCGTTCACGCCAGCAAGCACTATACCTTCTGCGTCATCGCCGCTCCCTCCGGCGCTTACTATGCCGAGGGCATCAACCCTGTGCGCATCTACGTTGAGGACGAGTACATCCGTGCCGCTCCCGGTCTGACCGGCTTTACCAAGTGCGGCGGTAACTATGCCGCTTCCATCAAGGCCGGCGAGGAGGCCGAGAAGAAGGGCTTTGCCCAGGTCCTGTGGCTGGACGGTGTTGAGAAGAAGTACGTCGAGGAAGTCGGCGCCATGAACATCTTCTTCAAGATCGACGGCAAGGTCTACACCGCCGCCTGCGTGGGCACCGTTCTCCCCGGTGTCACCCGCCGCAGCTGCATCGAGCTGCTGCAGGATTGGGGCTATGAGGTCATCGAGGGCAAGCTGGCCATCGAGACCATTATGAACGCCGGCCACGAAGGCAAGCTGGAAGAGGTCTTCGGCACCGGCACCGCCGCCGTTGTCTCTCCCGTCAAGGAGCTGGACTGGAAGGGCGACAAGGTCTTCATCTCCGACGGCAAGATCGGTCCCGTCACTCAGAAGCTGTATGACACTATGACCGGCATCCAGTGGGGCAAGCTGCCCGACGAAAAGGGCTGGATCGACGTGGTCTGCAAGGGCTAAACCGCACACAAAAATCCCGGAGCCGCGGCTCCGGGATTTTTCATGTGGTCAGGTCTTTGCGTGGATCTCACCGCCGCACTTGGGGCAGGTAATAACGATCTTGCCCTTGCCCACCGGCACGCGGCAGATGGCGCCGCAGTTTTTACAGGTAAAATACTTATGGTCCTTGTCGGCGTGACGCTGCTTCGCCCCGTCAGACTTGTTCTTGATGCTCCACCACCAGTTCACGAACTTCTGGTTCTCTGCCCGGCGCTTGCCAAGATCCCGGGAAAAGGTGCGGTAGAGCAGCGTCACAGAGACCGCCACCTGCAGAAGATAAAATACCGTGCCCAAAATCTCGTTTCGCCCCAGAATGGCGCCGCCGAGATAAACCGCCAGAAACACGCCGAAGAGGGCCCGGTTGAGATGATCCATGCCGTTGCGGCCGTACATAAAGCGGATCAGGCCGTCCCGTATTTTGTGTAAAATATTCATCATAAAGCTCCTTTGCCGCTGTGCGGCTCTTTTTTCGCCTTGCATTGTAACGCCAAACACCCCTTCTGGCAACTGCTTTTTCCGGAAGTTTACAAAAAGTTATTCCTTTTCCCATTTCAGCGTGGTATAGTTCTCCTTGAAAAAATTTTGAAAAGGAAGTGTACCTATCCCATGGCAAAAAAGCAATTCAAGGCAGAATCCAAGCGTCTGCTGGACCTGATGGTCAACTCCATCTACACCCACAAGGAGATCTTCCTCCGGGAGCT
>JAFQRI010000075.1 GCA_017410185.1 Oscillibacter sp. | reverse complement strand
TCGGCAACGTGGGCGGCGTGGCTCTGGGTCTTGACGCTCTGCTGGGCCTGAATGAGAAGATCGGTGCTACCGCTGCCGGTATTATCGGCATCTGCATCTTCCTGTCCAAGAGCGGCAACAAGATCGTTGACACCGTGGCCAAGGCCTGCGGCGCCATCATCATCGTGGTCATGCTGATCGTCTGCTTCACTTCCAAGCCTCCCATCGGCGACGCGGTCGTCCACATCTTCACCCCCGAGAACCCCAAGGACCTGATCCCCGTCATGGTCACCCTGATCGGCGGCTCCTGCGGCGGCTACATCACCTTCTCCGGCGCACACCGCCTGCTGGACGCCGGCAACGGCGGCTCTGCTGAGGATGTGGGCTTCTTCCGTAAGTCCGTTCTCACCGGCATCACTGTTTCCGGTACCGTCCGTATCCTGCTGTTCCTGTCCGTGCTGGGCATCTGCACCGCCGGCGGCGCTGCCGCTGCTGAGGCCATCAAGTCCGCCTCCAACCCCGCTGCTGCCGCCTTTGAGCTGGCTCTGGGCACCTTCGGCCTGAAGCTCTTTGGTCTTGCCCTCTTCGCAGCCGGTATCACCTCCGTTGTGGGCGCTGCCTACACCTCTGTTACCTTCCTCGCTACCCTGCATCCCTTCATCAAGAAGAACAGCAATTGGTTCGTCATCGCTTTCATCGCCGTTTCCACCGTGATCATGGTGGTTCTGGGCGGCGCCAAGCGCCTTGTTATCCTGGCCGGCGCCATCAACGGCATCATCCTGCCCCTGTCCCTGGCCTGCATGCTGCTGGGCTGCAACAAAAAGGAGATCGTGGGCGATTACAAGCACCCCAAGTGGCTGGCGATCCTGGGCTGGATCGTGGTCCTTATCACCGGTTATCTCGCCGCTACCACTCTCCCCAACATCATGAACGTTTTCGCCTGATCCCTGCCTGACGTATCTTTCGCAAAAAAACTTTCGAAGGCCCGCTGTAAAGCGGGCCTTCCCGACAAAACCATGGAAAGGAGTTCCCATACATGGCTGATGTAAGATTTCTGCTCACCGGCGATACCTCTGTGACCGTGGAATTTGGCAACGAGATCTCCACGGAGATCAACGCCAAGATCCGCGCCTTCAATATCGCCCTGCAGCAGAGCAAGATCCCCGGCATCGTGGAAACGGTGCCTACCTACCGCTCTCTCGCCGTCCACTATGATCCCGAGGTCATCCTCTACGGTGCTCTCGTGAAGAAGCTCAAGGGCCTCCTCGGTCAGCTGGACAACATCCAGATCCCTCCCAGTGACGTGCTGGAGATCCCCGTGCTCTATGGCGGCGAGGAAGGCCCTGACATCCAGTTCGTGGCCGAGCACAACGGCAAGACCGTGCAGGAGGTCATCGACATCCACACCTCCACCGAGTACCTCATCTACATGCTGGGCTTCACCCCCGGCTTTACCTACCTTGGCGGCATGAGCGAGGAGATCGCCACCCCCCGCCTCAAGACGCCCCGTGTGCTGATCCCCGGCGGCAGCGTTGGCATCGCAGGCGCTCAGACCGGCGTGTATCCCATTGATTCCCCCGGCGGCTGGCAGCTCATCGGCCGCACCCCCGTGCGCATGTACGACCCCGACCGCGCCACTCCCATCCTGCCCGAGGCAGGCCAGTACATCAAGTTCTACGCCATCGATAAGGCAGAATATGACCGCATCGCCGCTTTGGAGGCCGGTGAGGGCTATGTCTGCAAGCGTCATCCCAGAAAGGAGGCAGCCGAATGAGCATCACCATTGTGAACCCCGGTATGATGACCACTGTGCAGGATCAGGGCCGTGTGGGCTATCAGCAGTTCGGTGTGTCCGTTTCCGGCGTCATGTGCCCCCGCAGCGCCATCCTTGCCAACATCCTCGTGGGCAATGAGGACGGCGAGGCCGTTCTGGAGTGCACCATGATGGGTCCCCACATCCAGTTTGACACCGCCAACTGCATCGCCATCACCGGCGGTGACCTTGGCCCCACGCTGGACGGGCAGCCCGTTGCCAACTATGCTGCCATCGCCGTGAAGGCAGGGCAGATCCTGCGCTTCACCATGCCGAAAGTGGGATGCCGGGCCTTTGTGGCCTTCGCGGGCGGCCTTGATATCGAGCCCGTCATGGGCAGCCGTTCCACCTACATGAAGGCTAAGATCGGCGGCTTTGAGGGCCGCAAGCTCCAAAAAGGCGACGTCATCAAGTTCCGCGCCCCCAAGGCGGATCTTCCCAAGCTGGATCTGCGGCACATGGCTCCCGAGTTCCGTCCCCGTGCGGAGTACACCGTCCGCGTGGTGATGGGCCCTCAGGACGATTACTTCACCGACGCGGGCATTGAGACCTTCCTTGGAAGCGTCTACACCGTGACGCCCGAGTTTGACCGCATGGGCTGCCGCCTTAGCGGCGATGTCATTGCCCATAAGGACGGCGGCGACATCATCTCCGACGGCATCTCCTTCGGCGCCATTCAGGTGCCTTCCTCCGGCAACCCCATCATCATGCTGGGTGACCGCCAGACTACCGGCGGCTACACCAAGATCGCCGGCGTCATCACCGCGGATTTCCGTATTCTCGCCCAGCTCAAGGCTGGCGACAAGGTGCGCTTCCAGAAGGTGAGCATCGCGCAGGCCCAGGATGCGCTGCTGGCGCAGAAAGGCGCTCTCAAGTGCCTGCGCACCGCCCTCGATCCCAAGATCTGATTTTGAACATTTAAGGAGGACGATCCCCATGGCATTTGATATTACCCCTTATATTGACATGTCCCCCGCCGAAGTCCGCGCCGCCATCCGCAGGGGCGAGGTGGATTTTCCCACCGCCGGCATGAGCCGCGGTTACGCACAGGCCAACCTCATCATCCTGCCCCCCGAGTACGCCGCGGATTTTGAGGAGTTTGCCAAGCTCAATCCCTTCCCCTGCCCTGTGCTGGAGATCATCAAGGGCGAGCAGCCCCTGACCCATGCCATGGGCGAGGGCGGCAATATCTGCACCGACATTCCCCGCTACCGCATCTACCGCGACGGCGTGTGGGACGGCAAGACCCTCACCGATGTTTCCGAGTACTGGAAGGAAGGCTATGTGGGCTTCCTGATCGGCTGCTCCTTCTCCTTTGAGGAGGCACTGATGGCCGCCGGCATCGAGGTGCGCCACATCGCCACCGGACGCAATGTCCCCATGTACAAGACCAACATCCAGACCGTGAAGGCCGGTCCCTTTGAGGGACCCATGGTGTGCTCCATGCGCCCCATGACCCCTGAGAACGCCCAGAAGGCCTACGACATCACCGTGAAGATGCCCAATGTCCACGGTGCGCCCGTCCACATGGGCGATGCCGCCGAGGTGGGCGTGGCCGACGTGATGAAGCCCGACTACGGCGAGGCCGTGGATATCTATGAAGGGGAGATCCCCGTGTTCTGGCCCTGCGGCGTGACCCCCCAGGCTGCCGTGGAAAACGCCAAGCCCCCCATCGCCATTACCCATGCCCCCGGCCATATGTTCATCACCGATATCATCAATTCGGAACTGAACGATTATCTGGAGGCCAGGAAAAACAAGTAAGCCCCGCTTGATACACAATGTGATCGGGATAGATCTCAGGGGCTAAAGAGCAAAAAGCGGCACGTTCAAGACAGGAAACTGTTTTGAACGTGCCGCTTTGAAATATCAGGGCATATCACGAACGGAGGAACTGCGATTTCTTAGCTGGATGAAACCGCTCTTTATACATAGGATTTGTCCACGGTGACCACAGCGAAGTAGTTGCCGTCCATGGCCCGGACACGGGTCTGGATGCGGTGGGTGAGCTCCTCGTCAGAGAGGGCGTAGTCAAAGGGCACCACCACGTCAAAGATGACATTGATATGGGTGGGGCCGGTGACCATGCGGAAGTCGTGGAGGTGGATACTGGGATCGATCTCGTGGACCAGCCGCACAACGGTCTGTTTCGTTTCAAAGACCTCCCGGTCGTCTGTGACCACGGGGTCCATGTGGATGACGGCGTGGCAGTTGAGAGAGGACTGCAGGTGGCGCTCGATATTGTCGATCTCGTCGTGGAGAACGAGGATGTCACCGCCGGCATCCACCTCTGCGTGGAGGGAGAGCATGCAGCGGCCGGGACCGTAATCGTGAACGATGAGGTCATGGATGCCGAGAACATCGGGATAAGACATGACGATGGCGTCGATGCTGTCCACAAATTCTTTGGAGGGAGGCGTGCCCAGCAGGGGGTCGATGGTATCCTTCGCGGCGTTGAAGCCGGCATAGAAGATGAAGCAGGCCACTACGGCGCCGCACCAGCCGTCGATCATAAGGCCGGTGAAGTGGGCCACCAGTGTGGCGATGAGGACGGCGGTGGTGGCGATGCTGTCGCCCAGAGAGTCGGCGGCGGTGGCTTCCATGGCGGCGGAGCCGATCTTTTTGCCCACGGCGCGGTTATAAAAGGACATATAGAGCTTTACGGCGATGGAAACGCACAGGATCAGCACCACCACGGGGGAGGAATCCACTGGCGTGGGGTGGAGGATCTTATCAAGAGAGGATTTGCCCAGCTCAAAGCCCATGAGCAGGATCATCAGCGAAACGGCAAGGCCGGAGAGATACTCGATGCGGCCGTGGCCGAAGGGATGGTCCGGGTCGGGCTTCTGACTGGCAAGGCGAAAGCCAAAAAGCGTTACCAGAGAGGAGCCGGCGTCGGAGAGATTGTTGAAAGCGTCCGCCGTGATGGCGATGGAGGAGGAGAGAAGGCCGGCAAGAAATTTGAAGGCGAAAAGCAGCAGATTCAGCACGATGCCAAGAACGCTGCAGAGGGTGCCGTAGGCCGTGCGGAGATCGGCACAGTCTTCCTTAATAAAATATTTGGCAAGAAATGTAACCATGGTTCAAGACCTTTCCTGTTGTGCGGCAAGATGGAACTGCCGGGTGAAGAGATAGCAAAGGGGGGTGAGGTACAAAAGAGCTGCGAAGAGGATGGCGGAGGAGCCCACCTCCATCATGGCAAGGGGGATCGCCACAGCGATGGACCAGGGGACGAGGCCCGCGATCATCACGGCGGAATTTTCGATGTCGATAGCCATGGTGGTGGCGGAAAGCCCTGCGCGGCGGTAATGGGGGCTCATGAGCTGCTCGCTCATAACGATGGCGACGCTCTGGTTGCAAAAGCAGCAGGAGACCAGTGTGCTGGTGAGGACCATGGCGGGGAAAATGCCCGCCTTTTCCGCAAAGCGCCCAAGAGGGGCGGTGAAGGCGGCGAGGGCGTCCAGCCCCTCCAGAATACCGGCCAGAAGGCTGGTGGACATCACGATGGCGCAGGCCTTTGCCATGGAGATGACGCCGCCGCCGGAGAGAATGGCGGCAAGCTCCCCCTCCGGCGCATAGCCCAGCAGGGCGCAGCGGAGGGTCTCCGCGGGGGACATGCCCTGCATAACGATGCTCAGCACAAGGGCCAGTGCCGCGCTGGCAGCCATGGCCAGCTTAATGGGCACCTTGAAAAGGGGCAGCGCCAGCATCAGCGCGGCGGGAAGCAGCGTCCAGACACTGAGATCAAACCCGCCAGAGAGGGCAGAGAGCACCGCCGGGTCCACGGAGGTGATGGGATGGCGCAGGGAGATCACGGCGTAGAACGCCACAGTGAGCAGGGTGGGGAGCACGCCGGTTTTCAGCATCTCGCGGATGTTGGTGTAGAGATCGGAGCTGGTGCAGGCGGCTACCAGCGCCGCGCCGGAGGCCATGGGAGAGCAGCGGTCCCCGAAGAAGGCACCGGAAACGATGGCCCCTGCCGTGACCGCCAGATCCACACTGCCGCTGCGGGCAATGGTGATGAGGACGATGCCTGCCGTGCTGGCAACGCCGAAGGCGCTGCCGAGAAGGAAGGACATGCCCGCGGAAAGAAGAAAGGCCATCAGCACGAACCATGTGGGGGAAATGCTGCGCAGGCCATGGTAGAGAAGGCATGCAATGGTGCCGGAGGAGCGCCACAGGCCCGTTACCGTGCCGATGATCAGAAGCACCGGGATCACCACCAGAGCGGTGCGGCCCTTTTTCCACGCCATGGCACAAAGGGCCTTCCAGGAGTGCCCCCGCCGGAGGGCGATGGCGGAAAAGAGGGCGATGCCAAACCACAGCGCCCAGAGAAGGTTCTGCCCTGTGACCACACAGCCCAGAACCACCGCCAGAAACAGGGCGAAGGAGAAAAGGATCATTTGCCGGGGATCACCAGCTTCATGTGGCAGCACAGGTCGTCCAGATCCCGGTCGGTGGCGGCGTTGATACGCAGCTTCGCGCCGCACTCTTTGCACTGGAGGTCCACGGCGGAGCGGCGCACCGTCATGCTGTAGGCCCTGGAGCCGCAGAGGCAGGTGATGCCGTCCTTCCGGGCGGCGATGTCCCGCAGCTCGGAGAGGACCTCATACATGATGACGTTATCGAGGAAAGCTTCCTGCTCCTCGCTGTCCTTTTGCTGCTTTTCCTTCTGCACCAGAACGGACAGCTCCCGCAGATTCTTTTCCACAAGGCCCTCCTCCCCGATGTAGCAGCAAAACTGCTTCGTGTCGGCGCAGCCAAGGGCGGTGCCACCCTGAAGCATACGCTCCGGCGGGCAGAGGGCGGCATGAGTCTCACCGCAGATGCCGCAGGGCACGGTGATGTGGTAATTCTGCCCGTCATAGCGGGTGTGGAGCACGCTCTTGCCGCACTGGCAGGGGATCTCCGCGTCAGAAGCCGCCAGAGCGAAAATGGAGCGGCTGCCCATCACCATGGCGCCGCATTCAGGGCAGATGTAGCCAAAGGTGCGCATATCCTTGCTCATAAAAAAACACCTCAATTGATCAAAATCAGTTCGATCATTATACCACGGCAAATTTTCCTTGTACAGGGATTTTCCGGTGGTATAATGGGGGAAAGAACGAAAACGGAGGATACCGCCATGACAGTCGGCCGCTTCGCCCCCTCCCCCAGCGGGCGCATCCATATGGGAAACCTCCTTTGCTGTCTTCTTGCCTGGCTCAGTGCCCGGCAGAAGGACGGAAAGGTGGTGCTGCGCATTGAGAATCTGGATACTGCCCGCTGCAAGCGACCCTACGCAGAGCAGATGATCGATGATCTGCGCTGGCTGGGCCTTGACTGGGACGAAGGTCCCGGTGTGGGCGGAAAGGACGAGCCCTATTACCAGAGCGAGCGCACCGCCCTTTACGAGGCGGCCCTTGAGAAGCTGCGCCAAAAGGGGTTGGTCTATCCCTGCTATTGTACCCGCGCGGAGCTCCACGCCGCCTCTGCCCCCCACCGCAGCGATGGGCAGGTGATCTATGCCGGCACCTGCCGGCATTTGGGGGAAGAAGAGCGGGCAGCAAAGGATCGCCCCGGCGCCATGCGCCTTCTGGTGCCGGATGAGGAGTGGGCCTTTACCGACGGACACATGGGCCGTTACAGCGAAAATCTGGCGCGGGAGTGCGGCGATTTTCTCCTGCGGCGTTCCGACGGCATGTTTGCCTACCAGCTGGCAGTGGTGGTGGATGACGCCGCCATGGGGGTGACGGAGGTGGTGCGGGGCAGCGACCTGCTCTCTTCCACGCCCCGGCAGCTTTACCTCTACCACCTTCTGGGGCTGACGCCGCCGGAATTTATCCACTTCCCCCTGCTTCTTGCCCCCGACGGGCGGCGGCTTTCCAAGCGGGACGCCGACGCGGGGCTGGAGGAGGCCCGGGAGAAGCTGACGGCGGAGGAGATCCTTGGCCGCCTTGCGTATCTGGGGGGCTTCAATCCCACGGCTCAGCCGAAAAGCGCGAAGGAGCTGCTCTCAGACTTCGACTGGGAGAAGGTGCCCAGAGAGGATATCCGCATCCCGGAGGGGTTATTTGAGAAATAAAAAATCGGGCAGAGATGTTTGCGCATCTCTGCCCGAAAATTTTGAGCATCAGTGTCTGCTTAAAGCCTCCAGAACCATATAGCGGTCCATGGTGAAGGGCTTGGTCATGGCGAGAGCCTCCTCCATATCGAGGTTCACGATGCTGCCGTCCCGGGTGGCGATGACCCGGTTGCCCCGGTTTTCAACGAGGCTCTGTACAGCGGCATAGCCCATGCGGCTGGCAGTCTCCCGGTCACGGGAGGAGGGAGTGCCGCCCCGCTGGATATGGCCCAGCACGGTGACACGGGGATCGATGCCGATCTCCTCCTGAATGCGGCGGGCGATATCCACGGCGCTGCCCACACCCTCCGCCA
Organism: Oscillibacter sp.; assembly: GCA_017410185.1. GTDB lineage: Bacteria > Bacillota > Clostridia > Oscillospirales > Oscillospiraceae > Oscillibacter. Next base: position 1,846 of record JAFQRI010000075.1, on the reverse strand, counting down.
CCACTACCATGAAGTGGGTGACGCCGGCAAGGCGGGCCTTGCGGATGGGCTCTACCACGTCTGATTCAAAATCAAAGGTGCGCTCGGGGATCAGCACGGCGGTGGCGCCCACAGAGATGCCTACATCCAAAGCGAGATACCCCGCGTGGCGGCCCATGACCTCCACCACAGAGCACCGCTCATGGGACTGCATAGTGTCCCGCAGCTTATCGATGCACTCAATGGCGGTGTTGCAGGCGGTGTCAAAGCCGATGGTATAGTGAGAGCAGCCAATGTCATTATCAATGGTAGCGGGGATGCCCACCACCTGCAGATCATTTCCGTGGGCGGTAGCCTGACGGGAAAGAGCCAGGGCGCCCCGGAAGGTACCGTCACCGCCGATGGCAACGATGCCGTCAAGCCCCAGAAGCTTGCAGGTGCCAAGAGCCTTTTCGCGGCCCTCCTCCGTGGTAAATTCCTTGCTGCGGGCGGTGTAGAGCACGGTGCCGCCCTTATGGATGATGTGGCTGACGCTGGAGGCGTTCATGGGCATGAAGTCGCCGTTGATGAGGCCATGGTAGCCCCGGCGGATACCCACACACTCCACCCCCTGAGAGATGGCGGTACGCACCACCGCGCGGACGGCTGCGTTCATGCCGGGGGCATCGCCGCCGCTGGTGAGGATGCCGATGCGCTTGACGGTCTGTTCCATAATAAGATCTCCTTCCTGAGAGAAGTATATTTCCGTAAAATATACTAACAGGGCGGAAGAACGATGTCAATATTCAGGTTTTACAGGTGGGAAAACGTTTAAACGAGAAGAATATGTGAAGAGCAGGAAAGCGCGGGACGAAGAAACAGGCATTTGCATGCAAATGGCGGAAAAAGGCGGCGGCAGGGGACGTTATTTTGTGCATTTCGACATTGACTTTGCCGTGGTGAAGTGATAAGGTATTACCAAATTGAAAAACGGCAATGGAAGTTCTTAGGGGAACGGCTGCAAGGCCTGCCGAAGGAGTAAAACTCTCAGGCGCCCGGGATTCGGGTAGGGACTAAGAATGGATGTGGCTCTGGAGAAGCTCATTTGATATGAGTACCGAAGGTGCAAGGCGGCTCGCCGCTGAATCTCTCAGGTAAAAGGACAGAGTAGGAACGAACGGAAAGGGATTTCCGCGTTTCCGCTTTCTTCTTCGGAGCAGCGTCGCCGCTGTTCCGTTTTATTTTTAGGAGGAAACAAACTATGATCGCAGCATTGGAATCCGCACTGTTCCCGGTAGTGGCAGACATCAACACCTATCTTTCCAACTACATCCTGATCTTTCTGCTGGTGGGCGTGGGCCTGTTCTATTCCATCAAGACCCGCTTCGTGCAGGTGCGCTGTTTTGGCGAGGGTATGAAGAAGGTTTTTGGTAATCTCAAGCTCAGCGGCGGCAAGCAGGAAAAGGGCATGAGCTCCTTCCAGGCACTGGCCACCGCCATTGCCGCCCAGGTGGGCACCGGCAACATCGTGGGCGCTTCCGGCGCCATCCTCGCCGGCGGTCCCGGCGCCATCTTCTGGATGTGGGTCATCGCCTTCTTCGGCATGGCTACCATCTACGCAGAGGCGACGCTGGCCATCAAGACCCGCAAGATCGATGCCAAGGGCAACATCGCCGGCGGTCCCGTGTACTACATCAACCATGCCTTCCCCAATGGTTTTGGCAAGGCTCTTTCCACCTTCTTCGCCATTGCCACCATTCTGGCTCTGGGCTTCATGGGCTGCATGGTGCAGTCCAACTCCATTGGCTCCAACATTGAGTCCGCCTTCGGGATCCCCGCATGGCTGGTGGGTATCATTCTGGTGGTCATCTGCGGCTTCATTTTCATC
>JAFQRI010000074.1 GCA_017410185.1 Oscillibacter sp. | reverse complement strand
TCTTGCGGTTGTTGTCGCGGTAGTCGGGATCCCAGTGCTCAGGACCCCAGACAAGACCCACGGGCAGCTCGTGCTTAGGATACTCCACGGGGCCGTTCTTGGTGCAGAGCTTCTGGCCGAGCTTTACGGCACCGGCGGGGCAGGTTTCCACACACTTGCCGCAGGCCACGCAGTTTTCCTTGGTGATTTCGGCGGTGTAGGCGCTGCGGGAGAGGTTGGGTGTGTTGAAAAGCTGAGAGGTACGCAGCGCGTTGCAGACGTTGACGTTGCAGTTGCAGATACCGAAGATCTTGTTCTCGCCGTCGATGTTGGTGATCTGGTGCACAAAACCGTTGGCTTCGGCGTTGCGGAGGATCTCCATGGCCTCTTCATAGGTAATGTCATGGCCCTTGCCGGTTTCACGGCAGTAGTCCGAGAAGTCACCCACGCCGATGCACCAGCACATCTCGTCATCGGCGCAGCCTTCGCCCATGGCGCCACGGCTGGCACGGCAGGAGCACTGACCCACACCCAGCTTGCCCTCGTACTTTTTCAGCCAGTAGGAGAGATGCTCGATGTCCAGCGTTTCGTTTTCCAGAGAGATGGCCTGCTCCACGGGGATGACATGCATGCCGATACCGCCGCCGCCGGGAGGCACCAGATGGGTGATACCGGCCAGAGGGATATAGGTCATGCGTTCAAAGAAGTAGGCCACGTCCGGATGCTCACGGAGACGCTTGTTGCCCTCGGGACCCTCCTCCATATTGAACATCTCGGCACTGCCGGGAACGAAGAGGGAGAGACAGTAGCGGCGGTCGGTGGGGCCGGGAATGGCGCCGTTGTGGTCATAATTGTTGCCGTAGTCATACTCCAGCAGACCCACGTAGCACATCTCGTCCAGCAGCTCCTGGAAGTGGGCTTTTTCCTCTTCCTTCACGCCGCAGAGCTTCCACATGGCCTCAATGGTGTAGTGATGGCGGACCTTCATTTTCAGGGCGATGTCGGCCATCTCATCGGTGATGATGGAGGCAAGACCCCAGTACTCAGGGTCGTCGGCGGTGATGCCGGTGATCTTATGTACCACCACGTCGGTGATCTTCTTGCCCAGCTTCAGAATCTTTTCGCGGGGGGCAGCTTCTCCTTTGTGCGGGGGGTTCAGCGCACGGTTTTTCATCTCAAGATCAATCATGGTTCTCTCCTCCTTATATCTCGTGCCAGTTTTTGATTTGGTCCTTCAGCCAGTCTGCCAGCTCCGCCACGCCTTCGCTGGTTTTGGCGGAGATGGGGAAGATTTTGATGTCAGGGTTGCGCTTGCGGGCATACTGCTCCACCAGAGCCATGTCAAAGTCGAAGTAGGGGAGCACGTCGAGTTTGTTGATGATCATGGCGTTGCAGCGCTGGAAGATCAGAGGGTATTTGAGGGGCTTGTCGTGGCCCTCGGGCACCGAGAGGATCATCACGTTCAGCGCGGCACCGGTGTCGAACTCCGCCGGGCAGACAAGGTTGCCCACGTTCTCCAGCACCACCAGATCCAGCTCCGCATCCCCCAGCTCACGGATGCCCTGCCTCGTCATATCCGCATCCAGATGGCACATGCCGCCGGTGTGCAGCTGAATGACCTTCACGCCGGTGCGGGAGATGGTGTCGGCATCCACATCCGAGTCTATGTCCGCTTCCATGATGCCGATGCGGACTTCGTCGTGCAGCTCCTCAATGAGCCGCGTCAGCGTGGTGGTCTTGCCGCTGCCCGGCGAGGACATGAGATTGATGAGATACGTTCCCCGTTCTTTCAGCTCCTGCCGGAGCTTTTCGGCGTCGGCGTCGTTATCGGCAAAGACGCTCTCTTTTACTTCGATGATGCGATATGTGTCCATGAATCAGCCTCCTTTGCGGCACCTATGAAAACTGCGCAGTTTTCCAAAGAAAAACTACGCACTTTTACTACATTATACCGGCTTTTTCGACGCACAGACGATACATTTTGAAATAAATGTATCGTTATGAAACAGATGCAAAAAAATGTATAGGAACACCCCGGTGTGCCATGGCACGCCGGGGTGTGACGGTTTATTTATGGAGCCAGGTGTCCCGGAGACACTCGGGCATGGCTTTATAGAAAAGGGCGGCCATCTCTTCGGCAGAAATGGCATCGGGGTCACGGAGCCAGTCCTCCAGACAGTCCACGCAGCCGTGGCAGTAGTGGGCAATCGTGTAATGCTCCTGCATACTGAGCTCTGTTATACTATGGCTGCCCATATAGCATTCCTTGGTAACACTGTAGGAATACTCAAAGAGAAAAGGGGAGTGGGCGTTCTGACCGGAGGTTTTGAAGGCCCGGCGGAAATAGTCTTTATCCCGCTCAATTTCCATGAACATATAGTACAGAAACTCCTGCCAGCTGCTGCATTTCCGCCAGCCGATAAGCCGCTGGGCAACGGCCATGGAGTTGTAGTTCATGAGATCGTATTTGTCCCGGAAGTGCCGATAAAAGGTGGCGCGGGAGACTCCGCTGTGATGAATGATCTTTTCCACGGTGAGTTTTTCAAAGGGAACGGTGGCGCTGAGTTCGTAGAAGGACTCCCAGATGTGCTGCTTGGTGAGATTCTGTTTCATACGGCCCCTCCTTCCTTTTCTTTAATATAGCACCCCCAACGGGGGATTACAAGAAAAACGCCGGGAGGCTATTGTTTGTTCCGGCATGGGTCGCAAAATATCCCGCTAAGTGATGTCATCACTGAATAAACTGCCAAACCCTGTTAAGATGCAGCCATAGAAATCCAAAACATGATCGAGATCGGGTAACAGAACTGCTGTACCAGATCCAAGGAGGTATCGCTATGAAGAGGTTCATCCCATTTTTGTTTTCGTTCCTGCTGCTGGCAGGCTGTGCGGCACCTGTGGATTCGGAGGCCGGCTACCGGCAAATCGGTATGGACGAGGCCATTGCCATAATGGAGTCAGAAAGTGATTACACTATCCTGGATGTCCGCACTACGGAGGAATTTGCCGACAAGCACATCCCGGATGCAATCAACATCCCCAACGAGACCATCGGCACGGAGGATATCCCGGAACTGCCTGAGAAGGATCAGTTGATCCTCGTATACTGCCGCAGCGGAAACCGCAGCAAGCAGGCATCGGACAAGCTTGTGGGTTTGGGCTACACGAACATTGTGGAGTTCGGCGGTATCAACGACTGGCCGGGCGAAACGGTCTCTGGCAGCGAGTAAGCATAGCTTAGGTGATGTCATCACGGAAAGGCAGCCAACATCCGGCTATAATAGAGCCATAAAGAAAAATAAGGAGGATTTGAATATGTCCGCTATCGATATCAACAAGAACAACTTCCAGAAGGAAGTGATGAATTCCGATAAGCCCGTCCTGCTGGATT
>JAFQRI010000010.1 GCA_017410185.1 Oscillibacter sp. | reverse complement strand
TCACGGACGAAGCTGTAAGCCTCCTCCAGCTTGCGGACGGTCTTCTGCAGGTCAACGATATAGATACCGTTGCGCTCGGTGTAGATGTAGGGAGCCATCTTGGGGTTCCAGCGGCGGGTCTGGTGACCGAAGTGGACGCCTGCTTCCAGCAGGGCCTTCATGGATACGACGTTAGAATTAGCCATGTTGTGTGTTTCCTCCAAATAAATTTAGTTTTTGCCTCCAGCGCTTCATCCCCCCTGCCAACCATTGCGGCACAGACAGGAAGTCAGACAACTGTGCGGAATGCTGAAATATAATACCACAGGGAATTGTGGTATTGCAAGTATTTTTTTCAAAAAAATCCGTAAAATTCAGGACATTTTTTCCTTTTTTCACTCAGAAACGCCGCTTCCGCTTCCCCTCCGGCCGACTTTCCCCCTTTGGCATGGGTTTATCCACCAAAATGATGTCATTCCCCATGCGGGCAATGCAGTCCCAAGGGATGTAAAACTCCTCTCCCCGCCCGAAGAGGCCGAAAAAGCGGCAGGGGCCGCAGACAATGATGGCGCTGATCTGCCCCTCCGGCATGCGGATCTCCAGATCCGCCACCGTACCGAGACGGCAGCCGTCGCAGATGTTGATGACCTCCTTGCAGCGAAGATCCTTCAGCTTCATACCCTCTTCCCTCCTTTTCCTTCAGCCTATGCGCCGCGCTGTCCGTCCCATACCCGCAAAAGGCGACAAACTGCAACGGTATAAGGCTGCATTGCCGCGGAAATACTGAGGGACAGAAAGTGAAGCGGAGGAACCTTTATGCAGGGAAAAGTAGAGATCTCCGGCGTCAACACCGCCAAACTCAAAGTTTTAAAAAACGAGGAGACCATGGCGCTTCTCCGCCGGACCAAAGAGGGCGATCTCACCGCGCGGCAGGAACTGATCGAGGGAAATCTGCGTCTGGTGCTTTCCGTGATCCAGCGCTTTGCAAGCCGCGGGGAAAACCCGGACGACCTTTTTCAGGTGGGCTGCGTGGGTCTGATCAAAGCCATCGATAATTTTGACATTACCCAGCCTGTGCGCTTTTCCACCTACGGTGTTCCTATGATCATCGGCGAGATCCGCCGCTATCTTCGGGACAACAGCGCTATCCGAGTATCCCGCAGCATGCGGGACACCGCCTACCGAGTGCTGCAGGTGCGCGAGCGCATCATGGCCCAGACACAAAAGGAACCTACCGTGGAAGAGATCGCAAAGGAACTGGATATCCCCAGAGAAGAGGTCGTCTTCGCCATGGACGCCATCGCTGAGCCTATGTCCCTCTATGACCCCGTCTACTCCGACGGCGGCGACGCCCTCTGTGTTATGGATCAGGTCAGCGACAACCGCAACACCGATGAGAGCTGGACGAACCACATTGCCCTGAAGGATGCGCTGAACCGGCTGGACGAACGGGAGCGGCGGATCCTTTCCCTCCGCTTTTACGAAGGCAAGACCCAGATGGAGGTCTCGGCTGAGGTGGGCATTTCCCAAGCACAGGTATCCAGACTGGAAAAAGGGGCCATCAACACGATCAAGAAGAATATTCAATAAAAAATCGGGGTTGATTCCCCGATTTTCATGCTGTTTTTAACTTCTGATACGCCACCCGCTCTGATCCGTCATCGATCACAATAATGCCGCAGTAAGTAAAGCCGCTTCGAGAGAGTGCATTGCGCATAGGTGCGTTATCCCGGTGGGTATCGATCTTGAGGCTCGGACACTGTTCCAGACACCACTGGGTACAAAACTCCACCATGCGGGGGAATTTCCCGGTGGATGCAATGCGGTGGATCACGCCGTAAGGGCCGTTATCCGTCCATGCGCCGTCGATCTCACGGTAAGTAGGCTCCACGTCCTCGCCGTAAAAAAAGCAGAAGACCGCCGCTGTTTCTCCCGCTTCTTCCGCCACAAAGAGATGCCCCAGCCGGATATCCTTTTCCACCATTTCCCGCTTGGGATAGCCTCTGATCCACTGATTTTCGTTGCCGCTGCGGCGCATGAACAGCCGCCCGGCATCGTAAAGTTCCATAAGGTGATCCAATTCAGAAAGCACTGCAGGTCTGATCTTCATAAACTTCTCCCATCTTTTTGATGAAATTTATTATAGCATAAAAGCAGCGGACGGGAAACCCCGGCCGCTGTCATTTATTCAGGAAACTGCAGCAACACCGCTGAAATAATTGGAGCCATCCGCTATGTTAAATGCAGAAGAGGGTTCTCCACCGCCCTGTGTCCAGTCACCGCCGCGTCCGCCTTCGGGAGGCTCCATGCCTTCCGGCCGTTCCGGCATCTCCATCCTCTCTGGGAATGTCATGCCCTCTGGGGGCATCATATGCTCCATCCCTATCGGCGGCTCAGGGGGCTGTACGTTTCCGTCCGCTCCCATCATACCACCGGGGCGCCGACCGCCCATCATGCCGCCGCCCATACCGAAAGCCGCTGCAAGCTGGACCTCATCCCGCCAGAAGGTATATTCCCCTTCCGCAAGATCGGGCGAGGAAACCACCAGAATACTGAAATCATTGACAGGCGTGCACGCCGTCACTGTTTCGCCTGCGGCATTTTTCAGCACATAGGTGCTGCCGCCGGGCTGTGTGTCAGAGAAAGTAAAGACCGCGTAGTTTTGTCCCCCGTCCTCCAGACGGTCCAGCATATGACCGGAAGCCATCACCGTGCCGCCGTTTATATGAATGCCCATATCAGAGTCGATACCGGCGTCACCGCTGAAGGCACAGGCCGCTGCCGTCACGCTGCCGCCGTTGATCACCAGCCAGCCGTTGGAGTCGATGCCGTCGCCCTCGCCGGTGCTGCCATTCACCACGATATTCACGTTGCCGCCGTTGATGGTGGTAACAGACACATTGTCCTCGTTGGTGTTGATGCCGTCATTACCGGAGGTGATGTTGATATTGCCGCCGTTGATAGTCAGATGCAGCTCGGAATCAAGACCCTCGTTTTCAGCCATGATGTTGAGAACACCTGTGCCCGCCCCGCCGCTATTCACATTCATTGTACGCTTGGAATAGAAAGCCGCATCATACTTGTGGAGCTTCTTGGCATCCAACACTTCAGTGCCATCTTCATTCAGCTCTACGCTGTCCGGCTTGTAAATGCGGGCAACGTAGGAGCCGGTGATATTATTTTCCGTGCCGTCCGCAATGATGACATTGGCTCCGGCGGCAGTGGTATCCACAGTTTCGGAAGCAGTTTCCGCATTGGCAGAGCCACACTCATAAACATTGTAGAAGATCACAGCAGGGGCCACAGAGCAGGCAATATCCACGCCATTGAGCACCAGTGTCACAACGGCCTCAGGATCCTCCTCCGATTCATCCCCCAGATCCACTGCCACCTGTCCCGCAGAAAGACAGCCGCTGAGCACATAGGTGCCGGGCTGGGTGATATGAACAACAGTATGAGCATCAGCCTCGGGCTGGGAATGAGCATCAGCTTCTGTTCCCTCGCCGAAGGTAAAATTCTGCCCCTCAGGATAGAAGACGATATCGTTGGCAGCGTATACCCCATCGGTATCAGAGGTGGAGATGGCTGCGCCATCCACAGTAATGCCGTCATCGGAAAGCCGGATCTGTGTTCCTTCCACAACAATGTTTTCCGTTTGGGAAAGGCTCTGGGCCGGTGCTTCCTCTCTTGCTCCGCAGCCCGAAAGACTCTGACATAAAAGAGCGCAGCTTACTAAAAGTGCAGCAAATCGTTTCATCCTTCATTTCTCCTCTCTTGAGATCATTGTCAATTTATCATCGAAAGCTGAATTTTTTCTGAAAGCAGTGTGAATTTTATTTGAAATCGCTGCCGCAAACCGATACAATAGTTTACGAAATACCAAGGAGGTTTTTGGGAATGGACATTCAAAAAATCAAACACTTCCGCAACACCCGCAGTACCTACTGTGTCAAGCATGGCATCTATCTGGAGGAGCTTTCCAAAGGGCATGCCAAAGTAACGAAAACCGTCACTGCCGATGACCTCAACCCCCTGCAGTATGCCCACGGCGGCGTATATTACGCCGTAGCAGACACCGCTTGCGGCAGCGCCGTGATCTCCCACGGGCATATGGTGGTCACCGTCAGCGGAAGCTACAACTATTTCCGCAGCGCTAAAGAGGGCGACACCATCATCTGTGAAGCCCATGAGGTGAAACACGGCAAAACCATCTGCGTTTCCGAGTGCACCATAAAGGATCAAAATGAGGTGCTGCTGGGTAACGGAAGCTTTACTTTCTATCAGCTGGAACAGCTGGTGCCGGATATTCAGGAAGAGTAAAAAAGATCCGGAGTGCGATGCACTCCGGATCTTTTTTAGTATCAATTACTTCTTGAAGCTGTCCTTCAGAGAAACACTGCGGTTGAACACCAGATGCTCGGGAGAAGAATCCTTATTGTCCATGCAGAAGTAGCCCAGACGCATGAACTGGAAAGAGGGGGCGGTCTTGCCAGCCTTCTCGGTCTTCTCATAGGCTTCTGCCTCAGCTACCAGACCCTTTTCCACCTTGCAACCCTGAAGCACTTCCAAAGAAGCGGGATTCAGGCAGTCGATAAAGTCCTTATCGGCTCCATCGGGATCCGCATCGGTGAAGAGATAGTCATAGAGACGCACCTCGGCATCCACAGCGCTGGAAGCGTCTGCCCAGTGGATGGTAGCGCCCTTGACTTTGCGGCCGTCAGCAGGGTCGCCGCCGCGGCTGTCGGGATCGTAGGTGCAGAGAACTTCGGTGACATTGCCGTTTTCATCCTTCACACAGCCGGTGCAGGTAATAAGATAGGCGCCCTTGAGGCGGCACTCCAGACCGCCGGGAGTCAGACGCTTATACTTGGGAACGGGAGTCTCCATAAAGTCATCAGACTCGATCCACAGGTCACGGGAGAAGGTGATCTCACGGGTGCCGGCGGCGGGATCGAGGGGGTTGTTCTCCACAGTCAAGGTCTCCACCTGACCCTCAGGATAGTTGGTGACAGTGAGCTTGATGGGACGCAGAACCGCCATGGTGCGCTCTGCAGTCTCGTTCAGGTCCTCGCGGAGGCAATGCTCCAGGAAGCCATAATCCACAGTGGAATCCGCCTTGGAAACGCCGATACGCTCGCAGAAGTTGCGGATGGACTTGGCGGTATAACCACGGCGGCGCAGGCCGCAGAGAGTAGGCATACGGGGATCGTCCCAGCCGGAGACGCGGCCCTCTTCCACCAGACGGCGGAGCTTGCGCTTGCTCATGACGGTGTAGTTGATGCCAAGGCGGGCAAACTCGATCTGGCGGGGACGGCTGGGAACGTCGGTATTGTCGATGACCCAGTTGTAAAGAGGACGGTGTGCCTCATACTCGAGGGAGCAAAGGCTGTGGGTAATACCTTCCAGGGCATCCTGAATGGGATGGGCAAAGTCATACATGGGGAAGATGCACCACTTGGTGCCCTGGCGGTGATGCTCGATATAGCGGATACGATAGATGACGGGGTCGCGCATATTGAAGTTGCCGGAGGCAAGGTCGATCTTGGCACGCAGGGTATACTTGCCCTCGGGGAACTCGCCGTTGCGCATGCGCTGGAACAGATCCAGGCTCTCCTCGATGGGACGGTCACGCCAGGGGCTGCGGGCAGGAACACCGATGCTGCCGCGATACTCGCGGAACTCCTCGGGGGTCAGCTCGCAGACATAGGCAAGGCCGCGCTTAATGAGGCCAATGGCCAGCTCATAGGTCCTTTCAAAATAGTCAGAGCCGTAGTACATACGGTCGTCCCAGTCAAAACCCAGCCAATGGATATCCTCCTGAATGGCTTCAACAAACTCCGTGTCCTCCTTGGCGGGGTTGGTGTCGTCGAAGCGGAGGTTGCACAGACCGTTATACTTCTCGGCAGTGCCAAAGTCAATGGTCAGTGCCTTGCAGTGACCAATGTGCAGATAGCCATTGGGCTCGGGGGGGAAACGGGTGTGGACACGCATACCGGCATACTGACCGCCCTCAGCAATGTCCTCGTCAATGAAAGCGTGGATAAAGTTCCGGCTTTCTGTGGTTTCTTCCATTGTGGTTTTGATTTCCTCAGCCATGGATGTCAATCCTTCCTAACACAAATATGAATCCAAATGATTGAGCAGTATTATACAGAAAGTTACCACGAATTGCAAGAAAAATCCAAACTTCTTTCTGGAAATACTGTATTTTACCGTTCCAGCCAATCCTCCACCACGTCCCGCAGGGCAATGGGCGGTACTCCGCACCGCCGAAGCAGTTCCAAAAGTGCCTCCGCATCTTCCTTGCGGGTGGTAATGTCGGAAACTGCCTCTACTTCCCCTCTCCATTCAGCGCGAATCCCGTAGCGGAGCATTCCATCCTCCTCCGCAAAGAAGATCTCGTAGGTCACCGCTTTGTATCGGTGAAGAAATACTTTTTCCATTTCCTGATCCCTCCCGCCATTTCCTATACTACAGCCTCTGTGATTTTTCTGTCGAAATCCATCGAAGGACAAAAGAAACCTCCGGAGATATTCTCCGAAGGTTTGAGACTGTCGAAAAACCTGCGGATTTTTCGACAATAGGATCTGCACCCTGCTGCAGCGCACGCATTGTCCGCCGCAGGCGGCCAATACGCACGTTTGCAGGGCGAGAAGTATTTTCGTCCACGTACACGCCGCGGCCGAAAATCTATTATGCCCTTTCACCGCTGCCGCGGTGAAACCCTGCGGGGCTTTTTTGACACGCTGAAACCTCCGGAGATATTCTCCGAAGGTTTCCTGTTATTCCAACTCCTGTTTCACAAGGGAGAAAAAATGCTCTTTGTCATAGAGCAGATTCAGCGCCTCCAAAAGGGCGTTGGCGGTAAGGTGCTCCGGCAGATCCAGCTTTTTCAGCAGAGCCTTTCGCCTTTCCGCGGAGTTCTCCCCGCCGGTGAGTCCCAACATAAACAGGTCTGCCTTGGTGATAGGCTCTCCCCTTTCATCTGCATGCTCCTCCTCATCCAGAAAAGTAGCTCCGGCGCGGCGAAGGGCCTCCAGCAGCACTTCCGGCCGCATCCCCTCCACCCCCAGCTTTCCTTCTTTTCCGGGGGCGCGCTTACGGCGCTCCTTGCCGTGGATATCGGGAATATAGGCCTGCTTTACCAGCCCTTTGGGCAAGGCGCCCTTGAGATAATTTCGGATCACAAATCCGGCTCCGTCACTGTCTGTCAAAACGATCAGGCCCTGCTTTTCCGCCAGTCTTCGCAGGAAAGCAAGCTTTTCCTTATCGTTAAATACGGAAAAGCCCCCAAGAGTAATGACTGTTGCATCCACCGTCTGGGCAAGGGTATTCTTATCGTACCGGCCCTCCACCACAATGACTTCCCTGATCTTTCTCATTTCCGGCTTGCCCCCAGTTCGATCAGCAGCAGCTTCAGCTCACCAACAGCATCGATGCCCCGCTCACTTTTCATTCTCCGGTCCAGCACCTGACACAGCTTCACCGCGTTGGCGCACCATTCGGCGCTGGTGCGCTTGGCAGCAGCCATCAAAAGCTTTGCAGGATAGTCGGATTTCATCTCCCAAAGCTCCATGAGCCAGTATTTGTCCTTGCCGCTGTCCAGCGCGAGGCGGGCCGTGTGGATGCGCCGCAGCTGGCTGCCAAGGGCTGCAAGGATCATAATGGGTTCCTGCTGCATTTTGAGAAGCTCTCCCAAAATAGAGGCCGCCAGATCAAAATTTCCCTGCAGCACCGCATCGGAAAGCTTGAACACCTCCGCCGACAGCACGGGATCTGCCACCGCGTCAATATCCTTTTGGGTGATGGCCTTTCCTTTTGCGTAGGTTCCGATCTTGTTGATCTCCGGGACCAGTCCGGTCATCAGTCCGCCGCAGGTGAAGATCAGATACTCTGCGGTCTGGCGGTCGATCTCTTTTCCCATAGCCTTGAACCGACGGGTGATCCACGCCACAAGATCGCTGCTGTCCGCCGCCTTGAATTCCACCGTTTCCACATGGTCGGAAACGGCTTTCCAGAGCTTTTTCATCGTCCGGTTCGGCTTATATTCCACAGTGTCATAGAGAAAGATCACACAGCAGTATTCCGGGATATCTCCAAGGAAGGCGATCAGCTTTTCCCGCTGGTCCTCCCCCAGCTTGAACATATCGTAGTCGGAGATCACCAGCAGGGTCCGCTCCGCCATCATAGGCATGGCCTCTGCCATTTCCGTCAGCGCCTGCACTGTGAGATCTTTGCCTTCCATCGTATGGAAGTTGAACTCCTCAAACCCCTCCGGGATCAGCTTTTTTCGAACCTCGCCCAGATAATACTCCCTGAGATAGCTCTCCTCCCCGTGGAAGATATAGGCGCAGCCAAGACTGGACGCCGCAAGATCCGCTTTTAACTTCTGAAATGCCTCTTTGGAGCTTGAGGTCTTTTTTGCTACTGCCATAACTCTCTCCTTTTCAGGGATTCAGTGAAAGATGGATATCGCCCTGCATATCTGTGCGGTAGATCTCGCAGCCCTGCTGCGCAAGGCGTTCCAGTGTATCAGTATGGGGGTGCCCGTAGCTGTTGCTGCCTACGCTGATGCAGGCAACAGAGGGCTCCAACGCATCCAGAAGATCCTGGGATGTGGAATTTTTCGCCCCATGATGGCCCACCACCAGCACATCGCTTTCTTCCAGCGCATAGGTCCTGAGCAAAAGCCGCTCCGTCTCCTGAGACATGTCTCCCGTGATAAAGACAGAATCCTCCCCGGAGGATACCCTCACAGAGATCCCCCGCTCATTGTCCGTTTTCTCGCCAAGGGGCGGATAAACAACGATCTCCGCCTCCCCAAAGGGGATACTGCGGCGGTTATATACGTTTATGATCTCCGTCTCCTCTGCCGCCGTAAGAATTTCTTCCTGCACATTGGCGTCCTCCGCCTCCGGAGTAACGATCAGGCAGCGGGTATCCTGGCGGGTAAGCAGTCCCACGGTACCGGAGATATGGTCGTTATCATAATGGGTCAGGATCAAATAGTCAAGCTCTTTGCAGCCCATTGCCTGCAGCTGGCGAAAAGCAATATCCCCTGCATCCGCCCAGGCGCTGCCGCAGTCCACCAGAGCAAACTCCTCTCCGGACTTGAGAACAATGCACTGTCCCTGTCCCACATTCAGTATCACAACATCCAACCCGCTTTGATAGCGAAGCTCTCCTGCTTTCACTGTCCCAAACAGGGCCAGCGCGGAAAGAATCGCTGCCGCCGCGTATTTACGCCGGGATGCAGGGCCAAAACACCATACCAGAAAGAACACTGCGTAAACAGCCGCCAGCCAGTATTTGAGATAGAGATTTGAAAAGGAAATGCTGTGAAACGGGAGCTTTAAAAAGATCCCCGCCACTGCCAGAATATATCTGCACAAAAGACCCGGGATCACGGATAAGATCTGCCCCAAGGGCGGAAAGATCAGTCCCGCCGCAATGCTCACAAGTCCTGCAGAAAAGGCCAGCCCCGCGCTCCAGAGGCACAAAAGGTTGCTCAGCGGCGAGATCAGCGTCACCGTGCCAAAATAGATAGCAGTAAGTGGAACGGTGAATACCAGTGCGCCCATGGTGGAGGCAAAGGAGGATGTCAGAATCACAGCAGCTCTTCCGTGCCGTCCCTCCCCCAGGATCCTCTTCCAGATCCTGCCCGGCAGGGTCAGCATACCCGCCATGGCAGCAAAGGAAAGCTGCAGACTCAAAGAGGCTACCGCGTAAGGATTTGCAAGAAGGATCAGCAGCAGCGCCGCGGAAAGACTGGTAAATCCATCACTTTCCCGCCGGAATACCGGCGCGAGAAGTACAAAGCTCAGCATCACACAGGCGCGGACCACAGAAGGACTTGCACCGGTCAGGATCACATAAAACACTAGGATCATGATGGTGATGGAAGCCAAAAACCGTCTGCGGTGCCGTCCGATAAAAAACACTGCCATGGCATAGAGAAAGCCGCAGTGCATGCCGGAAACCGCAAGGATATGAGAAAGCCCCGCTTCAGAAAGGGCAATGCGGCCTGCTTCGGAAATAGTCTCTGTTTCTCCTGTAAGCAGCGCTGTGAGAAGTCCCGCCTCGTCCCCTGTCAGCTGACGCCGAATCTCCTCCTGCATGGCTTTTCGGGCACGCAGAGGAAGATAGCGCAGGGAATGGCTGTTTCCCTCCTCCGCAAAAGCCTCTTCCCCACCATAGGCCAGAAGATAGATCCCTTTGGAAAGAAATGTAGTCACTTCCTCGCCGCGGATGTAAGATGCGTCCCGAAAAGAGACCTCGTCCGTGACTTTCTGTCCGGGCGAGAGAACAAGAAGCTCCTCACCGCCGTAGTAAAGCACCTTTCCCAGAGGGTGGCCCGGGATACGGACGCTTACCCGTGCGCCCCAGTCTGTTTTCTCCGGATAATCGCAAAGAGTCATGGTCACAGTCTGCTCCGTTTCGGCAAGAAGGAGAAAAGGCTGGCGAACTGCATATTCGTAGAGGGTATAATAGCCAAACGCCGCGCAGAAGCCCGCGCCAAGCAGCACAAGACGGGGATATTTCCGCAAAAAATACAGCACTGCCGTCAACACAACGCCGCCAAAGAAAACCGGAAGCAGCGCAGCAGCCGGCAGCAGATAAAAGGTCGCCAGCATGCCCGCAGCAAAAGCGGATGCAAACAACGCCAGAACTCTCATGCGCTCCGCCCTCCCTGCCTTATCAAAATAAAATCACATTTTCATTATAGCACACCAATATCAAAAAACCATCCCAAAGTGAGAAAAGGGAGCGTCTCCCTAAAAAGAGACGCTCCCTTTTACAGCGTTGGATCAGCCGGGAGGCCAGGTCATATCCCGGCCGCCGAGAACATGGAAATGCAGGTGGAAAACACTCTGGCCCGCCTGCTCTCCGATGTTGGAGACCACACGGTAGCTCTCCATGCCCAGCTCTCTGGTAAGCTTGGCAATGACTTCAAAGATGTGTCCCACCACGGCGCTGTTTTCTGCGTCAATGGCAGAAACAGAGGAAATGTGTGCCTTGGGGATCACAAGGAAATGGGTCGGGGCCTGAGGATCAATGTCATAGAAAGCGAAGCAAAGCTCGTCCTCATAGACCTTCTTGCTGGGGATCTCGCCGGCAATGATGCGGCAGAACAGACAATCAGACATGGTCATTCTCCTCTCCGAATGTGTATTATTTTTCCTTTACAGGATCGATATCACTTATCCAAGCTTCTCTGCAACGAAATCGTCCACACAAGCGAGGGCGTCATCCAGCTTCAGCAGATCGCTGCCGCCGCCCATAGCGCTGTCGGGCTTGCCGCCGCCCTTACCGCCGCAGATGCCGCAGACCTTCTTCACAAGATCACCAGCCTTGACGCCCTTGGCAACGGCATCCTTGCCGCAAACGGCCAGGAAGGTGATCTTCTCGCCGTTGACAGAAGCCAGAACCGCCACCACAGCAGGCTCCTTATCCCGCAGGAAGTCACCCATCTGACGCAGTGCGTTGGCGTCCATACCATCTCTGTGGGCGGTGAGGACCTTCAGACCGCCTACGTTCTTGGCAGCGGTGAGGAACTGACGGGCCTCACCCAAAGAGGCCTCGGCCTTGAACTTCTCCAGAGCCTGACGCATCTCCTTCATCTCCGCCATCTGCTGCTCGATCTTGCTTTCCAGATCACCGGGAGTGGTCTTGAGGGCCTGAGCGGCACGGAAGATCAGCTGCTGATTGGCAGAAATGGTGGCAAGGGTCTGCTTGCCGACGGTAGCCTCGATACGGCGCACGCCGGAGGCAACGCTACCCTCAGAATTGATGCGGAACAGGCCCACCTTGGCGGTGTTATCCAGATGAGTACCGCCGCAGAACTCCATGGACACATCTCCCATCTCCACCACGCGGACGGTAGCGCCGTACTTCTCGCCAAACATGGCAACAGCGCCCTTCTGCTTGGCCTCCTCCAGAGGCAGTACCTCGGTCACAACGGCTTCGCCATTCAAAATGGCGTCATTCACAAAAGCGTCGATGGCAGAAAGCTGCTCGGTGGTAATGCCCTCAAAATGGGTAAAGTCAAAACGCAGGCGGTCGGGCTCCACCAGAGAACCGGCCTGATGGACATGGTCGCCCAACACCTTCTTCAGAGCGGCGTGGAGCAGATGGGTAGCGGTATGGGCGCGACGGACCGCCTTGCGGCGCTCGGTGTCGATAGAAACAGACACAGTGTCGCCCACTTTCAGCTCACCCGCGGTGAGCACGCCCACATGGAGGAACTTGCCGCCCTTGTTCTTCTGCACATCCTTCACCTGGAAGGAAACACCCTCAGCGGTGATGACGCCGTGGTCACCCACCTGACCGCCCATCTCGGCGTACATGGTGGTCTGATCCAGCACCAGAGTAGCCTCAGCGCCGGAAACGATCTCATCACGCAGTTCGTTTTCCACCACGATGGCCAGCACCTTGGCCTCGCACTGCTCCTGCTCATAGCCCACAAACTCGGTGGCGGGGACGGAGGAGCCGAACTCGATACCAGCCCAGCCCAGATCGCCCAGAGCCTCACGGGCCTTGCGGGCACGGACGCGCTGCTCTTCCATCATGGCCTTGAAGCCGTCACGGTCCACCTGCATGCCCTCTTCCTCCACCATCTCGATGGTGAGGTCGATGGGGAAACCGTAGGTATCGTAGAGCTTAAATGCGTCAGCGCCGGAGAAGACGGTCTCCCCCTTTTCCTTGTGGGCAGCGAGCATCTCCTGATAGATCTTCATGCCGCCGTCAATGGTCTTGGCGAAGTTCTCTTCCTCGGTGCGGACGATCTTGGTGATATAAGCCTGCTTTTCACGCAGATCGGGATAGGCGACCTCGTTTTCCTTGACAACAGTCTCCACAACATGGAAAAGGAAGGGCTTGTTCACGCCAAGGAGCTTGCCGTGACGGGCAGCGCGGCGCAGCAGACGGCGCAGCACATAGCCGCGGCCCTCGTTGCTGGGCAGAACACCATCGCAGATCATCATAGCGGAGGAACGGATATGGTCGGTGATGACGCGCAGGGACACGTCGTGGGCGGCACTCTCACCGTAGTGGGCGCCGGTGATCTCAGAGACATGGTTGGTGATGTTCATCACGGTATCCACATCGAAGAGAGACTTCACATTCTGCACCACGCAGGCAAGACGCTCAAGGCCCATGCCGGTGTCGATATTCTTGTTCTTCATCTCCTCATAGTTGCCCTCACCATCGTTGACGAACTGGGAGAAGACGTTGTTCCACACCTCGATAAAACGGTCGCACTCACAGCCAACAGCACAGTCGGGGCTGCCGCAGCCATGCTCCACGCCGCGGTCATAATAGACCTCAGAGCAGGGGCCGCAGGGGCCAGCGCCATGCTCCCAGAAGTTGTCAGCCTTGCCAAGGCGGGTAATGCGCTCAGGTGCAAGGCCAATATCCTTGGTCCAGATCTCAAAGGCCTCGTCATCCTCCACATAGACGGAGGGATAGAGGCGGTCGGCCTCCAGCTTCACCACTTCAGTGAGGAACTCCCAACACATGCGGATAGCGTCCTTCTTGAAATAGTCGCCAAAGGAGAAGTTGCCCAGCATTTCAAAATAGGTGCCGTGGCGGTCAGTCTTGCCGATGTTCTCGATATCGCCGGTGCGGATGCACTTCTGGCAGGTGCAGACGCGGTCACGGGGAGGCTCCTCCTCCCGGGTGAACCAAGTCTTCATGGGTGCCATGCCGCTGTTGATGAGCAGCAGGGACTTGTCGTTCTGAGGGATAAGAGAGAAGCTGGGCAAACGCAGATGCCCCTGGCTCTCAAAGTAGCTCAGAAACATCTCGCGCAGCTCGTTCAAGCCGTAATAGGGATGTGCCATAGTGTTTTTCCTCCTGTATCTTCCAAATAAATTGATCTCCAGCGTGTTGGTGGCATCAAAAAAGCCTCCGCCCCCATGCATAGGGGCGAAGGCTTGCTTCACGGTACCACCCTAATTATCCTCTCCAAAAAGAGGCATCTTAAGCCATCCGGTAACGGGGATGAACCGTTCCGCTCTTCGCGGACTGCTCCAAAGTGGCTGCCACGCGGCGTGGGCAAGGGGCTTTCACCGTCTCCCCTCTCGCTAAGCCGGTTTCGCAGTGGCTGGCTTTGTCATCGCGTTTATCAGGATGGGTTTATTATATCCCATTTTCACCGTTTGTCAACGGGGAACTTTTTCTTTGCGTAACCGATTTCCCCTGAGTCAGCGGTCTTCCTGTGAGAATGCAGACACCGCCGTTATGGTCGCACTTGCCGCAGCCCATACAGTGGGACGGCCCTGTGCGGAAAGACTCCACATATCCATGTGCCAGCGCAATGGCCAGCAGCAAGCCAAAAATCAAACCCAATGCCAACATACTGCATACCTCCTTTTGATAGTATCATAGCACACCTCCCCCCTCTTTGCAGTTGCCAATGCAACTACAAAATTATTCTCGCCTTTTTCTTTCCGCTGTGCTACACTGTATTGGAACAACTTGTGAGGTGAAGCCCATGAACTTCTGGGGACATTTCAAAACCGTGCACCACCACCGCGCCCTGGTGCGCAAATACTGCTTCCGTCTGGGACTCTACTGGCAGGGTTTGACCCACGATCTCTCCAAATATTCCCCTGCGGAATTCTGGACCGGCGTAAAGTATTTTCAGGGAGACCGCAGCCCCAACGACGCGCAGCGCCGCCAAGAGGGCTATAGTGCTTCCTGGATGCATCACAAAGGCCGCAACCGCCACCACTTTGAATACTGGACGGACTACACCGCCGACGGCATCTCCGGTATTGAAATGCCAGCAAAGTATGTGGCGGAGATGTTCTGTGACCGTCTTGCCGCCAGCAAGACCTACCGCGGCAAGGACTTTGACCCCGGCGATCCCTACAAATTCTTCCTCCGTGGCAAAGGCCGTCGGCTTCTTCTCCACCCCAACACCGAGGCGCTGCTGGAGGTCATGCTCACCACATTGCGGGATCAGGGCGAGGATGAGGCATTTTCCTATATCCGCCGTGAGATTTTGAAAAAATGAGCTAAAATAATGATCCCGCGGCTTTGCCGCGGGATCATTATTTTAGGTTAATCTTATTTCGCGGAAAGCTCTACAGCGTGGCGCACCAGTGTGTACGGCGGCACGGCATGGGGCAGCTTCATGCGGAAGGTCATCTGGGGATTGCGGGGCTCGTCAATGGCATTTCCCTCTTCGTCCCACATCTCGCCAACGGTCATGGCAAAGGGACGGCTGTCAGGACCAACCAGCTCCACCTCGTCGCCGGCGCGGAACTTGTTGCGCAGGGACAGCGTGGCGTTACCATCTGCGTCGCAGTCGGTGACAAGGGCAACCACCTGCCACTCCCGGATGTAGCGGGAGTTCTCGTAGAACTGACCGGGATAGCCGTAATAGAAGCCAGTGGAATAGGGGCGGTGGCTCACATGGTCCACCTCTGCCCGCCAGACGGGATCCACTTCCCTACCATTCCACACATCGTCCAGACAGTGGCGGTAAGCTCCGGTGACGATGGCGGCATAGTAGGCAGATTTGGCGCGGCCCTCGATCTTGAGGCTGGAAAGACCCGCGTCACAGAGATCGCCCAGATGGTCGATCATGCACATATCACGGGAGTTGAGAATGTAAGTACCCTTTTCATCTTCCTCAATGGGGAAATACTCGCCGGGACGCTTTTCCTCCATCAAAGCATACTGATAACGGCAGGGCTGGGCGCAGGCACCGCGGCTGGAATCGCGGCCTGTCATGTAGTTGGAGAGCAGGCACCGTCCGGAATAGCTCACGCACATGGCTCCGTGCACAAAGGCCTCGATCTCAAGGCTCTCCGGCGTCTTTTCCCGGATGGTACGGATCTCCTCAAGCCCCACTTCACGGGCGAGGATCACGCGGCTGGCACCCAGATCATGCCAGGCCCGGGCCGTCTCGAAGTTACAGATGCTGGCCTGGGTGGAAATGTGCCGCTCGCACTTGGGGGCGTACTTCCCTGCCAGAGTGAATGCTCCAAGATCTGCCACAATGATGGCGTCCACCCCTGCGTCATTCAGCAGCTCCAAGTGCTCGGGAAGCCGCACGATCTCGTCATTTCGGGGCATGGTGTTGATAGTGCAGTGGACACGAACGCCGTGGCTGTGGGCAAAGCCCACAGCCTCACGGAGTTCATCGGGTGTAAAGTTTCCTGCAAAGGCACGCATACCAAAATCCGTGCCGGCCAGATACACGGCATCAGCGCCGTAGAGCACAGCCATTTTCAGCCGTTCCATATCTCCCGCCGGAGCCAGCAGCTCCGGCTTTGTTCTTTTGATCATGTCTTAACCACCGTAATTTCCGCTGTTGAGGAAGTTGTTGTGCTCCTGCAGCGTGGAGGAATAATGATGCTTTCCATCCTTGCCCAGCGCGTAATAGTAGTAACCGGTATCCTCGGGTTGGAGTGCCGCCTTGATGGAGGCAAGACCGGGGTTGGCAATGGCGGTGGGAGGCAGTCCGGCATACTTGTAGAGGTTATAGGGGGTATCCACAGCCTTGTCCTCGTTGGTGAGGGCGCCCTCGTGGCCGGGCAGACCGTACAGCAGAGCGGCATCGATGT
>JAFQRI010000073.1 GCA_017410185.1 Oscillibacter sp. | reverse complement strand
TCTCAAAAAACTCACTTTTCAAGCCCGCGCCGCCGCCTCATCGGCGACAGCTTGCTTAGATTACCACGCCGCCCGCCCTTTTTCAACACCTTTTTTCATTTTTCTTTCTGATTTTTTAATATCCACCATTAGCTCAACAAATAGGTCGTACCTATCCACCCCGCCACAACAAAAGAAGGACGGCCGAAGCCGTCCTTCTCATCACATTATTTATAATGTAGGAATCACTTGGCGTTGACCTCGTCAAAGATAGCCTCGATCTCAGCAGAGGGCTTCTCGGTAGCAAGGCTGACGATAACGATGGCAATGCAGGCCACAACGAAAGCGGGCAGCAGCTCATAAATGGCAAAGGCACCGCCCAGCTTGGAAATTCCAAACTTCCAGACAAACACCATTACGCCGCCGACAACAAGGCCTGCCAGAATGCCCTGACGGTTGGAACGCTTCCAGAAGATGGCAGCCAGAACAGCAGGGCCAAAGGTGGCGCCAAAGCCCGCCCAGGCAAAGGAAACGATTTTAAAGACGCTGCTGTTGGGGTCGGTAGCCAGGAACACGGCGATCACAGCGATGACCACAACGGTGAAGCGGGCCACCAGCATGCTCTGCTTGGCGGTGAGCTTTTTGCCGAAGACATCCTGCAGCATGTTCTCAGAGAAGGCAGAGGCAGCCGCCAGCAGCTGAGAGTCAGCAGTGGACATAGTGGCAGCCAGAATACCTGCCAGGATCAGACCGGCAATAATTGCGGGGAAGATACCATAAGAGGAAAGCAGATTGGAGATCTGCACGATGACGGTCTCAGAATTGCTGCCCTCCAGCACGGGGATGCGACCGGCCTTGGAAACGCTGTAGCCGATCATACCGATGCAAACGGCGACGGTCATGGAGATGACCACCCAGACAGAGGCGATGCGGCGGGAGACCTTCAGCTCATTCTCATCACGGATGGCCATAAAACGCACCAGAATGTGGGGCATGCCGAAGTAACCGAGGCCCCATGCCATCATGGACGCGATGCTCATAATGCCGTAGGGCTTGGCAGTGCCGGAAGCCACATCGTGGATCTGGGTGAAGCTGAGGTAGCCGGGCAGGGCCTTGGCGTTCTCAATGACAGTGCCAATGCCGCCGGCCTGCACGATGCCAAACACGGTGATGACGACGAGGGCACAGCTCATAATGATGGACTGGATCAGGTCCATGGTGGCAACGGCGCTGAAGCCGCCCACAGAGGTATAGCTGATGATGACCACGGCGCCGATGAGCACAGCAGTCATATAATCCCAGCCAAGGAGGCTGTTGAAGAGCTTGCCGATGGCGGCAAAGCCGGAGGCCACATAAGGCACGAAGAAGATCAGGATGATAACAGAAGCGATGCACATGATGACAGGCTTCTCTTCCTGATAGCGCTTGGAAATGAAAGAGGGGATGGTGATGGCATCCAGCCGGACAGAGTAGCGGCGGATCTTCTTTGCCACCAGAAGGAAGTTGAGGTAAGTACCGACGGCAAGGCCGATGGCAGTCCAGCCGGCATCTGCCACACCGCTGAGGTAAGCAAGACCGGGCAGGCCCATCAGCAGCCAGGAGCTCATATCAGAAGCCTCGGCACTCATGGCCGTGACCAGGGGGCCTATACCGCGGCCACCCAGATAGAAGCCTTCGGAACTCTTTTTGCTGCGGCGGCCGATCATGATACCGGTGACGATGACGAAGCACAGGTACAGGATGATGGTCGCCATGATGCAGATTTGCGCAGTTGTCATGGTTGTTTCTCTCCTTTTAACACTCGGTTCAGTAATCATACCACAGTTATATGCAGAACGGAATACAGAACGCCGTATAGAATGTATTCTATACGGCGTTACTCAAAATATCAAGTTTTTCTTGTAATTTCAAGGTTTTTTAATAGACGTTTTTTAGAAATCAAATTCGTCGACAAAACAAATTCTGCCATTTCGTAACCGTTTACCCGCGAAACCGCTCCAAAAAGGCGGGGGTCATGCTGTCCGTATAGGCCACAAGGGAATAGTCTCCCCCGCAAAGACACCAGTCGTAAAGCAGCGCCCGCTCCCACAGGGCATAGGCCTTGAGGATCTCGTTGACCGTCTGCTTCCCCGTCAGCTCACCGGTGGATTGCCCCTCGCTGATGATGCGGCGCAGCAGGCGGAAATAGGTCCGGTCCCTGTCCAGCAGGTGCTTTTCCCCCTTTGCCAGCAGCTGGGTGGAAAGCAGGCGGGTCAGCAGATCCAGAGAAACGCTGCTCTCCACCATGGCGAAGAGCTCGTGATTCAGATAGCGCAGCTTTTCCATAGCAGGCATTTGCGCCGGCATGGTCTGCTGCAGCTGCTCATATTTTTCATCAAAGACATAGGCGAGGGTGCCCAGCAGGGCGTCCTTCCCCTCAAAATAGTGATAGAAGGAGCCCTTGGAAGTCTCGGACTCAAAGACGATATCCTCCACCGTGGTGTTCTCGTAGCCGTGATCGTAAAAGAGCTTCCATGCCGCCGAGATGATGCGGCCCCGGGTGTTTCGGGCGGTTTTTCTTGCCATGGTGATCCTCCTTTCTTTTGCTGCTTTCATCATAGCGGCTTTTATGCCCCAAATCAAGGGCAACCTCAAAATAGGAAAGCAGGATTTGCATGGTTTTTAGCACATTCTCCTGTTTTCCATGCTTTGGGATATTGTTATAATAAAGTGAAACTATGGCTCGGAAGGGAGTGACTCCGTGAAATTCTGGAAAATGAACGGCGCTGGAAACGACTTTCTGGTGCTGAACAATTTGGAAGAACGCCTCAGCGCCGAATGCTTCCCCCTTCTGGCCCGCAGGCTGTGTGAGCGGCACCAGTCCATCGGCGCGGACGGGCTGATGGTAGTGGACGCCCCCACCATGGGCGGCGATTACAAAATGCGTTTTTTCAATTCCGACGGGTCTGAGGGCGAAATGTGCGGCAACGGCGCAAGATGCATCTGCCGCTACGCCTATGAAAACGGTCTTGCCGGCAAAACACAGCGGGTGGAGACCACCGCAGGGCTCGTAACAGGAGAGCGGATCAATGAGCGGCTCTACCGCATCCGCCTTAACGATGTGACCACCATGCGCCTGCGCTCCCCTGTGGAGGTGGACGGCGTGACCTACGACTGCTCCTATGTTGAGCTGGGTTCTCCCGGTCTTCCCCACGCCGTTGTCCCTTATGCCAATCTCCGCATGGCGGACGAGGAGGAGCTTCGTGCTCTGGGCCGGGCCATTCGCTGGAACGAGGCGTTCCCCAAAGGGGCCAACGTCAACTTCTTTGAGCTCACCGGCGAGGATGAGATCTACGAGCGCACCTTCGAACGGGGCGTGGAGGATTTCACCTACGCCTGCGGCACGGGCACCGGCTCGGTGGTGGCGGTCCTCACCATGCAGGGCCGCGTCAGCGGGCATCATGTGCGGGTGAATATGCGCGGCGGTCAGCTCATTATTGATGCCCAGCGCCTCGGCTCCCGCATCACGGACCTGTATCTCACCGGCCCCACCAACATCGTTTGTAAGGGCGAGGTCACGGACGAAGACCTCTGCTTTGCAAAATAAACACGCACCTTATGTGAACATCTTCAGGAGGAACAACACTTTATGGATAAGAAAACAGTTGCAAAGAATTACCGCTTTCTGGCCATTCTCATCGGCGCCATGGTCGCCGGTGCGCTGACGGGCTGGTTCGCCCCCGACTTTGGTCACAAGATCGCATTCCTGGGCACCATGTTCATCAACATGATGTTCTGCGTGGTGGTTCCCATGGTCTTTGCTTCCATCGCCGGCGCCATCGCCAACATGGGCAGCAAGGAGCGTGCCGGAAAGATCATGGGCGTCACTGTGGGCACCTTCGTGGTCACCGGCGCCATCGCCGCTCTCATCATGTTCGTGCTGATGAAGGTCTTCCCCCCTGTGCTCACTCCCTGGAGCGAGATCCCCAGCGAGGCCATGGGCGAGTATGCCTCCATGACTGACATGATCGTGAACTTCTTCACCGTCAGCGACTTTACCGGCCTCCTCTCCCGCCGGGCCATGCTGCCTCTGATCGTGTTCTCTGTGCTCTTTGGCTTCTCCGTGCAGCTCACCGGCGGCAAGGACAGTGTCATCGGCCAGTGGCTTGCCGGCCTCAGCGAGGTGATGATGAAGTTTGTCAATATCATCACCTACTATGCCCCCATCGCCTTCTTCGCCATCTTCGCTGATCTGGTCGCTACTTACGGCTCCAGCGTTGCCACGGGCTACGGCCGCGCCATGCTGGTGTACTATCCCCTCTGCTTCATTTACATCTTCACCGCCTTCCCCCTGTTCGCATGGTTTGGCGGCGGCAAGGGCGCGGTGAGCACCATGTTCCGCCACATCACCCGCCCCGCGGTGGTGTCTCTTGGCACCTGCTCCTCTGTTGCCACCATCCCCACCAACATGGCTGAGGCTGACGCCAGCGGCATCGACCGTGACGTTTCCAACATGGTGCTGCCCCTGGGCGCCACCATGCACATGGACGGCTCCTGCTTCTCCTGCGTGCTGAAGATCGCCTTTGTCTTCGGCGTCTTCGGTCAGGAGTTCACCTGGGGCATGCTGCCCATGGTCATTCTGGTGGCAGTGCTGTCCTCCGTGGGTATGTCCGGCGTCCCCGGCGGCGGCTACATCGGTGAGTATATCATCTGCTCCATCTTCTTCCCCACCCAGATGGAGCTGGCCTTCCCCATCCTCGTTGCCATCGGCAATCTGGTGGATCCTCCCGCAACCATGATCAACGCCGCCGGCGACTATGTGGTCTGCTACATCGTCGAGCGCTTCGTGGACGGCAAGGAGTGGCTCCAGAAGGCCATGAGCAAGAGCAAGTAAGCGTAATATAGAAAATGGATCACCCCCGGTGCCCAGCACCGGGGGTGATTTGCGTTATGAACTTTGTTTGACTGTAAAGCCGTCTTCACCGAAATAATCCTGATCTGTAAATGTCCCGGTGATACCGGAGCCGCCACCCAGATTATAAGCATTGTTAAATCGGCCCTGAATGTTCGTCCATGTGTTCTGAAAGCTGTATTCCCATGCGGCGAGCCTTTCACAGGGCGCCAGCAGGATCATTTCCGCCGCGGGAGGAACGTATGCTTTTCTCTTGCTCATAGTTCCTCCTTTCAGCTCACTTGCATGGTATAAGCAGTTCTGTTTTTCGCAGGGATCTTGGCAGACAAACTGGTATACCGCACATTCTGGAAATCGATCACACCCTGTACGGTATGTTCGTTCTCCGTTGTCTTCAGCAGGCAGGTATAGGTATATGTATCGTCTGCCTCCTCCACCCATTCGTGGGGTGCGGGTTTGCTCACATCTCCGTTGATCGCAAAGCCCACTGCCGTCACGTCATCCAGAATGTCGCCCTTCAGCGTAGCCCGGAAGCCCACATAGGTATCACCGTTGTCGTAGTGCAGCACCTGCCAGTCCGTCACCTTCAGGGAGAATTCCTTATAGTTGGTACTGTCCTTGCTAAGGATGAAGGTCTTGCTGTTTTCCACCTTGTAGGCAGGCTTTCCGCAGCCGTTCACACACAAGTCATTGTCACCAAAGCTGTGACCTTTTGCGTCAACGGTCTCCGTATAACTATGCTTGCAGACAGAGCAGGTAAAGGTCTTCACACCTGCCGCAGTACATGTAGGTTCTGTGGTAACCACACCTTCACCGTAGCTATGAGTTTCTTTGCACCGCCAATAGCCCTCGGTGTAAACAAAGGTGTTATTTTCCAAAGCCACGGTCGTTCCATCTGCTGCATTTTTAAACTCAGCAGGAATAATGGGGATATCTACATACGAGATACTGCTGCCCGACTGTGTTGCCTGATAGGCTGTTGTCGCCGTTCCTTTGGCGCCGACTTTCAATTCTCCCGCAGCATCACTGTAAATATTTGCCTTTCCGGTCGTTACATAAACAGCACCGGCACTTACATCCACAGTACCATTGATCTTCACAGACGCATCTGTAAGATTCGCCGCTGTTCGGGAGTAAATCGTTCTTCCAGCCACATAAAGCAGGGGTTTGATTTCAGTATTTGCCTCACCGCAATACTTGCCCCAGTTATCCTTATCATAGACTATAACCTTTTTCCCGGCGCCCAACGTGCATGTAGCGCCCTCCCGAACGATAATCTCAGAACCGGGAAGTAATCCGATATCCTGATTGAGTGCCAAATTGCTCCCCGTTTTTGCGTCGATCGTTATGTTATGATTGATCGGGAGCACATACTCTGCCGAGTTGATGTCTACGCGCTCCAGCGTAAACACAAAGCTGTTCAGCGCAACAGTACCATGGGCCTCCAGACTCAGCCGGTCACTCTCTTCCAGATAATCCTTGATCACATATCCACTGCTCAATGAAAACATACCGCCATCGCCAACAAACGGCACCTCAACAATTTTCGCTCCCAATAAAGTAATTGTAAACGCAGCGATTCCTTTCTCGATCGCTCCTTCATTCAGTTTCATAGGAACCTGTACATTCTGCACATAATACTGCATCATGGGGAATAGCTCATATGTCGACGCCTTCCCTTTCATACTACTAGTTGCCGATCCTCCTCGGAAATCACGAATCTGGAAACATTCGTACACAGTTCCGCTGCTCTTCACTTCCACACTGCCGCTTCCGTAGATATAACCGATGACGTACAGTTTACCTCCGGTATTCACCGTAATGGAACTGCCTTCCTGCATGTTGACATATCCAAGTTTTCCCATCGGCAATCCGTTATAACCGGATGTCTGGTACCGGTACACCGAGCCCGCAACACTCATCGCGCCGTTCACCGTAAGGTTCGCGCCCGCAGACATTGTCAAAGTGCGGAAAGGACTCGGTGCCGTATATGTAGAAGGATCCGACGATGGCGGATTTGTTGTTACGACTGTATGAGCTTCATCGAAGGGGATCAGCAGCGTAATACCACTGGGTATCGTATAGTTCCCGGCAGGAAGTGTGCCGCTGTTTGCAAGAACGACAGTTTTGTTCGTATTGCTTACAGCAAAATCTATCGCCTCACTCAACGTTTTAAAGAGATAGTCTCCGACCCGGAAACGAGCCGCCGTGTCGTGAATAGCTATGATCTCCATATCCCCGCTGGGCTGCAGCGTAAAGCTCGGTGTGGTAGAAAGGATTTTATTATTTGCGTCTACCCAGGCAATGATGTCTGTAGCCGTTGCTACAACATTTTCACCGGTTGTATCTACCGTTACGCTCTCACCGTTGCTCACGCCCTCTCCGCCTACTGTCACCGTGCCGCTATCAAAGGTCACTTTCACTGTGGAACTATCTCCAACTTCTGTAAGCACAAAGTTGCTCAAAATAATTTTTGCAGTTCCCCATGCTCCCGC
This sequence comes from Oscillibacter sp., assembly GCA_017410185.1. Taxonomy (GTDB): domain Bacteria; phylum Bacillota; class Clostridia; order Oscillospirales; family Oscillospiraceae; genus Oscillibacter. The sequence continues at coordinate 14,608 of JAFQRI010000073.1, read as the reverse complement.
TGTCGTTTTAAGTGTTACACTTTTTGTGGGCATCAAACCAGTAACACTACCGCTATTACTACAGTTAGCACCGTCCTTCTGGTAGGAATTGCCTCCATTGAAAGAATAATCAAACGACACAGATGTAGGAGTTGTCGCATTGTTCGTTATCGTAACGGTTGTGGATTTTGAAGACATCAATCCACCTTTAACCGTTATCGTTGTTCCGCTGATGCTTCCATCACCAGTGCAGGAAATGCTGACCACTTCCTGCACTGTAGTATTGCCTGCCGCTAATGCAGTTATTCCGAGCGAGATGACAATCAACACACTCAAAAAGAGTATCCGCAGTTTCAAACCGTTTTTCCGCATCGTTCCCTCCTTTGCACATCTCCGCAAATATATGCTCTGGCTCTTTTCCGGAATTTACTTCTCAGAAATATTTTTTAGCAGTGTTTCAATCGGATCATAGTTGAAACCGTTAATCAGCACATCGTTTGCAAGAGTGCTGTTACCAGAAATTGTATTCACACCGGCCAGATAACCAGCCAGATCTTTTTGCACCTGTCCGCTTCCATCTTTGTCGTTCAAATAATCTTGGAAACCCTCTTCCTCAAACGCATTCATTACAAGGCTAAAGTCCAACGGCGCAGAAGCATCAAAGTTCTCATCCTTGGACATATAAGCCGTATACAAACCATACGCGATAGATGCCTGTGCCAATCCTTCACCGGGATTATCTCCAACCATGGCTTTTTTGAAAGACTCTTTTGCATCCTTGCCGCCATTTTGTGTCATGATATCAAGCACATCTTCGGCTGCCGCCGCAGAATTTTTTGCAGATACCATAATCACAGTATTCGTAAGAATTCTGGATCCCAACTGGCCAAGGAATTCATTTCTCGCATCGAGGTTTTCAAATTCATATTTATCTGCTTCCGCTTCTGCCATAGCAAACAACGTATTTTGGAGATCCTCAAAAGTCTCTCCATCTTTTCCCAAAACTTCCAAAGCCGCAACGGCAAATTCAGGAGACCCCATCATTTCCTCGAAAGTCGGATTTCCGTCTTCGCCATCGAGAAGATCACTGCCAAGGCCAGAAACACTTTCCATTAGGGTCAGCATTCCTTCAGCACCAATATCACCCCATGCGCTTTCCTTCATTGCCTGAATATAATTTTCAGAAAGTTCAATCTCTTCACCATTGTAGTCATAAGTGCTTGTTACAGCCTGCACAAAACGTCCGGCGTCAAAATAAAAGTCTTTGAATACTTTAAATGCAGATAATTCATTTCCGGAATAATATTTCTTGAAGGCATCATCGTACTTCTTGGAAACGTAATCGACAGTCTGATCTTCTTTCAGCTCAAGCACAGCAGTAGTCAAGGAACTTGCATCCTTTCCTGCTTCGAGACACGCCATAGCAAAAGCTTGGTTCACGGTAGCCAGCAGCTGCTCATCCGCCGCCATATTGGCCTTCTTAATATAGCCACTATAGCCCACAGTGCCTACGCCTGCTAAAATTCCAAGGATAGCGATAACTACGATGAGCTCAACCAGAGTGAAGCCCTCTGATTTTTTCCAAAACTTTTTCATGTTTTTCCTCCACTTACTTATATAGTTTGATATCGTCTTGCTCTTTTCACTGTTCCGGCACACACCGGGCAGCCTGTGCCCTTTTCCTTCGTGCGGGCGTATACCACCGCTTTCCACACGTGGCCCTCGCCGCAGCGCCACCACATGGCCCGGTGGCTTCCTTTGGTCAGCTTTCCGGGATCCACGCCCTCGTTCAGCTCCGGGTGCCACTCCCGCATTAAACCGGGATACTGGCTTGCAAGGTCGTTGAAACCCGGCCAGGCCTTCCGCCCCGCGCAGTAGGGACAGCCCGTCCCCTCCGTGCGGCTGAAGATCTTGGCCTGATACTCGTGACCCTGCTCACAGCGCCACCAGACCTTCTTCACGCCGCCCTGAGAAACGTCCCGTGGGGTCAGCCCTCCGTTTTTCTCGCTGTGCCACTGCTTCGCAAGCTCCGGATGGGTGGTGGCCAGATCCGTTTCCCCCGGGATCACCTGCCGTCCGGCGCAGAAGGGACAGCCGCAGCCCTCCACCAGCGTGGACGGCACCGCCTCCCACTCATGGCCCTTTTCGCACCGCCAGCGGAACTTACGGTGGGTGCCGGGCATCACCTGATGGGGCGTGAGGTCGCCGTTGGCCGTGGGATGCCACAGCCGCGCTACTTCCGGATAGCGGCTGGCAAGGTCGTTTTCCCCCGGCGCCACCTTCTGCCCGCTGCAATACGGGCAGCCCCGCCCAAGCCTTGTGCGGGTGCTGACGGCGGTGTTCCACCGGTGGCCCTGCTGGCAGACCCACCACACCTTGCGGTCACTGCCGCTGCGCACCGTCTGTGGGGTGAGGGCCAGATTGCGCTCCGTGTCCCACTGGGCAAGCAGATCGCTCCGCTCCATGCGCAGGGCATATTCAGTTAAAAACATCAGCCACCTCCCTCCGGCGGACAAAATCTACATTTTGTCCCCCAGAGAAGAGGCGGCTGCTCCTGTTATGACCACTGATTTTTGCTTTTGCGCTTTAAAATTGCACGTCATTTTATTTTGAACGACTCATTTATGTCCTCCTCTGCGTTTTTGATATCGTCAAATTTGTAAACTTTTTTTATTTATTAAAATTTGCTCTTTCCATGTACTTCCGGTTGTGGTAAAATCGGGATACTAAAATCTATTATTTTGTCCATTGGCGGACAAAATGTAGATTTTGTCCGCCGGTGCAGGGAAGCCTGTCAGCCGGCGTTTTTTTGTCGATAGCCAGTGTCAGACGATCCATGAGATACCGGTGCTCCTGAGGCGAGGTGGCCGTATAGATGCGGGTGGTGTTCACGCTGCTGTGGCCCAGAATGTCCGCCAGCTTCACGATATCCCGGGTCATGGCGTAAAACATGCGGGCAAACAGATGCCGCAGGGCATGGGGATGCACCCTTTGGGGATCTACGCCTGCCCCGGGGCAAAGAGCTTTCAGCCGCTCCCAGATCCGACGGCGATCCAGTGCCCTCCCCTGCCGGGTGCGGAAGATAGACCCCGCCGTGATCCTTTCCCGATGGGCAAAAAGCAGCAGCTCCCGGCACAGCTCCCGCCCCAGCGGGATCTGACGCACCTTGCCCTTCATGCGGATCACCGCCATGCCCCGCTTCGCGCTCTCCACCGTGAGAAATCTCACCTCGCTCACCCGCACGCCTGTGCAGCAGAGACTGCGCAGCAGTACCGCCATCTGCACATCTCCCTCCTTCTTTGCCTGCTCGAAGAGGGCATAGTAATCCTCCTCCGTCAGCTCCATTTCCCGAAAGAGCCTCTGCTGGCAGCGAAGGCTTTTGAGCTTCAGCTCCGGGCAGCCGCAGAAGGCGAGAAACCCATTCACCGCCGCGATCATGGCGTTGGCTGTGGCGGTGCGGTAGCGGCTCACGATCTCCGTCTTCCATTCCTGCAGCCCTGTTGCTTCTACGCTTCGTCCCCGCAAACAGGCGCGGAGGTTCGCCACTGCCCGAAGATATTGCTCCACCGTTCCCTTTGCCCGCTCCTGCTGCTGAAGATACGCCCTATAGGCCTCCATATGCTGCCCGGTGATAATCAGATCCCTTGTCATACGCTCTCCTGTTCCAAAAAGGACCTTTTGCCTGCCGGGCAAAAGGTCCTTTTTTCTGATGATATGGGTGCTTTCGCATCATTTTTATTTTATCCCGCTGAGCTTACTTTATCAATAAAACAGGATAAGGGCAAAAAAGGACGCCTCCACGTTGCGTTTGTTGCCTTTCCTGCAGCCTCCTGCTATCATAAAGCCAGCAAATACAGGAGGAGATCCTATGAACAATGCAAAAACCGGCGCATTGATCGCCGAAAAACGCAAAGCCCTTGGTTTGACCCAGAAAAACCTTGCCGAAAAGCTTCACATATCCGACCGCACCGTGAGCAAATGGGAGCGGGGTGCAGGCTTTCCGGATGTATCTCTTCTGGAACCACTGGCAGACGCTCTGGGGCTCTCCGTTCTGGACCTGATCGAGGGCGAACGGCAGGAGACGCCCGTCACAGAGATCACACTTCGCAGCCTTGTCGCCGCCATCAGCCAACACGTAAAGAAAACCACCCGCCAGAAGATCATCACATGGGTCGCGGAAGGCTTTTTACTGGTAATGTCCGCTTTTATCCTCCTCGGCATTGCAGATAGCATCGGGCTGCTGTCGCAAAAGGTTTCTCAGGAATGTTCGGCCGGCATTTACGAAAACGGCGCCTTAACGGAAGAAACCACCGTTACCATCGACGGTGAGCGCCATCGTCTCACCGGGGACTTCTCCGGCCGCTTCGCCATCGCTGCCATTCCGGAGACCTGCGCAGAGAATGTTACGGCAAATGTCCGATGGGACTATCAATTCGATGGACACAGTGAGATCTTTTATCATCGCTTCAGTGACTTTGACATTGGCGGTCCTCTCTCCCGGGCAGACCTCTACATCTCAAAAGATATGGGCATGTTTGCTTTCCGGCTGGAAGATGGAAGAATTATCTCCACGCATAACCATCTGGTTCCACTGATGATGCTGGACTATTATTACGCAGTCGATCTGCGCAATGTCAAATACCTATGCCTGCCATAATACCAAGAAGGACGCTGCCAAAGCAGCGTCCTTCCTTCATTCACTATTTAATCCAATACCTGCACGGCGGCGCCGAGGATACCGTCGCCGATATAGCTGCTCAAAGTGCAGTCGATCTCGCCGGCCCAGATATCGTCGCAATTCGGGAGGGCAGCCGTCAGCTTCGCCTTCACCTTTTCCATATCCTCCGGACAGCCACCGTTGGCCACCGCCAGATTATAGCGCTTATGCTCGCCGCAAGCCTTCACCGTCATGGCCACCAGCTTTTCCATCACCTGCACGCGGCCCCGCACTTTGGCGACGGACTGAAGCTGACCGTCAGTCGAAAAGCTCAGCACAGGCTTGATCTGCAGCAGTGTTCCGGCAGTGGCGCTGACCTTTCCGATGCGCCCGCCCTTTTCCAGAAATTCCAAGGTCTCCACGGAGAAAAAGGCAAAGGTATTTTTGATCAGCTGAGGAACACGGCGCTCCGTCAGCTCCTCCCAGCCCATGCCATTTTCAATATCCTTTGCCAGCTGCAGCACCATCATGCCCTGACCGAGGGAGGCGCTGAGGGAATCAAACACCTTTACGGCAAGCCGACCCTCGCACTCCTCACCGATGAGGCGGGCCATGTTGAAAGTGCCGGAAAGACCGCTGGAGAGCATCACGGCGATGACGCCGTCATATCCTGCCGCTTCGATGCGGTCAATGGCGTCGCCGATATCCTCGCCGGAGGGAAGAGAGGTCTTGGGCAGCTCTCCCGCATGGAGGCGGCGGTAAATGTCGGCAGGAGCAATATCCACACCGTCACGGTATTCCCCATCCTGACAGAGGATGCGCAGGGGTACGGTAAAAATATTTTCCCGCATATCAGCGGGCGCGATATCTGCGCAGGAGTCTGTCAGCAATGCAATTTTCTTCGGTAACATTCGTTGATCCACTCCTTTGTTTTCTTGAGAAATTATTATGCCATAACAGCAGCCGAATTGCAAGAACTGTTCTCGCTTTTGCCGTTCTCTTAGCAATATCCCCGCTCCGCAATGGCATGGAGCAGACCACGGCAGCCCTCTTCCACATCCCGCCATGTGGCCTCAAAGTCCCCGGTGTACCAGGGATCGGCCACACTGCCGGGGCGGGACGTCCAATCCAGCAGGAGGCTGATCTTTCCCGCTTCGTCACCGCCGCAGATACGGTGCATGTTGCGCAGGTTGGCGCTGTCCATGCCCACAAGATGATCGTAGTATTCATAATCATTTTTCCGCAGCTGCCGGGCAGTCTTTCCGGCGCAGGAGATGCCATGCTCAGCCAGCTTTCGCCGGGCGGGAGGATAGACGGGATTACCGATCTCCTCCGTGCTGGTCGCGGCAGAGGCGATTTCGAACAGGTCCTCTACCCCCGCCTGCCTCACCATATCCTTCATCACAAACTCCGCCATAGGACTGCGGCAGATATTGCCATGGCATACAAACAGGATCTTGATCATTCCCGGTTCCCTCCGTTTTCTTTCCCAAAAGGACTTCATTTTCCTCGCCGTACAGCCTCCGGGTCTCCTTCCCCATCAGCCCACAGCCTGCTGCATTATGTTTCAACAGAATTATAGCATAAGGCAGCCCTTTTCTCAATGGGCTGCCTTATGCAAAAGCTTTTCATGCATCCCCACCATAAGGAGCAAAATAGCAAGCAGATAACAGGGCATGATCCATGCGCCCACATGCTGGGCAAGGAAACCGAACACCGGCGGGGCGACGCAGGTGCCCACATAGGCGCTGGCCATCTGCACGCCGATGATAGCCTGCGACTGCTCCGGCCCAAAATGCTCGGGGGTGGAGTGGATGATGCAGGGATAGATGGGGGCGCAGCCAAAGCCCACAAGGAACAATCCCGCAAGGACTGTCGTTTCCCCCAAGGGCAGCAGCAGGGCGAGAATTGCCGCTGCGATGACGCCGCAGCCTACACGGATCATGGTTTTGTCATCAAAGCGCATGGTGAAAAAGCCGTTTAAAAAGCGGCCCAGCGTGATGCCTGCAAAGAAAAGGCACCCAAAGCCCGCCGCCCGCTCCGTTTCCATCCCCAGATGCAGCACCAGATAGCTGCTGCCCCAGAGCATGGCGGTCTGCTCCAACGCGCAGTAACCAAAGAAGGCGCACATGACCTCCTTCGCCCCGGGGATGCGAAGGACTTCTCCCAGAGAAAGGGCCTTTCCCTCCTTTTCCCCGCCGGTCCTCCCCCGCCAGAGAGCAAGAGAGCAGACAAGGGCTGCAGTCAAGGCGATCTGGATGCCGCCAACCCAGCGGTAGCCCACAAACCACGGTCTCCCGCTGTTCAGCACCGCCGCCATGATATACGGGCCGATGGCGGCGCCCAGACCCCACATGCAGTGCAGCCAGCTCATATGGCGGCTTTTATAATGAAGGGCCACATAGTTATTCAGTGCCGCATCCACGCTGCCGGCCCCAAGGCCGTAGGGCACCGCCCAGAGACACAGCATCCAAAAACTGTGGCTGAGGGAGAAGCCCCACAGGGCTGCCGCCGTGGTGGCTACGCTCAGGGCTGTAACTCTCCCCGCGCCAAGGCGGCGGGTGAGACGGTCGCTCATGAGGCTGGAAATGATGGTTCCAACGGAGATGATGGCAGAGAGGATCCCCGCCCAGGCCACCGGCACGCCGAAACCACCGTACATGGCAGGCCAGCCGGAGCCCAGCAGCCCGTCGGGAAGGCCAAGACTGATGAAAGAGAGATAGATGATCAAAAGCAGCATATTGGCATGACCTCACAGATGTTTCTGAAAAGCATCATAGCACAAAAAGGGCAGAACCGTTACCACGATTCTGCCCTTTTTTCACTGCCAAAGAAGCATGATTGTGCAAATATCAGGATATTACAGCTCCAGATACCGCATCACAACGGCTGCCGCCTCTGCGTTCATCACCAGATCCTTCGGTGCCATATATGCGCCCTTACCGTTCATCACACCGTGCATCTTCATCCAGCACACGGCCTCATAGGCCCAGGGGGAGATCTCAGCGCGGTCAGCACAGTCCAGCAGGAACATCCAGCTGCCCACAAAGCCGCCGCCCTGCGCCTGCTCATAGCGGTAGAGGATCACTGCCAGCTGCTCACGGCTGAGCTCATCGCCAAGGCCGAAGCTGCCGTCGCCGTAGCCCTGCATGAAGCCTTCCTCCACGACCCAGTTGACCGCCTCGCTGTACCACCGGTCCTGCTTCACATCCGCAAGATCCGCAATGACCTTCGCCTTGGGCTGTCCTGCCAGATTCCAGAGGATCTCCGCCATCATGGCCCGGTTCACCCCGCCTTCGGGGGAGAAGGCCGTGTCAGAGCCGCCCTGCATGATGCCCCGGTGACAAACATATTCCACCGCTTCGGCATACCACGCATCCTCTGCCACATCGGCAAAGTCCAGCGTCAACAGCACGCACTTTTCCCGGCAGGAGCGCTTGGTGCAGTCTTCATCCATGCAGCCGCCGCAGATATCGCATTCGCTGCGGCAGGTGTGGGCCTTGGGAGCAGACTCAGTTTCTTCCTCCCCCTCTGTCCACTTGGCGTAGATGGTAAGCTCTCCGGTAACGGGAGCATCCACGCTGAACTCGCACCCCTCGGTGCACTCTTCATCGGTATACCAGCCGCCAAAGACATAGCCTTCCCTTTCAGGGGCCAGAATAGGGGCGTACTTCTCGCCATAGACCTCCTGCAGACTCATACCCACAGGAACAGGAATCGCTATGTCGTAGCTTATATCCAGTCCCACCGGGGTCACATAATAGCTCAAAGGCTCAATGATCACCTTTGCGGCCACATTTCCGCCGGAATCTACCATCGTGTCGTAAGGATCGTTCACACCGTCTCCGTCGGCATCCTCGTAGCCTTCAAAATGCTTCATGCTGAAGCTCTCAGGCTCAGATACTGTGAGCCGCTCACTGATGTGCAGCTCGCCGTTATAAAACTCGAAGGGCGCGTAGTCGCATTCGTTTTCGATATCCATGATCTGCAATCTGGTGCCAAGAAACACGGGGGCATAGGCCGCAGGCTGCACCTTTGTACATTCCAGATACATGTCACCATCCACCATATGCACAGCCGCCCACCCGGCAGCAATATCCAGCTCCGTATCCGTCACGACAAGATCGCCGCCGGAGCTGATACCGTCTCCTTCGCTGTAAATGCCGATCTTGGCGTTTTCCAGCGTCATAGGGCCAAAGCCGGTCTGGATCGCCGTGCTTGCGCAGGTGATGCTGAGCTCTACATCCTCGATATGCATGCCATAATAAGCCGCCAGGCCATAATCACACTCTGAGATCTTCAGCAAGCCGTCACCCCGCAGCGTAAGACTGGAGGGGCCATCCTCACCCACAGGATCCACCATGATGACATCGCCGTAGCGGTTCAGCTCCGCATCGGTATAAGTGATGTTCAGATGACTCTTTCCTTCCAGCACGATGTCCACATCGCCTTCGCGCCAGATCACAGCGGAATAGTGCTCCATTTCGCCGTCAACCTCTACGCTCTCATAGACATAACCATCGCCGGTATAGGAATACTCATGCAGCGTCAGTACGCCGTCTTCCCCATAGTGAGCGTAGCCGCCCTCCGGTGCTTCGTAAGTCACATTGCCTGCCAGATCCAGATATTGACCTGCCGCAAGCTCCACACCGCCTACATAAAGGGGGGCGCTCTCCTCAGCCGCAGCGGTGCCTCCCAGCAGGGATACACACACTGCCAAAGCAGACAACAAAACCATCCATCTTTTCATTCCGCCATCTCCTTTTCTCATAGGATATATCAAATTATATCATAACAAAAAGAAGTTGTCACCCATTTCCTGCCTCACTGGGCGTCAATTTTCTCTTTCAGCTCCGTGAGGTACATCCAGCGCTCAGTTTTCTCTTCCAGAGCGGCTTCCAACTCCTGCTGGCGTGCCATGAGCTCCTGCAGCTTCACATAGTCGCTGCCGCAGCTGCCCTGCTCTGCCTGACAGGCGGCAAGCTTTTCCTCCAGCGCGGCGATATCCTCGTCAATGGTCTCAAACTCCCGCTGCTCCTTGAAGGTGAATTTCAGCTTTTTCTCCTTCGTCCGCACCGGGGCAGGAACCTTTTCCCCCCGTTCTTCCTTTTCGGGGCGCTGCTCCGCCTTTTTGGCAGCGGCCCAGTCGGACCAGTTGCCAACATACCGCTTCACTTCGCCGCCGTCCACCTCGAAAATATGCTCCGAGAGCTTATCGAGGAAGAACCGGTCATGGGACACGGTGATGATGGGGCCGGGGAAGCTTTGCAGGTAATCCTCCAAAATGGAGAGAGTCATCACATCCAGATCGTTGGTGGGCTCGTCCAGAAGCAGCACGTTGGGAGCCGCCATAAGGACGGAGAGGAGATACAGTCTTCTCCGCTCGCCGCCGGAGAGCCGCCCGATGGGAACGGACTGCAAATCGCCGGGGAACAAAAACCGCTCCATCATCTGATTGGCGGAAAAGGTCCCCTCGTTGGTCTTCACCTCATCGGCGATCTCGTGGATAAAATCGTAAACTCGCTGGTCAAGATCCAGTTCCCGGCCCTCCTGCGAGAAATGGCCGATCTTCACCGTGGTGCCGATCTCCACGCTGCCGGAATCCGGCTGCAGCTCCCCGGCAATGAGGTGAAGCAACGTGGATTTACCCGCGCCGTTATGACCCACGATGCCGATGCGGTCATCCCGGAGGAGATTGTAGGAAAAGCCACCGATAATGGTCTTTCCATCATAACGCTTCACCACATCGTGCAGCTCGATGATCTTGCGCCCAAGGCGGGAGGAGGCCGCCGCCAGCTGCACCGTTTCGTCCGTTTCCGGGGCGGACTGATCCCGCAGGGCCTCATAGCGCTCGATGCGGTCCTTGGACTTGGTGGTTCTGGCACGACACCCCCGCATGATCCACTCCCGCTCCACACGCAAAATGGACTGGCGCTTGCGCTCACTGGCCTCCGCCATTTCTGCCCGCTGGGCTTTCAGCTCCAGATATTTGGAGTAATTGGCCTCATAGTGATAGAGCTTTCCCCGGGAAAGCTCAGTGATGTGGTTCACCACCCGCTCCAAAAAATAGCGGTCATGGGTGACCATCACAAGGCCGCCCTTGAAGCGGCGGAGCCACTCCTCCAGCCAGGCGACCATAGCGCTGTCGAGGTGGTTGGTGGGCTCATCCAGCACCAGCACATCTGCCGGATGGATCAGCGCCGCGGCAAGGGCCACCCGCTTGCGCTGACCGCCGGAGAGGGTTCCCACCTTGCGTTCAAAGTCCGGAAGACCCAGCTTTGTGAGCATGGCCTTGGCCTCGTATTCGTTCAGGGCGCGAAACTCCGCGGGAAAGTGGAGAAAGACCTGCTCCAAAATGGTGGCCTCATCCTCCATCACCGGATTCTGGGAAAGTATGCTCACCTGCACATTGGGATCCCGGCTGACCTTGCCGCTGTCGGGCTCGATGAGGCCGGAGAGGACCTTGAGAAAGGTGGACTTGCCGGTGCCGTTGATACCGATGATACCGGTCTTGTCCCCCTCATTGAGATAGAAATTCACATCGCTGAGCAGCTGGCGGCTGCCGAAATTGATGGAAAGATGCTCTGCGGATAACAGCATGGGGTGTTCCTCCTCGGAAAGAAATGCATAATGTGATATTTTATCACGCTTTACTGGCTTTGACCACCGTTTTGTGGTAAGCTGAAGAAAAAGAAGCCCGAAAGGATCTGCCATGGAGATCATTACCTACACCCTGCCGCCGGAAGAGGACGGCTCCACCGTGCGCCACATCCTCCGCGCAAAGCTCCACTTTTCTTCCCACGCCATCTCCCGCCTGACCCGCTGCGAAAACGGTATTCTGGTCAACGGTGCGCACGCCCGCACCACGAAGATCCTCCGTGCAGGGGACGTCCTTGCCGTGGAATCCGGCGACCACCGCCCACCCAAGGTGGAAGTCATCCCCGGAGACTGGCCCCTGCCCATCCTCTGGGAGGACGGGCACCTCTTAGTGGTGGATAAGCCTGCCGGCATGACGGCCCACGCCTCCAACTTCCTCCCCGGCACCCCCACGGTGGCGGGTGCGCTGGCGTTCCAGCGGGGCACGGACTTCATCTTCCACTCTGTCAGCCGTCTGGATAAAGGCACCACCGGCCTCATGGTGGTGGCAAAGAGCGGCTATGTGCATGATCTTCTCCGCCGCAGCCACCACACAGAGCGCTTCACCCGGGAATACCGGGCGGTGTGCATGGGCGTTCCCCAACCCAAAAGCGGCACCATCGATGCTCCCATCGGGCGGGACGAGAGCTCCGTTATCGCCCGCATGGTGCGCCCCGACGGACAGGAGGCCGTGTCCCACTACGAAGTCCTCTCCGAGAAAAACGGCATGGCCTTTGTGAAGCTCATTCCCCAGACGGGCCGCACCCATCAGCTGCGGGTCCACATGGCCTCCATCGGCCACCCGCTGGCAGGGGACTGGCTTTATGGCAGAGAGGACGTGGCGCTGATCCCCCGCCCTGCCCTCCACTCCTACCGTCTTGTGATGACCCATCCTGTGACAGGGCAATGCCTTGACCTCACCGCCCCCATTCCGGAGGATATGAAAAAACTAATTTGAACCGCCAAAAAATCCCGCTGTTTCTCTCGAAACAGCGGGATTTTTGTATCATTTGTGGGAGATTATTCCTCAATGATGACCACATCAGCTTCGGTGCTCTCCTCTGTGGCGGCGGGGACTTCCTCGCTCACACGGTCGGGTACCAGCTCCTTGGCAAAGCTGTGGTATGCCTGCAGACCGGTGCCGGCGGGGATCAGCTTACCGATGATGACATTCTCCTTCAGGCCAACCAGATGGTCGCTCTTGCCCTTGATGGCAGCCTCGGTGAGGACCTTGGTGGTCTCCTGGAAGGAGGCGGCGGAGAGGAAGGAGTCGGTGGCAAGAGAGGCCTTGGTGATACCCATGAGGAGCTGGGTGGCCTCTGCGTGGCGCAGGGGCTCGCCATCCTCGCGGCGCTCACCGGCAGCGTTGCGGCGGTCGATCTCCTCGTTGGCGTCGTAGAACTCCAGAACGTCCACCATGGAGCCGTCCAGCAGCTTGGTGTCGCCGGCATCCTCCAGACGGACCTTGCGCATCATCTGGCGGACGATGACCTCGATATGCTTATCGTTGATGTCAACGCCCTGCTGACGGTACACGCGGAGAACTTCCTGAATGAGGTAGTTATACACTGCGTCGGCGCCGCGGATGCGCAGAACATCGTGGGGATTCAGCGCGCCGTAAGTCAGCTGGGTGCCGGCTTCGATGGTGTCGCCGTCCTTCACCTGCAGACCCGTGTGAGGCACTGCGTAGGTGCGGGTATCGCCATCCTCGGCGGTGATGATGATGTTCAGCAGGCTTCCCTTGGCGGCCTGCTCGAAGCGGACCTTACCGCCGATCTCAGCGAGGGTCGCCATACGCTTGGGCTTGCGGGCCTCAAACAGCTCCTCCACTCGGGGAAGACCCTGCGTGATATCGCCGCCGGCGAGGCCGCCGGTATGGAAGGTACGCATGGTCAGCTGAGTACCGGGCTCACCGATGGACTGAGCGGCGATGATGCCGACAGCCTCGCCGGGGCCAACGGGGCTCTGGGTGGCAAGGTTCATGCCATAGCACTTGGCGCACACACCGCTGTGAGCCTTACAGGTCAGAACGGTGCGGATCATGACGGAGGGATGCTCGTCAACACCGGGGGTGAAGGAGCAGCGGTCGCTCTCGCGGTGGTTGTTCTGGATCCAGGCGCGGCTCTCGAGGATCTTGGCGTCCTTCTCGTCCATCATCTTGGTGCTGCTGACCAGCACCTCACCGGTAGCGGCGTCCACAACGTCGCCAACCAGGAAGCGGCCGCGGAGACGGTCAGAGAACTTCTCAATGATCTGGCCGTTCTCGCTGATCTCGCTGACCTTGATGCCGTGGGTCACGCCGCAGTCCTGCTCGCGGATGATGACTTCCTGAGAAACGTCGACCATTCGGCGGGTGAGGTAACCGGAGTCTGCGGTACGAAGAGCCGTATCGGCCAGGCCCTTACGGGCGCCGCGGCTGGAGATGAAGTACTCCAGAGCGGTCAGGCCTTCACGGTAGTTTGCCTTGATGGGGATCTCGATGGTCTTACCGGCGGTGTTTGCGATCAGACCGCGCATACCGGCCAGCTGACGGATCTGCTTCATGGAGCCACGGGCGCCGGAGTCCGCCATCATGAAGATGGGGTTGTAGCGGTCCAGGTTCTTCTGCAGAGCATCGGAAACATCGTTGGTGGTCTTCTCCCAGACCTGCACCACCTGCTTGTAGCGCTCGTGGTCGGTCATGAAGCCCATCTTGTACTGGTTTTCGATATCCAGAACGGCCTGCTCGGAGGCGGCGACCATCTCGTACTTCTTGGGGGGGATGGTCATATCCGCGATGGAGACGGTGATGGCGGCTCTGGTGGAGTAGCGGTAACCGGTGGCCTTGATGGCGTCCAGCACCTCGGCGGCCACGGTGAAGCTGTGCTTGTTGATGGTCTTGTCAACGATCTTTCCCAGCTGCTTCTTGCCGCAGACCTCGGTGATCTCATAGTCGCACACGTGGGCGGGATCGGTGCGGTCCACGAAGCCCAGATCCTGAGGCACATTCTGGTTGAAGATGATACGGCCGGGAGTGATCTCCACCACGCGGGTATAGTCCACACCGTTCACATTCAGCGTGCGGCGCACCAGAATGGGGCAGTGCACGCCGATGACCTTCTCGTTGTAGGCCATGAGGGCCTCATCCTCGTTGCCGTACATGTGCAGAGGCTTGTAGGTGGCCTGCTTGCGGCCCTCGCGCTTGGCCTCTTCATTGGCGGCAAGGAACTCGTCGGCATCCACGATGCTCTGAGCGGGAAGACCGGTCTCGCCGGGATCGTCGCACCAGATGGTCTCGGCGCCAACCTCGGCCTTGCCCATACGCTCCATGGTGAGGTAGTAGGAACCAAGGACCAT
>JAFQRI010000072.1 GCA_017410185.1 Oscillibacter sp. | reverse complement strand
TTATTTAGAGTTTCTATCTATAGATTATCGAGGTAACCGTATGAACTACAAGTATCTCCGTTACTTTTCCGTGCTGGCACAGGTTGAGCACTACACCCTGGCCGCCGCCCGGCTGGGCATTTCCCAGCCCTCCCTTTCCGCCGCCATCCACCATTTGGAGGAGGAGCTGGGGGGTGTGAAGCTGTTTGAAAAGGCCGGCCGCAACATCCGCCTCACCGAAGAGGGACGCTATTTCCGGGAGAAGGTGGATTCCGCCCTCCACGAGTTGGACAATGCCTCCATGACCCTGCGGGACAGCAGGGTATCCGCGCCGGTGGTGATCCGCATGGGCGTGATCTCCGGCACTTTGGGGGGCACGGTGGCCCGGGAGATCGCCTCCTACATGGATCAAAACAGCCGTATCCGCTTCCACATCGTGGAAAGCTCCTCGGAGGATCTGATGGATATGGTGCGGCAGGAGAAGCTGGACATGGCCATCGTGGATACCACCAACCGTGACCGCAGCCTCCACTTCCGCAAGCTTTGCCGCCGCAGCTTTTGGGCTGCCCTGCCCCGGAGTCACCCCTTGGCCAAGGAAGTGGTGCTCTCTCCCCAGCAGGTGAACCGGGAGCCGCAGATCAGCCTTCACTACGACCGGGAAAACCTCTTCGGCCTGTGGGCCAGCGGTACAGGGGAGCAGCAGATCCTTTGCTCTGTGGATTCGGCCCAGTCGGCGCTGGATCTGGTGGCGGCCGGCGTGGGCCTTTGCGTCCTGTCGGAGGACTGCATCCAGCTGAATCAGAACATCACCTTTGTGCCGGTGAAGAACTGGCACCAGGCGCTTTACATGTGCATCCTCTACGACAAGTGGCTGGAGCCGCCCATCTGGGGCTTTGTGGAGCAGCTGGTGAAGGTGCTCCGCGCCCTCTATCCCGATGTGACCTGACCGGCACATTTTCTCAAATCCCGATTTGGCAAACTGTTATTTCGATGCGAAAGCCTTCTCCTTGAGGAGAAGGTGGTACGCTGCATCATCCAACCCGCCGCTAAATCGGCAGCAAAAGGACGGGCCATTGGCCCGTCCTTGCTTTTTTATTGTGAGGCAGCTGTCAATACGCGCCCTCCAAGGGCTTGATGCCAAACTGCGACAGCCAGCGCACTGTAGGGACTTCCCCCCTGAACTGCATGACAATACGGTAGTACACCTCTCCCTTTCTGCCAAGCATTTCTATTGTCCGCAGCTCCTTAGAGTTCCCAGCCTGGAAAGGCTCGTAAACAAACATAACACCGTCGCCCGTATCCAGTTCGTAACAGACCTCCCACCCATACAGCGCCGTTAGTCTCTCTCGCTCACCCATCTCACAAAGCAGTACTCTTGCCGTTTCATGCCGCACCTCAGCGGTGAGCGTCAAACGGGGAGCCCCTGCCCAGACACACTGCCGGGAATAATGCTGATATTCCGTGCGATCGTAAAAAATGTAGGCTCTCCCCGAGATATTCCGCCCGGTGAAGGGGAATTCCATCCTGTCTCCGGCAAACAGCACACCGGTGCAGGTGAGCCGCTCCGGAAGGACCGCCTCATAGAGCGCATCCATATCACAAAGCGGGATGGGCTCACCGGCGGGGGCTGTTTCCCGAAGCCATTGGACCAACCAGGGCTCCAACTCCCCGCTCATGATCGCATCCCGCATTTCCGGGACAGAGGCATAAAGAGGCCAATCCAGCGGCAGTTCATTGATATCCTGGACTCCGGCCGTTACCACCGCACCGGCGGAGGCGGTGGATTCTCCCGTTTTCATATACCATTTCCCGCCGCTTTCATAAACCGTATACACAGCTTCGGTCTGCGTCTTTTCTTCGGAGCAGCCAGAAAGGGTGCCGAAAAGGGCCAAAAGAACCAAAAGCAAACTTACACATCGACGCATGGCTTCATCCGCTCCTTTCCACTATTTCACGCCAAAGGCCGCCAGCCATTCCACACTGGGCCGCTCCCGAAGCACATCAAGGGTGACCGCAAGATAGCCCTCCGGGCTTTCACAGAACAAATGCACCTTCTCCGGAACCGGTTCTTCTTCGGAAGGATACAGGATCAAGCCATCGTAGCCGTTCTTGTGCTCTTCCACCACAAACACATTCCCCTGGCGGGTCGCAATACAATAGCGCAAATATTCGTGGGTATCTGAACGATATGAGCCGTAAGCTGTGGGAGTATACGCTATAAACCTGGAATATAGGGCATTGCGCTCGGGAACATTCCTTTCCTCCACCATGTCATCGTTTTCATGCCCCACCTCCCAGCTATAGTAGAAATGAAATCTTTCCGCGAATTCATCCCGAAAAAGGATATCGGCATAGCCGCAGCCCACATTGCTCTCTATGCGGAAGGAACAGCGGTCACCGGCCCAGGTCACGCTTTCGCAGGTCACATTCTCGGGCAGCGCCGGCTCATGAAGGGTCTCAGGATCTATCACTTCCAGCCGTTGACCGTCACTGAGATTGCGCAAAGTAAAAAGATGCAGCCCACTAAGGCGGCCATTGAGGATATCGCTTTTCAGCTCCCGGACAGAGACGGCAGAAAGCCAGCCCGGTCCTGTGGAAATGCGGTCCTCTGGGGTATACTCCTTAAGAAATTCCATATAGGTCTTCCCGTTCTCCCGATAGATCCTGTAGTATTCGTTTTCGCAGACGAATCCCGCGGAGCAGCCGGAAAGCAAGAGCAGAACCAGGCAAATGCAGATCAGTTTTTTCATGGCGCGGCCTCCTGTTTTTTGCGATCGAGAGGGAGCTACCCCTCCGTTGGACTCAGGGTAGCACCGCGATGTGTAATCTTTGTGTCAATTTCCTTATTTTTGAAAAAATTTTTTCCGACTTTACGAAGCCACCGTCAATACGCACCCTCCAAGGGCTTGATGCCAAACTGCGACAGCCAGCGCACTGTAGGCACCGGCCCCTGGCAATGGATGACTATTCTGAAGAAAATAGTCCCTTTTGCCCCGAATATCTCTACGATCCCTCCGTGGATATCGCCGTTTACCGGAGGCTCGCAGACAAACATGACACCATTGCCGGTATCCAACTAATAATACAGTGCTCCCTCATTAAGGG
>JAFQRI010000071.1 GCA_017410185.1 Oscillibacter sp. | reverse complement strand
GCTCTGCCCAATTCCCCCAGCTTTTTCATTACCACACCGGTTTTTGCTTTCTTTGCCAATGGTCTGCTCCTTTCCTTTTGCCGCCTGACATGGAAAAAGGGCTGCCGCCCCTTTTTCCGTGATATGTTTGCTTCACTTGTCGTTTTCCTTCATCAGCACCTGCATGATGGCGTGATAGGTCTGCTCCGGCGCGCTGAGGAAGCGGTTTTTCAGCATCTTGGCCATATCCTCCCGCATGGCCAGCAGCTGCAATCGCATGATACTGCCCATGTCGTCATCCAGAGACATCTTCACCGTGTAGGTGCCGTTCGGCCGCTTTTCGATCTCTGCGCGGACCTGACTTTTCCGCCGCAGGTCACGGTTATAGATGGCAAGACCCTTGTCGCACTCCAGCCGCACGGAGTAGGCAAGGCTGCTCTCGCAGATCTGGCTGTTGCGCACGCCTTTGTCGGTGATGGCGTATTTCCCCTCCTCGGAGAGGGTCAGGTGACCGGTCTGCACCAGATCATTCAAACATTCGGAGAAGGCGAAATAGTTCACGCCCTCGTCGCACATGGCGATATCAAGGATCACATCCACCGTCACCGGTTCAATGAGGCGGGCGGTGATATAAAGCAGCAGGAATTTCAGCTCCAGCTCGTCATTGATAAAGCCCTGGCCTTCAAAGTCCATATATCGTACCTCCGGGCATATTTTTTCCCGTTCATTATACTCCATTTTCCGCCCCGCGTACAGTAAAAAAACAGGAAAGATCGGGAAATTTGCCTTGACGCATTTTGTCGACCCTTGTATGATGAAGTCAGAAACTTACTGAGAAAGGCGGCGGCAACATGAAGCGACGGCTCGTTGCACTACTTCTTCTGGGGTGTATGACCCTCTCCCTCACCGGCTGCGGCGCCAAAGAGGAGACGCCTCCTCCCCCGCCGGCGGCCTCCGTGGTGGAACCACCGGAGCCCACCCCCGCACCGGAGCCTGTCCCGGAACCGGAACCGGAGCCGGAACCGGAGCCCGTTTATGTCCCCGGCGGAACCAATCCCCTCACGGGCCTTCCCATGGAGGAGGAATATGAAAATCTCCGCCCCATGGCGGTGATGATCAATAACCATAAGGCCGCTCAGCCCCAGCTTGGCATCTCTCAGGCGGATATCGTCTATGAGATCCCCGCCGAGGGCCAGATCACCCGTATGCTGGGCGTGTTCCAGACGGTGGAGGGTGTGGAGATGCTGGGCAGCATCCGCTCTGCCCGCCCCTATTACATTGAGGCCGCTCTGGGCCATGACGCCTTCTATGTCCACGCCGGCGGCAGCTTTGACGCCTACGAGGCTCTGGCCAATTGGGGCGTACCCCATATGGACGGCGTCAACGGCGGACGGGACGCCCAGATCTTCTGGCGTGACAGCGACCGCAAGGCCTCCCTCGGCTATGAGCACAGCCTTGTGACCTCCGGCGAAAAGATCCTGGAGTATCTGGACTCCACCTCCTACCGCCGGGAGCACAAGGATTCCTACGCCTATCCCGTCACCTTTGTGGAAGACGGCACTCCCGCCTCCGGCACTGACGCTGCCAGAGTGCAGGTGAAATTCTCCAACTACAAGACCGGCACCTTCGATTATGACGCCGAGACCGGCCTCTACATGGTCAGCCAGTTCGGCAAGGAGCATACGGACGGCAACACCGGAGAGCAGCTTGGCTTTACCAATGTGCTGGTGCTGGAAACCGCCATGTCCGTCATCTCCGGCGACAGTGAGGGCCGTCTCAACGTCCGCATGACGGGCAGCGGCGAGGGCCGGTTCTTCTGCGGCGGCAAGGGTGTGGAGATCCAGTGGTCCAAGGCCGACCGCTCCACCCCCTTCACCTACTCCCTTACCGACGGCTCGCCCCTCTCCCTCGGTCAGGGCAAGACCTATGTGTGTATCATCACCCCCAAGTGGGGCAGCGTCACCGTGGAGTGATCCCATACAGCGCGCATCCGAAAGGGTGCGCGCTTTTCCTTTCCGCAGCGGTCAATTCCGCACCCCCGGGAGCATCGGGCATAGACTGGATTGAAAGAGCCTCTCTTTCGATACTTACTCAAATCAGGAGGTATCATCCATGCCCGATAAAGTGATCCCCGGCCCCGTGGAGGGCTGCAGCGGCGTCCGTGAGGCGGTATGCATCCATACAAAAAAGATCTTTGACGCCTGCCGTGACAAAGATTGCCTTGAGGACCTGCGCTTCTACCCCAGAAAACAGTATGTGGACGTGATCAACCGTGCCCTTTCCGTCAAGGGCGGCTCCGCAAAGCTCCTCTACGTTTATGTGGATGTGGAGCCTGTCAGCTTCAACCGCGGCTTCTACAGTGTGGATATGCGCTTTTTCTACTCCGTTACCCTGCAGGCCTGCCTGAGCACCCCCGTCCCCGTCACGGTGGAGGGTCTGTGCGTCTTTGATAAGCGGGCCATCCTCTTTGGCAGCGAGGGCAGCGCCAAGATCTTCTCCTCCCGCGCCCACGCCGGCGAGCCGGACCCCCAGCTGATGGAAAAGAGCAATCTCCCTGTGGCGGTGGTGGAGGCGGTGGAGCCTCTGGTGCTGGACGCCCGTCTGGACACCCGCTGCGACCGGCACGACTGCCCGCTGTGCGAGGTCCCCTCCTGCGTGAGCAGCTGCTTTGGCGGCGATCTTTGCTGCGGTGACGAGGGCCGCCGGGTCTACGTGACCCTCGGTCAGTTCTCCATCGTGCGTCTGGAGCGGGATACCCAGCTCCTCATCCCCGTCTATGACTACTGCATGCCGGAAAAGGAATGCTCCTGCGGCAGCGGCGGGGAAGACCCCTGCTCCCTCTTCCGTCACATCTCCTTCCCCGTGGGGGAATTCTTTCCCCCCAACACCGTGACGCTGCCGGAGAATTACGATGAGGCCCGCAGCTGCTTCTGCGGAAACTGAGAGCTGGGTGGGAAATGAGAAATGAAAGAAATGGGTTTTCCTATTCTTTTATTTTCTCCCCCTACTATTACCCCGTACCCCTTATAGTCTTTATATAGAATTTCATTTCATTCATTTCACAATATAGCATAAAGCATATAAAAGAAGAGAGGGAGGCATTGCCTTCCTCTCACTTTTTATCCTCGATCAGCAGGAATTCTTCGTCATTTACGGTCTTTTCCTGCACAACAATGCGCCATTGCCGCTTCTCCGGCAGGGTGAAATACAGGGCGGAAACGGCGGTGGGCGCATCCCCGTCCCGCCGCAGGATCACCACCCCCGCGCTGTTGGATGCCCTGGGGCCGTGAGGCGACGGGGCCTTTTCCCGTGGCCGGTCCCCCTTCCCACGCCAGCGCACCTGCACGCCCGCATGGGGCGGGTCCACGGTATAGCGCAGAGCCACGCATTTGCGGGGATATTCCATATCCTCCCGGGAAAAAGCGTTCTCCGGCAGCGCATCCTCTTTCTCCTCAAGCGCTGTCAAGGTATATTCCTTGCCAGAAAAAGGATGCTGGAAAGTCACTTTTCCCTCTTGACTTTCAAAGCAGGGGCCGGAAAAAGTCACAGGATGCTCCTGCAGCTTCACTGTCAGGGAGGAGATCTCCCGCTGTCCCCGCTTCGTATCCCATGGGAACATCACGCGGCGAAACCCCCATGCTTTCTCCCTGTCAAGGCCGTAGTGTGACACAAAGCGGCAGGCAGCGTCCTCGTTTTGATAGCCCTCCCACGCGCAGCTCTCCGGCACCCAGCCGCTGCCGCTGGCGTGAGCCTCCCGCAGGAGGCGTCCGTTGCAGTGAAGCTCTGCCCGGAGATCCATACGAAGGGGCCTCTCCCGCTCCATTTCCTCCCGCACTTCCTCGGGGATGTCCCGCTGCTTCTCATAGGGCAGCCATTTTTCCACAAAGGCTTTCATGGCCTCTGCCTCGGCGCTGACGCAAAGATCCATCACCAGTCCCCGGGCGCAGACATACACCGCGGGAACATACCATTCCCGCCCGCCCCAGAGAAAGGTCCGGTGGATCCGAAGCTCCCGTCCCGCGTGGTCCCGCTTCCGGTGGCCCCAGAGGCTGCCCTCATAAAAGACCTTCCACTGCTTCACAGCACTTCCCTCTCCAGCCATGCCTGCAGCTCACCAAAGCCGCCGTGGGGGAACCGGTCAATATCCTGCCCGCTGCGGTTCAAGAGGCAGGGGGTCAGCAAAAAGATCTTGAAGCCCAGCTTCCCGGCGATCATATCCTCGTCCACATCGTTGCCCACCATGGCGCACTCCTCTGCCCTGAGGCCCAGCTTTTCCATGATCTCCTCGTAATAGGCAAGGTTGGGCTTGCAGAAAGAGGAGTTCTCATAGGTGGTGTAAAGGTCAAAGTCTTCCGGCTCCAGCCCTGCCCATCTCATGCGGTTCTCCGTGGCCATATGGGGGAACATGGGGTTGGTGGCCAGCACCACCTTCTTCCCTGCCGCCCTCAGGCCCCGCACCACCTCTGCCGCCTCCGGGGCGAAGCCGCAGGCGGCCTTCGCCTTGTGGAAATCCGTGTCGTAATAGGCGGCAAAGAGGGCCTCGTCCTTCCGGGCGTCCTTCCCCACCACGCCGTTGAAGACCTGCCAGAAGAGATCCTCATTGGTCTGGCTGCCGTCGTTTTTCACCATGGCCATGCTGCCCTTCCAAAGGCCGTTTCCAAGGGCCTCGGGGTCATAGCCGTGGGGCAGCATAAAAACAGCAAAGTTTTTGATATAGTGCTTGACAAAGGCATCCTGATCCATGGGCAGCAGCGTGCCGTCCAGATCAAAAAACACTGTGGTGATGGGCATAGGGGCGTCCTCCTTTGAGAAATGATGGTATTCGATTTATCCTACCTTATTTCCGCCGTTCCGTCAAGAACCGTTCTCAGGGCGCAAAAAATCGGGACCACTCTTTCGAGTGATCCCGATCTTGTTCTCGTTTATGAAGCGAGGATCAAAATTACTTGATCTCGACCTTGGCGCCAGCCTCTTCGAGCTTCTTCTTCAGCTCCTCGGCCTCGTCCTTGGAAACAGCTTCCTTCAGAGCCTTGGGAGCGCCCTCGACGGTAGCCTTGGCCTCAGCCAGGCCCTGGCCGGTGATCTCGCGGACGACCTTGATGACCTTGATCTTGGCAGCAGCGTCGAAGCCAGCCAGGATAACGTCGAACTCGGTCTTCTCCTCAGCAGCGGGAGCAGCAGCGGCAGCGGGAGCAGCCATGGCAGCGGCGGAAACGCCGAACTCTTCCTCCAGAGCGTGGACCAGCTCGGACAGCTCCAGAACAGTCAGACCCTTGATCTCTTCGAGCAGGGCGGTAATCTTCTCAGACATTGTAATTGCCTCCTAAAAGTAAATTTTTAAAAAATTTGTGGTTTGCCGATGAATTACTCGGCAGCGGGAGCCTCTTCGGCAGGAGCGCCCTTCTGTTCGGCGATCTGCTTGAGGACAACGGCCAGGCCAGTGATGGGAGCCAGCATGGTGCCCAGGAACTGAGCCTGCAGGACAGGCAGTGCGGGGATGGAAGCCAGAGCATTGATGGTGTTCAGGTCGACGACCTTGCCGTCCATGAAGCCACCCTTGATCTCGAACTTGCCGTTGAGCTTCTTGGCGTAGTCGGCCATGATGCGGGCGGGAGCCACGGGATCATCGCACAGAGCCAGAGAAGTGGTGCCGTTCAGGACGCCGTCCAGCTCGCTGAGGCCGGTGTTGTTGAAAGCGAAGCGCAGCAGGGTGTTCTTCACAACTGCGTAATCCACGCTGTTCTCACGGCACTCCTTACGCAGAGCGGTATCTTCCTCAACGGTAATACCCTTGTAGTCCACCAGCACACCGGCGGTAGCCTTCTGAACCTTCTCGGTCAGCTCGGCAACGATCGCCTGCTTTTCGGACAGGACCTTTGCGTTAGGCATATTGGATTCACCTCCATTGGAATTGTAGGTGCGTTCAAAAAAAACCGTCCTTGTGGCGCAAAGACACAAGGACGGAGTAAAAATCGTTATGATTGATACTATCCTCGGCAGGACTTACGGGCATATGCCCACCTGCTGTCTTTGGAACGCAACTGATATTATATTCAAGCAGCGACCAAAAGTCAATACTTAAATAACAATTTTTCGACTTTTTTATACTTTTCAGCGAAAAAAGTCAGGGGTAAGGGGGAGCCTGCTCCCCCTTTACAAAACTCTTAGACGAGCTTGGCGGTGTTCATCTTGACGCCGGGGCCCATGGTGGAAGCGGCGACGCAGCTGCGGACATACTGGCCCTTAGCGGCGGCGGGCTTGGCCTTGATGATGGCGCCCATCAGAGCATTGTAGTTATCCACCAGCTTCTCGGGGCCAAAGGAGACCTTACCGATGGGGCAGTGGATGATGTTGGTCTTGTCGAGACGATACTCGATCTTACCGGCCTTGACTTCCTTGACAGCCTTGGCAACGTCGGGGGTGACGGTGCCGGCCTTGGGGGAGGGCATCAGGCCCTTGGGGCCCAGGACCTTACCCAGGCGGCCAACAACGCCCATCATGTCGGGGCTGGCAACGACAACGTCGAAGTCGAACCAGTTTTCCTTCTGGATCTTCTCGACCATGTCCATATCGCCGACATAATCTGCGCCGGCCTCGCGGGCAGCGTCAGCCTTGTCGCCCTTGGCGAAGACCAGGACGCGGACGGTCTTACCGGTGCCGTGGGGCAGCACGATGGCGCCACGGACCTGCTGGTCAGCGTGACGGGAGTCAACGCCCAGCTTCACGTGCAGCTCGACGGTCTCGTCGAACTTGGCACTGGCGGTCTTGCAAATGAGAGCCATGCCCTCAGCAGCCTCGTACTGAACGCTACGATCGATCTGCTTGGCGCTCTCCTGATATTTCTTGCCTCTAAACAATGTTACTTCCTCCTCATAGTGGTTCTTCGGAATAATTCCTCCCACTGTATAGAGCGTGATACGCTCTGCTGGTTGAAATTGTTGTTATTAAATATTAGTCGCCAACGACAACGCCCATGGAGCGGGCGGTACCGGCGATCATGCTCATAGCAGACTCCAGGCTGGCGGCGTTGAGGTCCTTCATCTTGATCTCAGCGATCTTCTGGATGGAAGCCTTGGAGATGGTGGCGACCTTGGTCTTGTTGGGGACGCCGGAACCAGACTCGATGTTGCACTCCTTCTTGATCAGGACGGCAGCGGGGGGAGTCTTGGTGATGAAGGAGAAGGAACGGTCAGAGTACACAGTGATGACGACGGGGATGATCATGCCCATGTCAGCCTTGGTACGCTCGTTGAACTCCTTGGTGAAAGCGGCAATGTTCACGCCGTGCTGGCCCAGAGCGGGACCAACAGGGGGGGCGGGAGTTGCCTTGCCTGCGGGGATCTGCAGTTTTACATAACCAGTAATCTTCTGTGCCACGGAGTAGCACCTCCTAAAATATAGATGTGGTGGCGGGCTTTCGCCCGGTTTTGGCGGGGCCTCTCAGCCCCTCCCACGTGCGGCGATCCGTTCGCCGTAACGGCGCCCGTAGGCGCGGGAAATCTTTTTTAGTCCTGGATGACCTCGACCTGGTCCAGCTCCAGCTCCACGGGGGTCTCGCGGCCGAACATAGAGACGATCACGCTCACGCGGTTCTTCTCGGGTTCGATCTCTTCCACAACGCCGTTGAAGCTTGCCAGAGGACCGTCTACGATACGCACGTGGTCGCCCACGTTGTAGCGCACGACGATCTCGTGCTTTTCCATGCCCATAGCCAGAACTTCCTCCTCAGAGAGGGGGATAGGCTTGTTGGCGGAACCGACGAAGCCGGTAACGCCGCGCACATTGCGCACCAGATGCCATGCTTCGTCCGTCATGACCATTTTGATCAGCACATAGCCGGGGAAGACCTTGCGCTCCACTTCCTTCATGGTGCCGGATTCGGTGACCTCGGTCACAGTCTCCATGGGGATCTCCATACGCAGGATCAGATCCTGCATATTGCGGCCGTTGACGAATTTCTCGATGCTGGTCTTGACGGCGTTCTCATAGCCGGAATAGGTATGGATCACATACCACTTCGCGCTCTCTGCCATACGTTCTTCTCCTTACGCGCCGAAAGCGTTCAGGATGATCTGAACGGCGGACACGGACACGAAGTCAAAGATCCAGATGAAGGCGCCGATGCCCAGGGTGCACAGAAGCACAGTGCCGGTGTTCTTGGCAACGGTCTTCTTGTTGGGCCAAACAACCTTCTTCAGTTCGCTTTTCATCTCGCGCAGCCAGAGGCCGCGGTCTTTCTTCTTCTCTTCTGCCATTTGCTTACACGCCTTTCTGAATTACTTGGTTTCGGTGTGGGTCGTGTGCTTCTTGCAGAAGCGGCAATACTTCTTCAGTTCAAGCTTGTCGGGGGTATTCTTCTTGTTCTTCATGGTATTGTAGTTTCTCTGCTTGCACTCGTTGCATCTCAAAGTGACTTTAACGCGCATTTAACGGCACCTCCTTATTAGATTGGTATCTCTTGCCGGCTGC
>JAFQRI010000070.1 GCA_017410185.1 Oscillibacter sp. | reverse complement strand
GGCGGAAGAGCTCTTCCACCCGCGCCGCCGTGGCGGGGTGATCCTGCAGCTGCGGATCGTTTGCAAGGAGGGCTTCCGCCGCTTTCTTGGCCTCCTGCAGAAGCTGGGTGTCGCAGCCGATATCGGCCACCCGCAGGCCCGGAAGACCGTGCTGACGCTCACCGAAGAAATCACCGGGGCCACGGAGCCGCAGATCTTCTTCCGCGATCCTGAAACCGTCGCTGGTTTGGGTCATGACCTTCAGCCGCTGTTTTGTTTCCTCATTTTTGTTGTCGGAGATGAGGATGCAGTAGGACTGGTGCTGCCCACGGCCCACGCGGCCCCTGAGCTGGTGGAGCTGGCTGAGACCGAAGCGCTCCGCGTTTTCCACCACCATGACGGCGGCGTTGGGCACGTCTACGCCCACCTCAATGACGGTGGTGGAGACCAGTATATCCGTTTCTCCGCCGGCGAAGGCGGACATTACGGCTTCTTTTTCTTTTGGTTTCATCCTGCCGTGGACACAGCCCACCCGCAGATCGGGGAAGACGGTCTCCTGCAGCGTTTTCGTGTATTCCGTCACCGCCTTGCGTTCATCGCTCAGCTCTTCGTTCTCCGATACCATAGAGCAGACGATGTAGGCCTGCCGCCCGTCAAGAACGTGCTTTCGGAGGAAGGCGTAGATCCGCTCGTGATAGCTGGAGGGCACGGCGAAGGTGTCCACCGGTTTTCGCCCCGGGGGCAGCTCGTCCAGAATGGAAACGTCCAGATCGCCGTAGAGAATCAGGGCAAGGGTGCGGGGGATGGGGGTGGCGGACATGACGAGAATGTGGGGATGGCGGCCTTTTTCTGCCAGTGCTGCGCGCTGGGCAACGCCGAAGCGGTGCTGCTCATCCGTCACCACAAGGCCGAGGTTTTTGTATTCCACGCTGCCGGTGATGAGGGCGTGGGTACCGATGATAAAGTCGATCTCCCCTGCGGCAAGGCGGGCGGAGACGGCTTTTTTCTCTTTTGCCGGTGTGGAGCCGGTAAGAAGGGCGCAGCGAATACCAAGCCTCTCCATCAGGGGGGAAAGACCGGCGTAATGCTGCTGGGCCAGCACCTCCGTAGGGGCCATAAGGGCGCTTTGCAGGCCGTTTTTCGCGGCAAAATACACGCAGCCTGCCGCCACCATGGTCTTGCCGGAACCCACATCGCCCTGACAGAGGCGGTTCATCACCGTGCCAGAGGTCATGTCGGCAATGGCCTCGGCAATGCAGCGGCGCTGGGCGGAGGTGAGAGAGAAGGGAAGAGCAGCGTAGAAGGGCGCCATATCCACCGCGGTGCAGGGAGCAGCGGAGAGGAGCCTTCGTCTGCTGCGCAAACGGCCAAGGCCGATGGTGAAGAGGAACAGCTCCTCGAAGGCGAGGCGCCGTCGGGCGATGGTGAGGGCCTCGTCGCTTTCCGGAAAGTGGATGTTTTCATAGGCGTAGCCAATATGGCAAAGGCCGTGGCTTTGGCGCACCTCGTGGGGGAGGACATCCGGCAAAATGGCAGCGCACGCATCCAGCCCCTGCCGGATGGAGCGGCGCATCACAAGCTGGGAAACCCCGGCGGTGAGGGGATAGATGGGGACGATGCGACCTGTCTGTTCCCCCTGTCCCTCCTTTTCCACCACGGGGGCGGCCATAGAGCGGCGCAGGAGGTTGCCCTCCGCCTTGCCGTAGAAAATGTAGGTTTCGCCGGGGAGAAGCTGGTTTTTCAGCCAGGTCTGGTTGAAGAAGGTGAGCTCCAGCACGCCGGTGGCGTCCACGGCCCGGGCCTTTACCAGCTCCATGCCCTTGCGGATGCGGTGCACCGTGGGGGCAGAGGCGATCATGGCGGAAACACAGGCGTACTCTCCAGGCACAAGCTCCCGGATGGTTTTCATCTCCCGCCGGTCATCATAGCGGCGGGGAAAACAGGAGATGAGGTCCCGCACCGTCACAATATCCAGTTTTGCAAGGGCTTTTGCCCGCTGGGGGCCGATGCCCCGGATGGATGCAATGGGGGCGGATAATGGCACAGAGGGGACCTCCTTTCGGGCTTCTCATCAAAAAAGCTGATGCGGAATAGCGGGTGGCTGGCAGCCGCCCCTACAGGGGTGTTCAACGGAATCGTGGGGCGGGACGACCCCGGCCCGCCCGGCGAGAAATGCGGAGGTTGACGATGCAAGGGCCGCCGAGGTCGTCGGCTCCCACACGGATTGTGCGCCCCACGCAAATGAAGCGCCGATGGGGAAGATCAGGGTTCGATATCCAGTATGTAGCGCTCGTAGGCGTTGATGATGGTAGTATCGTCGTAGTGCAGAACGGGCGGATGGCCTTCGCCGTAATTGGGATGGACGTGACCGTGGATGAGATATCTGGGCTTGTACTTGTCCAGCAGGGGCAGCAGGCACTCCCAGCCCCGGTGGGCATAATCCGACCCGTCGCCGTAGCCTGCGGGAGGCGCATGGGTGACGATGATGTCCACGCCTTTGCTGCGCCAAAGCTGGAAGGCGAGCTTGCGGATGCGCTTTTTCATCTGGCGCTCTGTGTACTGGTACCTGCCGCCGTTATAGCTGGGGCAGCCCCCAAGGCCGAGGATCCGCAGCCCCCGGTAGGTATAGATCTTGTCCTCAATGCACTCGCATCCCTCGGGAGGCTGCTGGGCATAGCGGACGTCGTGGTTGCCATGGACATACAGCAGCGGCGCGCGGGCCATGGTCACAAGAAAAGAGAGGTAGCTGGATTTCAGATCTCCGCAGGAGATGATGAGGTCGTATTCCTTCAGCCGTCCCGGCTGGTAATGGTCCCACAGGTAGGGACTTTCGCGGTCGGAGAGCAGCAGAAGCTTCACAGCAGCACACCCTCCTTTTCCGGGGGGATGGAGTCACGGTAGATGCCCTGCAGCCGCACGATCTCCCGGGCCTGGGGCAGCAGCTCCTCATAAGTGGGGATGGAGCCGTCCACGGTGTCCACCAGCCAGTCCATGTGGAGGATCTCGTCCAGAGAGAAATACTTGCCGCCGTCATTGCGTACCGTTCCATCCTGAGAGACGATGGGACGGTGGAAGGGGGTGACGGAGCCGTCGCAGATGCCTCGCTTTAAGATGCGCACAAGACCATGGACGCCGATGGGAAGGTCGGGGTTCATCCGCACGCCAACAACGCCGCTGGCCATGCCCCACCAGTAGTTGATGGCGCGCTCGTCGGTCTTGTTGGTGTTCAGGGCATCCCATGTGCCCATCATGATGGAGTGGACCAGCTTTTCGTAGAACCGGCCCCAGTCCCAGTAGGGGGAGGCCAGCAGTTCCAAAGAGCCGTCGGGCTTTACCCGGTTGGCACCCCAGCGGCCCCGGACAGAGTCGGGGGTGGGGATATCGAGGGTGGAGATAAAGTCAAGGCCCATCTCCTTGAGGTCATCCATGTGGGCCCCGGGGGTGCAGGACCAGCGAAGCTCCACCCGGGCGTTGGGATTGGTGAGCTGAAGGCCCAGAGCAAAGGCGTTGATGCCTGCCAGTACGCCGAAAATGGGATAGCTGGCGATATAGCCTACCCGGTCCTTTTTGCTCATGGCGCCGGCAATGGCGCCGGAGAGGAACTTGCCCTCATAAATGCGGCTGTAATAGGTGCGCACGCCGGTATAGGGCATGGAAACGGAGCAGTTGAGGATCTTCACCTCCGGGTGAAGGGCCGCTACGCGGCGGCAGGCGCCGATGAGGGGCGGGGTGGTGGCAAAGAGCACCTGAGCACCGTTTTTGATGGCGGTGAGCATGGCTTCCTCTGCTTCCTCACCGGTGCCCACATCGTAAAAGGTTTGGACGGTGAGCTTATCTCCCATCACGCTTTCCAGATATTTGCGGCCCTGCTCATGGGCATTGACCCATGTGGAGCTGCTGGGGGTGAGCTGGTGGATGAAGGCAACGCTGAGATGATGGGCGGTGGTGGGCTTGGCGGAGAAAATGCGGGAGAGAAGGCCCTTTTCCTCACTGGGCTTGGCCTCCATTTCGGCGTCTGTCATGTCGGCAGAAACGGAGATGGGGGCGGCGTGGGTCAGCACCTTCACGTCTGCCCAGACGGACTCCAGACTCTCGGTGAGCTCCTTCATGCTCATTTTGCCCAGCTGGTCGAAGGAGTAGACCTTCAGCCAGACGAGGAAGGCATCGGCGGAGGTGGCCACGATATCCGCACCGCCAAGACGGTTGAAGGCCTGCTGGAAGAAGGAAAAGCGGGAAATGAAACGGCGGCGCTCTTCGTCCGTCCAGACATGGTCGGATTCAAAGCCCATGGCAGCCTGCAGCTTAGGGAAGCTGCCGATCTGGGAGAAGGAGACGCGGTAAAGCCGGGTGAGCTGATAGAACTGGAGGAACTCATAGTAGCGCTGCACCTTGGGCTCTTCGCTGTAGACCGGCAGCAGCCGGATCACATAGCCGGGGATGGTGGAGGCCTCATAGCTTTTCAGCACGCTTACCCGCTTGTTGCCCTCCTGCACATAGAAACGGCCGAGGTATTCGTAGCAGCGGATGGGGTCACGGATGCCCTCGTCGCTCAGGTGGGCCATGCAGAGGTTGACCCACTTCATGGCAAACTCCGTATCCTCCGGCAGCAGGGGCATAAAGCTTGCGGAAAAGGCGCTTTTGCGCCCGGCGGTCTTGGTGCCCACGATCTTTTCTGTAGGGATCTCAATGACACCCAGGTCCACCCGGCCGGCGATCATGGAGTCATCAATGATCTCATCCAGCACCTGAGGGTAGGGATACTGGCCCAGATGCACCCGCTCACGGTGGTTTTTCTGGCCCAGCTTCAATGCTTTTTCATATTGTTCGGCAGCTTCCTGCTGCAGAGCGCTCAGTCCCATGATGATCTCTCCTTAAAAGTGGGAAGTTTGATGGGGATATTATATGTAAAAATGAGAAAAAGTGCAAGAGGATGGCGCGGAACGGCGGGCAGATGGTGTCTATCCCTGCGGAATGGAGGAATAACGAATGTGGCACACGTTGACATTGGCGATTTAACGTGGTATACTGCGAAAGAAAAAACCAAGCGTGAGGTACATGATCATGAAACGCATTCTGGACGCAAGAGCCATGCTGGTGCTCTCCATGGCGGTCTTCGGCACCCTCGGCCCCTTTGTGCGGAATATCTCCGTTGCCTCGGGGGAGCTTGCTCTTTACCGGGCAGTGCTGGCGGCGACCCTCATTGGCATATTCCTGCTGGTGACGAAACAGAGCATTCCCTTTGGGAAAATCAAAAGGGAGCTGCCTCTGCTGCTCCTCTCCGGCGTCGCCATGGGCTTTAACTGGATCTTGCTGTTTGAGGCATACAAATATACCACCGTGTCCGTGGCGACACTGAGCTATTATTTCGCCCCCGTCATCGTGACGCTGGTGTGCCCGCTCCTCTTCCGAGAAAAGATGGGAAAAAAGCAGTGGATCTGTTTTGGGATGTCCACCCTTGGCATCGTGCTCATCACCGGCATCGGGGATCTGGGCGGCGGCAGCGACCATCTGCGAGGCATTGGCTTTGGCCTTGGGGCGGCATGCCTGTATGCCACGGTGGTGCTGGTCAATAAGTTCATCAAAGAGGTGGAGGGCATCCACCGCACCTTTTTGCAGTTCCTCGCTGCTATCGCCGTGCTGGCGCCCTATGTTGCGGCAACCGGCGGTGTGACTCTTGGCGGCCTCAACGCCGTGGGCTGGGTATGCCTGTTTGTGGTGGGCTTTGTCCACACGGGCATTACCTATTGCATGTACTTCAGCGCCCTGAAGGATCTGCCGGGCCAGAAGGCTGCCATCCTCAGCTACATTGACCCTCTTGTGGCGGTGGTGATCTCCGTAACGGTGCTGGGCGAGCCCATGACGGCGATGCAGCTCATCGGCGGCGCCATGATCCTTGGATTTACGTTGTGGAATGAAATCGGATAAGACAAGATCCCCTGCCGGAATCGGCAGGGGATCTCAGCTTGTCGCAAACCCCGTAGGGTTTCACCGCGGCAGCGGTGAAAGGGGCATAATATATTTTCGGCCGCGGCGTGTACGTGGACGAAAATACTTCTCAGGGCGCAAACGTGCGCGGCATCTCACGCAAGCCGCGTGCGCTGCAGCGCACTGCAAACCCTTTGCCGAAAAATCCTCAGATTTTTCGGCAAGTTACTCTTCCGTCATCATTTTTATGATCTCTTCATCCGTCTGGCGCATGCCCTGGCGGCCCAGACGGCCAAAGCTTCGGATGGAGTTTTCCACGCCGGATTTTACGATACCGTCGCCGCCGTAGAACTGGTGGCCCTGGCAGTACATTTCTCGGCCCAGGAAGCCGGCCTCCACCGCCATGGCGATCTTGGCGGCGCAGGAGGCCTTGGCCCCGTCGCACACGATACCACTGGTAATGGCCAGCGCGTTGACAAGGGTGTGGGCGATCTCGTCCACTCCGCCGCCGTGGAGGAAGGCTACGCCGGCTCCGGCGGCAGCGCCTGCGCTCACAGCGCCGCAGTAGGCGCTGAGGCGGCCGATGCTGGTTTTGGCGTGGGTGGCGATCAGATTGGAGATCAGCAGGGCGCGCAGGAGGATATCCTCGCTGGAGCCCATGTCACGGGCATACTCAATGACCGGCAGGGAGGCGGTCATACCCTGGTTGCCGCTGCCGGAGTTGATGACCACGGGCAGCTCGCAGCCGCTCATGCGGGCGTCGGAGCCGGCGGCAGCCCGGGCCTTGGCGCGGGTGCGGACATCTTTGCCTTCGTAGTGCAGCAGGGTAGAGCCGATGTTGGCGCCCCAGTTTCCACGCAGACCCTCTTCGGAAATGGCATAGTTCATCTCGATCTGGCGCGTAAGCGTCTCCCGAACGTCGTCAAGATCACAGGTGGAGGCAAAATCATAAATGTTTTCCACGCTGAGCAGCCCATAGTCAGGGGCGTCGTCGGAGGGGGTCTCGGGATCGGTGGGTTTTTCCAGCAGGATCTCACCGTCCTTTTCCATGAGGACGATGTTGGTGTGCTCGTTTGCAATGCGGACCTTTGCGTAAGAACCAGCCTTGTACACGTTGACACCGATATCCAGCACCACGCCGCGCTCCACGGGGATGAGGGTGATGGGCGTGGATCCCAGATAGGCGGGGAGGCGGTCACGGGCCTGCTGAGGAACGGTTTTGATGACCTCCAGCAGGGCAGTCTCATCGCCGCCGAGGATGCCGATGGCGGCAGCCACCGCGATGCCCCGGCCGCCGTTGGTGCCGGGAACCACCACGCTCTTGACATTTTTGATGATGTTGCCGCTGGCCTCGATCTCTACGCGCTCAGGCAGCTGCCCCAGAACGCTGCGGGCAACGGCGGCGCAGTAGGCGATGGCAATGGGCTCTGTGCAGCCCTGGGCACAGACCAGCTCGCGCTTGAGAATGTCTACATATGTATTGTAAAGAGAACAACCTCGCTCCATAAGAGCCTCCTTTGTGCAGCGGAAAGGGCGGTTACAGTGCAGTGTTTACGTAGTCGATGAAACGGTAAGTCAGGCCGTTTTCCACGATGGGCTCGGAAACGGATTCCACCTTCCAGTTGGGCAGCTTATCCAGATTGGGGAAGAAGGTGTCCACCTCGGGGGCGGCGCTGTCCACCTTGGTGAGGAGGACCCGCTCGCAGCGGGAAAGCAGGGCCGTATACACGCTGCCGCCGCCGATGACCCAGACATTCTCGTCGCCTTCCGCCAGCGCCAGTGCCTCTTCGGGGCTGGAGACCCGCTCGGCTCCCTCCGACGTGAGATCAAGGTTTCGGGAGATCACGATGTTGCGCCGATGGGGCAGGGGCTTGCCGCCGGGAAAGGAGTCCAGCGTTTTGCGGCCCAGGATCACGGTGCCGCCGGAAGTTATGGTGCGGAAGCGCTTCATGTCAGTGGGCAGGGAAAAAAGCAGATCGCCCTGAGCACCGATGGCCCAGTTGGCGTCAACAGCAACAATGGCGTTCATAAGAAAACCTCCTTAGATGGCAACGGGGATCTTGTCGGAGAAGGGATGGGGATCGTAACCCTCCATTTTAAAGCTGTCCCGGGTAAAGGAATAGAAATCCTTCACGCTTTCATCCATGATGAAGCGGGGCGCGGGCTTGGGGATGCCCTCAATGATCTTTTTCACGATGGGGACATGGCGGTCATAGATGTGGGCATCGGCAATGACATGCACCAGCTCGCCGGGCACAAGGCCCGCCACCTGTGCCATCATATGCACGAGAACGGAGTACTGCACCACATTCCAGTTGTTGGCGGCCAGCATATCCTGGCTGCGCTGGTTCAAAATGGCGTTGAGGACGTTGCCGGAAACGTTGAAGGTCATGGAGTACGCGCAGGGATACAGGTTCATCTCGTGGAGATCCTGGAAGTTGTAGATGTTGGTGAGGATGCGGCGGGAGGCGGGATTGTGGGTGAGGTCATAGATCACACGGTCCACCTGATCCATGTCCCCCTCCTTGTAGTGGTGCTTCACGCCCAGCTGGTAGCCGTAGGCCTTGCCGATAGAGCCCGTTTCATCGGCCCACTGGTCCCAGATCTTGGCGTTGAGGTCGTGGATGTTGTTGGATTTCTTCTGCCAGATCCACAAAAGCTCATCCACCGCGGTCTTCCAGTAGGTGCGGCGGAGAGTAAGGATGGGGAATTCCTCCTGCAGATCATAACGGTTGACGATGCCGAATTTTTTTACAGTGTGGGCGGGGACACCGTCCTCCCAGCGGGGGCGGACGTCCTGATCGGTATCCCAGACGCCGTGTTCCAGAATATCACGGCAGTTTTGAATGAAAATTTCATCAGCGCGGCTCATAGGGACCTCCGTTTTTCATGTTTTTTGGTCAACTAAAAATTATACAGGCTTTCACTTTGTTTTTCAAGCAGACTCTTGAAAAACGCAGCCGGGATGATTAAGATGAAACTACACAAAGAAAGAGGAGGCGGAAGCATGAACGAAAGCAGGGAAGCCAGCAGACGGGGCTATCTCCATGAGGATTTCCGCCTGTTCCACCTCAAAGACAGCCGCGCCCAGCAGGTGGATTCCCATTACCATGATTTTGACAAGCTGGTGCTGGTGCTGCAGGGCAGGGTGACCTATATCGTGGAGGGCGTGACCTATTTTCTCCAGCCCTGGGATATGGTTCTGGTGCCCCGGGGCATGATCCACCGCCCGGTCATTGATCCGGCAGAGCCCTATGAGCGGATCATCGTGTATCTTGGGCGGGCGTATCTGCAGAGCAGGTCTGAAGGGGAAGCGGCGCTGGAGCAGTGCTTTGAAACCGTGCGGGAGCGAGGCTTTCATTTGCTGCGCCTCTCGCCGGAGCGGCGGATCGTCTACATGAATACCCTCCGGCAGATGGAGGAGGCCCTGCGCAGCCGGGAATTCGGGGCATCCCTCCTTGCAGAGGCCCTCTGCCGCCAGCTTCTGGTGTTCGTGAACCGGGATGTGATCTCCTCCCACACGGCCCTTGACGCGCCGGAGAGCTACCGGGTGGACAAAAAGATGGAGGAGATTTTGCAGTATATCGCCGCCAACCTCACAGAGGATCTGGGCGTGGAGACCCTTTCGCTCCGGTTCTACCTCAGCCGCTATTATCTGATGCACCGATTCAAGGAAGTGACCGGGTACACGGTGCATCAGTATATCAGCCAGAAACGCCTGCTGGCGGCGGCGGAGCTGCTGCGTCAGGGCGTCAGCGTGACCAAGGCCGCCGAGCAGGCGGGCTTTCGGGAGTATTCCACATTCCTTCGCTCCTTCCGCGCCATGTTCCACATGACGCCCAAGGAATTTCGGGCAAAGCATTGACAGAAAGAAGGGGCCGTTATGAAGGAGCTTGCCAGGGAGGTTGACTTTTCCCCGCGGGAGCTGCGCAGACTCATCATTCCGCTGATCATAGAGCAGCTTCTGGCCATCACGGTGGGTCTTGCGGATTCCATCATGGTGGCACAGGTGGGAGAGGCCGCCATGAGCGCCGTTTCTCTGGTGGACACGGTGAATGTACTGTTGGTCAATGCCTTTTCCGCGCTGGCCACTGGCGGCGCGGTGATCGTGGGGCAGTATCTGGGCCGGAGAGAGAAGGCACAGGCGGGCCATGCCGGCACACAGCTGCTGCTGTTTATGATCGAGATCTCACTGGTCATTACGGTGCTGTTCTACATCGGGAAGGGGTTTGTGCTGAATGTAGTGTTTGGGCAGGTGGAGGCGGATGTCGCCGCTTATGCCAACACTTACTATCTGATCGTGCAGGCATCCATCCCATTTCTGGCGGTGTATTCCGCAGGATCAGCCCTGTTTCGCGTGATGGGCAACGCTGCCGTTTCCATGAAGGTGTCGGCGCTGATGAACATCATCAACGTGGCGGGTAACGCGCTTTTGATCTTCGGCTTTGGCCTTGGTGTGGAGGGCGTTGCCATCCCCACCATCGTTTCCCGCATTGTGGCTGCAGTGACGGTGACGGCACTGCTCTATCGGGGCGAGCTGCCTCTGGAGAGGCTGACGCCCCGCCATGACCGGCGGATCTTCCGCCATATCCTGCGTTTTGGTATCCCCAACGGAATGGAGAGCAGCATGTTCCAGTTGGGAAAGATCCTGCTGCTTTCCACGGTGTCTGCTCTTGGCACGGCTTCCGTTGCCGCCAATGCCATCGGCAATACCGTGTGTGGCTTCCAGATCGTGCCCGGCAATGCCATGGGTCTTGCCATGGTAACGGTGGTGTCCCGCTGTGTGGGGGCGGGCGACTATGGAAAGGCCCGGTATTACACAAAGAAACTGATGCAGTACGCTTATGTGACCCTCAGCATCACCATCGGCGCAAGCCTTGTGCTGCTGCCGGGGATCCTGCAGCTCTATAATGTGTCGGAAGAGGCGGAATATTACGCCACCATCATTGTGTGGATGCACGGCCTTGTGGGGATCCCGCTGTGGGCCCCTTCCTTTGCCCTGCCCAATGCCCTCCGGGCGGCGGGAGACACACGGTTTACTATGACCGCATCCACGATCTCCATGTGGACTATGCGGGTGGGCCTTGGTGTGCTGATGGCCTCCCGGTGGGGGATGGGCGTGCTTGGTATCTGGATCTCCATGCTGGTGGACTGGGTGCTGCGTGTGGTCTTCTTCGTGCCGCGCTTTATGGGCCATAAATGGGAGATCATGGGCATCAAAGAATGAACGAAAAGGAACCGCTTCCTTGCGAAAGCGGTTCCTTTTCGTTATTTATCCATGCCGATACCGAAATGGGCTGATGCCTGCTCATAGCACTCCTGCCGGAGGGAGAGGTCATAGTCTCCAAGGTCTGTTTCTTCCTGCGCGGTTTCCAGCAGGGTATAGCCGCCATTCCCGTCCTCTTCAAAGGTCAGCGTCATTTCTATTGCCCGTTCCCGGATGGGGGTCAGCGCGCCGTCCACCATGTGGAAGTCCATGCCGAGGGCCAGCAGATCCACGATGGTGTACATGCCTCCGGCGGGAGAGGCACCCATTGCCGCATCGACGCAAAGCAGCTTTGTATCCAGCACCACATGGCTCACGCAGGCGCAGGCATTTATGGTGTTGTTGTGGAAAAAGGCTGAGCGCAGCGCCTCGTCAATGCCAATGTCCAGCGCTGTTTTGACCGCTGTGGAGGTGGGCCGGAAGGCTGCGTGGCCATCCGTGAGGGAGAAGTCCATGTTATAGCGCAGCGGCACACCGTTTTGTTCACAGAGCCACGTGACGGTGCCGTTTCCAAGATAGGTCAGCTGGGGATCGGATACAGAAGAGAGGGGGACTTCCTCACTGCCAAGACCCACGGGATAGCACCAGCCCTCCTCCATCACATAGGCAAGATGCTGGCTATAGGGATCTTCCGTGTAGAGCACTACGCCGATGGTGCCGTAAGCGCCGTCATAGGAAAGGACGCTGTCCAGAATGGCGGCATCGGGCTTTTCGGAAACGAAGATGGCTTCCACATCGGCAAGAGTGGGCGGGACGTCCGGGAGGCCGCCCCCTACGGATGCAGAAGGCGGAGCAGCGGGAATATCCGGCGGCTCCTCCGTGGGATCGCCAGCGCACAGTGCGATAGTAAGACCGCAGAGAAGGGCGGCCACAACACGCACCCACACCGGGGGTGTGCGCCAGCGGATGGCATTTTTGATGCGGTGTTTGGTGTCGCCCTCCCCAAAGGCAAGGGGGGTGCCGGCAATGATGGGTCGTCCGGTGGCAAGACGCAGGAGAGAGGCGGAGTAGTCCGCGCGGATCTCAGCCCCCATTTTCTTTAAAACCGCCTCGTCGCAGCTCATCTCCATATCCCGGCAGCCAAAGTGGAAGCTCAGCCACACCAGCGGATTGAACCAGTGGATGCAAAGGGCCAGAAAGCCCAGCAGCTTCCAAATGTGGTCAAGGCGGCGGATATGATGCTGCTCGTGGAGAAGGATGTAGCCCCGCTCTTTGTCGGACAGTCCGGAGGGGAGATAGATCCTCGGGCGTAAGAGGCCCATGACGAAGGGGGAATCAATGTGGTCGGCCAAATAGACATTCCCCTCCAGCGGCATGGCCCCAAGGAGCCTGCGCCGCAAAAGCAGCAGGGAAATAACGCTGTAAGTGAAAAGCGCCGCCATACCCGAAAGCCATAGAGCGGGGAGAATAGAGGAAAGTGAGACCGTAGGGCGCGGCATCCCTGACGCGCCTTCGGAAAGTGCGGGAGCTGGGACTGTTGGGACCGGCGCGGCAGGCAGGGCGAAAATGCCCTCATCCGCCCCCTGCGGGGGCACCTTCTCCCGGGAGAAGGTATCTTGCGCGACAGTAACAGGCGCTTCCAGCACGCCCAGCAGAGACACCGGAGAAGAAAAACTCACCGGGCACAGCAGCCGGAACACCACCACTGCCCAGAGGACATAGGAATAAATTTTCGGGGCGTTTCGCAAAAATAACCGTGTCAGCAGTACAAAGAGGATGATGACGCTGCCAGTCAGGGTCATGTGCAGCAACGTGGTCACAGTCTCACCCCCTGCTTTCGTCGATCAGCTGCTGGAGCTGGGCTACCTCCTCGTCAGAGAGCTTTTTCCGGCGGGAAAAGGCGGCAAGAAAGGCGGGGAGGGAGCCGTGAAAGGTCTCTTCCACGATCTTGTGGCTCAGGGCGGCATCGTACTCCTCCGGGGAGACCAGTGCAGTGACGGTGCCGTGCTCATTTTGGAACAGGCCCTTCTCACAGAGCTTTTTCAAAACGGTGTAGGTGGTGGATTTTTTCCACTGCAGCTCTCGCTCGCAGAGCTTTACCAGCTCGCCGGAGGAGAGGGGTTCGTTTTCCCAGATGAGGTCGGCAAAGCGGCGCTCCACCGCGCCCAGCTTATAATCATCCATAGAGATACCTCCTTTGGTCTATCAGTGATAGACTTGGTAAGGTGAGTCTATCATCAATAGACCGGTGTGTCAAGAAAAACCTCCGGCGCAGCTGCGCCGGAGGTCAGGGGATTTACTTTTTGGAGTGCAGGGCCTTCATTCTCAGATCGTGGCTGAGGATGGACTTGCGCATGCGCAGGCTCTTGGGGGTGACCTCCAGCAGCTCGTCGTCTGCCAGGAACTCCAGACACTGCTCCAGGCTCATCTGGCGGGGGGGAACCAGACGCAGCGCCTCATCGGAGCCGGAGGCGCGGGTGTTGGTCAGCTGCTTTTTCTTGCACACGTTCACGCTCATATCCTCGCTGCGGGGACATACGCCGATGATCATGCCGGCGTAGACAGGCACGCCGGGGCCGATGAACAAAACGCCGCGCTCCTGGGCGTTAAACAGGCCATAGGTGATGGACTCGCCGGTCTCAAAGGAGATCATGGAGCCGTTGCCCCGACGGGCGATGTCGCCCTTGTAGGGAGCGTAGGAATCAAAGATAGAAGCCATGATGCCCTCGCCCTTGGTGTCGGTGAGGAAGTCGTTGCGGTAGCCAAAGAGGCCCCGGGCGGGGATGAGGAACTCGATCTTCATGCGCTCGCCCACGGGGGTCATCTCCACAAGGTCGGCTTTGCGCTGGCCCAGCTTTTCGATGACGCTGCCCACGCAGTCGCCGGGCACATCCACCACGAGGCGCTCGATGGGCTCGCACTTCTTGCCGTCGATCTCCTTATAAAGAACACGGGCGGGGGAGACCTGGAACTCGTAGCCCTCGCGGCGCATAGTCTCGATGAGGATGGAAAGGCTCATCTCGCCGCGGCCTGCCACGTTGAAGGCGGTCTCCTTATCGGTGTCGCTGACACGGAGGGAAACGTCCTTCAGCGTCTCGCGGAAGAGGCGGTCGCGGATCTGGCGGGAGGTGACGAACTTACCCTCACGGCCAGCGTAAGGAGAGTCGTTGACGGAGAAGGTCATCTCCATGGTGGGAGCAGAGATCTGCACAAAGGGCAGGGGCTCCACACAGGTGGGGACGCAGATGGTGTCGCCGATGGTGACATCGGGAATACCGCTCAGGGCGATAATGTTACCGGCGGTGGACTCGGCAACGGGGGCCTTGGCAAGGCCCTCAAACTCATAGATGGCAGTGGCCTTGGCCTTGCGGCTGACAGCGTCGGGGGCGTGGTAGTTGCACACCACGATCTCCTGATTCTGCTTCACGGTGCCCCGCTCGATGCGGCCCACGGCGATGCGGCCCACGAACTCGTTATAGTCGATGGAACTGACCAGCATCTGGAAGGGCTCGTCCTTGTTGGCCTCGGGAGCGGGGATATACTCGAGAATGGTCTCGAAGAGGGGCACAAGGTCGGTGCCCACAGTGTCGGGGGAGTAGGAGGCGGTGCCGTCGCGGCCGGAGCAGAAGAGCATGGGGCTGTCCAGCTGCTCGGGAGTGGCGTCCAGATCCATCAGCAGCTCCAGCACCTCATCCACCACTTCGTGGATGCGCTGGTCGGGACGGTCGATCTTGTTCACCACCACGATGACCCGGTGGCCCAGCTCCAGCGCCTTGGAGAGAACGAAGCGGGTCTGGGGCATGGGACCCTCAGCGGCATCCACCAGCAGGATAACGCCGTTGACCATCTTCAAAATACGCTCCACTTCGCCGCCAAAGTCCGCGTGGCCCGGGGTATCCACCACGTTGATCTTGGTGTCG
Source organism: Oscillibacter sp. (assembly GCA_017410185.1). Classification (GTDB taxonomy): domain Bacteria; phylum Bacillota; class Clostridia; order Oscillospirales; family Oscillospiraceae; genus Oscillibacter. The sequence continues at coordinate 2,698 of JAFQRI010000070.1, read as the reverse complement.
TGATACTGCACGGCAGTATTCTTGGCCAGAATGGTGATGCCGCGCTCGCGCTCGAGGTCGCCGGAGTCCATCACGCGGTCTGCCACTTCCTGGTTCTTGCGGAACACGCCGCCCTGCTTGAGCATCTCGTTGACGAGGGTGGTCTTGCCATGGTCAACGTGGGCGATGATGGCCACATTTCTCAAAAGTTCATTTCGCATCGTATGCACCTCTATCATATATAAAACAGGTATGGTAAATTTCCAATTTAACAGTATATTCCTGTTCTTTCCCTATTTCAATAGGAGCTTTCACATTTTTTGATCCTCTATGCATCTTTTTCTTGAGGCAAAACGCACTTTTTTGCAAGAATCGTTGACCTTCGCATCTTTCGGGCATATAATGGGAGCGCTGCGACGGAAGCGGCGCCAGCGCCGCACGTTCCACCGCAAGTATCGTGGCTCACTGGAGCCACCCAGGAGGCAAAATTTCCATGTACCAGATCAAAATGTTCAACAAGATCTCTCCCGTCGGACTGACCCGCTTCGATGAGGAGAAATACAATGTGGCGGATACTGTGGAGCAGGAGGACGGTATCCTTGTGCGCTCCGCCAAGCTGTTGGACTATGAGTTTCCCGCAAACTTAAAGGCTATCTCCCGCGCCGGCGTCGGCGTGAACAACATCCCCGTAGACCGCTGCAGCGAGGCGGGCATCGCCGTGTTCAACACTCCCGGCGCCAACGCCAACGCCGTGAAGGAGCTGGTGCTGTGCGGCATGCTGATGGCGTCCCGCGATATCAACGGCAGCATCCGCTGGGTCCGCGAACAGGTGGAAAGCGGCGTTGAAGTGGCAAACGTTGTGGAAAAGGGCAAGTCCGCCTTTATCGGCCCCGAGCTTTATAAAAAGACTCTCGGCATCATCGGCCTTGGCGCCATCGGCTCCCTCGTGGCAAACACCGCTTTGGAGCTGGGCATGGACGTTTACGGCTATGATCCCTTCCTCTCTGTGGACGCCGCGCTGCGCCTTGACCGCCATGTCCATGTGGTGAAGGATATTGCGGAGCTTTATAAGCGGGCAGATTATATCACCATCCATATCCATTATACCGACAAGACCCGCCATATGATCAATGCCGAAGCCATCGGCAAGATGAAGCGGGGGGTACGCTTTATCAACCTCGCCCGGGGCGAGATCGTGGAGGACGAGGCCATGCTCTCTGCCCTTGACACGGGAAAAGTGGCCTGTTATGTGACGGACTTCCCCACAAATAAGCTGGTTCGCGCCCCGCATGTGGTAGCAATGCCCCACCTTGGCGCATCCACCCCTGAGAGCGAGCAGAACTGCGCCGCTATGGCGGTGGATCAGCTCACCGACTATCTGGAAAACGGCAACATCAAAAACTCCGTGAACTTCCCCAATGTCCATATGGACCGCACCGGCGTGATGCGCATGTGCATCGTCAACCGCAATATCCCCGCCATGCTTGCAAACATCACCGCTCTTCTTGCAAAGGACCATGTGAATGTGGAGAACATGACCAACAAGAGCCGCGGCGACTATGCCTACACCATGGTGGACCTTGGCGCGAAGGTGGAGCAGAACGTCATTGAGGACGTGATGAACCTCCCCGGCGTGATCCGCGTGAGAGTGATTGAGTAAAAGGAAAAAAGAGACCGCTTCCCAGTTGGGAGGCGGTTTTTCCATTGCAGGACAAGAATTTTAGGGTTCTTTCTGTTCTTCCGGTTCACTGATGTACAGTTCTTCACATTTGCGCTGGGCGGCGATGAGGATCTCGATAGCCCTCTCTGTTTCACGCACCATGGTCAGATAAAGCTCCTTGTAATCCGGCATACAGGCACCTCCTTCCAGTTATTTCCAATATCATTTTATGCGATTATCGCATAAATGTCAATATGCATTTTTCGCATATCATAAAATAGCGCCAGAAGGAAGGGGTGGCGCTATGTATCGGCTTCGTGACCTGAGGGAGGACCAGGATCTTTCTCAGGAGACTGTGGCAAACTATCTGCACGTATCTCAGGCGACTTACTCCCGTTATGAGAGTGGAAAGCTGGATATCCCCAGTGCCGCGCTGATCGCGCTGGCGAAATATTACGGCGTCAGTGTGGACTATTTGCTGGGGCTGACAGAGAAATGTCAATAGCACCGGCACAAACTCCTGTGCCGGTGTTTTGCTTTGCAGTCATATTGACATCCGAAAACAAAAAAGGTACAATCAGCAGGCAGATATCCTTTGTCCCGTGGGGGCAAAGGGGTCGGATCATTTTCGGCCGCGGCGTGTACGTGGACGAAAATACTGCTCAGAGCGTAAACGTGCGAGGGCATTTCACGCAAGCCCGAGTGCGCTGCAGCGCTCTGCAAACTCCCGAAACGGCGAAGCCGTTTTGGGAAGATGTGTCTCCGTAGCTCAGCAGGATAGAGCATTCGCCTCCTAAGTGCCCGGTGACCTATCACCGGGCAGGTAGGTTTTCGTGAAAACTAAATATATGCCCCTGTACCTCAGATGGATAGAGGGTCCGCCTCCTAAGCGGAACGCCGGCAGTTCGAGCCTGCCCAGGGGTGCCAAAAACGCTGCAATTTCAATGGATTGCGGCGTTTTTATTTTTTTGTGAAAGGATTTTCATGAAACAGATAGAACTATTTGCTTCTTGCAGGAATGAGTAGTATTGCTTCAGGGGAATCGAACGATTTTTGTTG
>JAFQRI010000069.1 GCA_017410185.1 Oscillibacter sp. | reverse complement strand
GGGATCGGAACGATACCTGGGAGCGCGGCTGGGAAGAGCACCGTGAGCGCGCCTGGGAGCCGGAGGACCTGCGGGCATGGCTGGCGGAAGCCGGGTTTTCCCGCGTGAAGATCACCGGTGACCTGAAGATGACGCCGCCCAAGCCTGATGAGGATCGGCTGATCTTCCACTGCGTGCGGGATGCCTGACACGGAATAACAGCAACAAGCAAAGGAGAAACAATTATGGCAGATCAACTGGTACGCGCCATCACGGCAGACGGCATGGTGAAGGCGACGGCAGTTTCCACAAAAGAACTTACCGAGCGGATGCGGCAGATCCATCGCACGCTGCCTGTAGGCACTGCGGCGGTAGGCCGCTGCCTTGCGGCGGTGTCCATGCTGGGCAACGCCCTGAAGGGCGAGGGCGCCAGTGTGACCCTGCAGATCCGTGGCGGAGGCCCGCTGGGCAACATTCTGGTGGTGTCTGATGCCGAGGGCAATGTCCGCGGTACTGTGGACAATCCCATGGTGGATATCCCCCTGCGTCCCGACGGAAAGCTGAATGTCGGTGCCGCTGTGGGTACGGACGGCACCCTGACCGTCATCCGTGATCTGAATATGAAAGAACCCTATGTGGGCAGTGTGGAGCTTTTCTCCGGCGAGATCGCCGACGATCTGGCCTCCTATTTTGTGGAGTCCGAGCAGATCCCCTCTGCCTGTGGTCTGGGTGTGCTGGTGGATCGCGACCAAAGCGTGCGCTGTGCCGGCGGTTATCTGATCCAGCTGCTGCCCGGCGCCAGTGAGGATACCATTGTCAAGGTGGAGGGCGGCGTACTGGCCGCCGGTGCCGTCACAGGCCTGCTGGATCAGAATGACGATCCCGAGGCCATGCTGCGCACGATCCTCTCTGACTTTGATGTGGAGATTTTGGAAAAGACCCCCATCGAGTACCGCTGCGACTGCAGCCGTGACCGCATGGAGCGGGCGCTCATCAGCCTCGGTCCCGAGGAACTGGGAAATCTCATTGCCGAGCAGGGCGAGGCGGAGCTGTGCTGCCGTTTCTGCGATCAAAAACAGTATTTTTCCCAAGAAGATCTTGAAAAAATGCTGGAAAGTATGCGAAAAGCATAAAAACAAAAAAATTTGAAAAAGTGGTTGACAGATGGCGGGTCAGTTGTTATAATAACATTCGCCGCTTGAGAGAACGGCAACTCGGGAGCATAGCTCAGCTGGTTAGAGCACCTGCCTTACAAGCAGGGGGTCACTGGTTCGAGTCCAGTTGTTCCCACCACTTTTCCAAATGGCCCGGTAGTTCAGTTGGTTAGAACGCTAGCCTGTCACGCTAGAGGTCGACGGTTCGAGCCCGTTCCGGGTCGCCATTTGCCCAGATAGCTCAGTTGGTAGAGCAGTAGACTGAAAATCTACGTGTCGCTGGTTCGACTCCGGCTCTGGGCACCATTTGCGGGCATAGCTCATCTGGTAGAGCGCCACCTTGCCAAGGTGGAGGTAGCGAGTTCGAGCCTCGTTGCCCGCTCCAGATAGAGAGGCTCACAGAAATGTGAGCCTTTTCTATGAAAACAAATGTTGACTTTCTTGTGAAGTCCGCATATCATATAGATATACCCCGTGGTGACATAGCCAAGTGGTAAGGCAAGGGTCTGCAAAACCCTGATTCCCCGGTTCAAATCCGGGTGTCACCTCCAGAAAAGAAGCAAGTCGAAAGACTTGCTTCTTTTTTTGCCTTTGGCCGCAAGTGCGGTATAATTTCAGGGGAAAACGCGGCTTTTCCGCGGGAAAATTGAAATTTCTGGCAGGATGGAGGAAAAAGATGGAATATATCATCACGGCGGGAGAGATAAATGGTTATCGATCAGAGTTGATCCGGCAGGAGCGCAGCGAGGGCACAGTGGGGCAGTATATCGCTGCGCTGCGTAAGCTGGCGGAGTTTCTGGGCGGCCGGGCGGTGACAAAGGAAGCCCTGGGAGAGTGGAAGCAGGCGGTGGCAGAGCGATACTGCCCCCGAAGTGTGAACGCCATGATCGCGGCGGTGAACGGCTTCCTCTCCTATTGGGGCCGCCCGGAGTGGAAGCTCAGGAGCCTTCGTTTTCAGCGTCAGCTCTTTCGTGAGGAGGAGCTGACGGAGGAAGAGTACCGGGCGCTGGTGCAGCAGGCCCAGCGGGATGGGGACGAGCAGATGGTCATGCTGCTGCGGACGATGGCCTGCACCGGGGTGCGGGTGAGTGAATTGAAGTTCCTTACAGTGGAGAGTGCCCGGCGGGGCACGGCGGTGATCCGGCTGAAGGGCAAGACCCGCCAGATCCCTCTGGGGGAGGGCCTGTGCCGGGAACTGCTGGCCTATGTCCGCAGGGAGGGCGTGAGTTCCGGGCCAATCTTCCGTTCCCGGCGGGGCAGGCCCATTGACCGCAGGCGGGTGTGGGAACGGCTGAAGGGCCTGTGCGCAGGCGCCGGGGTGGAAGAGAAAAAGGTGCATCCCCACGCCCTGCGGCATTTTTTCGCCCGGATGTTTTACCGTCTGACCCGTGACCTTGTGAAGCTGGCGGATCTGCTGGGCCACAGCAGCGTGGATACCACCCGGATCTATACGGCCTCTTCCTGCAGTGAGCACCGCCGCCTTCTGGACGAAATGGCGGAAGCGATCCATAAAAAAAGCCCGCCTGACAGGAAAGATGCCTGTCAAAGCGGACAAAATCCGTATTTTGTCCG
>JAFQRI010000068.1 GCA_017410185.1 Oscillibacter sp. | reverse complement strand
GGGGCGGGGGAAATTGATAGAATCAAATCGAACAATAAAACAGGAGGGTGCGGGAAATGAGCGGTGGATGTTATGTGTATCCGTCACGGCGGGCGGTGACGTATTCCAGAAACGGCATGGCGGCGACCTCCGTACCGCTGGGGGCGGCAGTGGGGACGGAGATACTGCGCATGGGGGGCAACGCCGTGGACGCAGCGGTGGGCATGGCGGCGGCCATGACAGTGCTGGAGCCACCCTCCAACAGTCTGGGAGGCGATGCCTTCGCCCTGATCTGGATGGAGGGAAAGCTTTACGGCCTCAACGCCAGCGGCAGGGCTCCCCGGACATTGACGGCGGAGCAGCTGCGCCGCGAGGGCTATGAGAGCGTTCCCAACCGGGGCTGGTACCCGGTGATGACACCCGGCGCCGCGGCAGGCTGGGCGGAGGCGGTAGGGCGGTTTGGAAGGCTGTCCCTGCCCGAAGTGCTTGCCCCTGCGGTGCGCTATGCCCGGGAGGGGTATCCCGTGGCAGAGACCACGGCCCGGCTGTGGCAGGACACCTATGAGGAGATCGTGGCGCGGTATGGGAATGAAAGCGCCTGCCCGGAGGAGTTTAAGGGGTGGTTCCGGGTCTTCGCGCCGGAGGGACATGCCCCCGCAGCCGGTGAGATCTGGCGCAGCGAGGCCATCGCCCGAACGCTGGAGCGCATTGGAGAGAGTAACGGAAAAGACCTTTACAGCGGTTGGGGTGCAGAAAGAATCGATGAGTTTTCCCGCCGGACGGGGGGATATATCCGCAAAAGTGACCTTGCAGAGTGTAGGGCGGAATGGGTGGAGCCCATTTCCACGGAATATCGGGGCATCACCGTTCACGAGCTGCCCCCCAACGGCCATGGCATCAGCGTGTTGATGGCGCTGGAGCTTTTGAAGGGGCTGCCCCTTGGGGCGGAGAAGGAAACGGTGGAGACTTACCACGCCATGATCGAGAGCATGAAGCTCGCCCTCACCGACGCCAAGGCTCATGTGGCCGACCCTGCCGCCATGAAAACCGAGGTATCGGCCCTGCTCTCGCCGGAATACGCTGACCGCCGCAGGAAGCTCATCCACCCCGAAAAGGCTCTGGAGCCTGCCCCCGGGGACCCTTACAGCGGCGACACCGTGTATCTTTGCGCTGCCGACGGGGAGGGGAACATGGTGTCCTTCATCCAGAGCCACTATCAGATGTTCGGTTCCTGGGTGGTGGAGCCGGAGACCGGCGTGGAGTTCCAGAACCGGGGGGCCAACTTCTCCCTTGCGCCGGATCATCCCAACTGCCTCGCCCCGGGGAAACGGGCCTATCACACCATCATCCCCGGTTTCCTCACCAGAGAGGGCAAAGCCCTTGGCCCCTTCGGGGTGATGGGTGGCTTCATGCAGCCGCAGGGCCATTTGCAGGTGCTGGTGAACCTGCTGGATTACAGAATGGATCCCCAGCAGGCGCTGGACGCCCCCCGCTGGCAGTGGATCGGTGGCAAGCGGGTACAGGTGGAGCAGGGTGTGCCGGACAGGGTCGTGGAGGAGCTGCGCCGTCGGGGCCATGAGATCGAGGTCATCACCGACCCCATTAAGATGGGGCGGGGAGAGATCATCCTTCGGGAAGAGGAAAGCGGCGTGCTCTGCGGCGCTGCGGAGCCAAGGTGCGACGGCACCGTGGCGGTGATATGATCCTGCAGAAAAGCTGCGGCTTTTTGACAAACAGAGAAAGACCGCGTAAAGCGGTCTTTCTTCATGCCTGTAAGGATTTGATGTACTCCTTAGGGGTAACGCCGTATTTTGCGCGGAAGGAGCGGTAGAAATAGGAGAGGTTGCGAAAGCCCACGGAAAGGGCCACAGAGAGAATGTCCGTTTCCCCGGCGGCAAAGCGCTCCGCGGCCTTTTCCAGCCGCAGCGTCTTGATATGCTCGCCGCAGGAAATACCCGTGCAGCGCTTGAAAAAGCGCATGAAGTGGTATTCGCTGAAATAGCACTGGGCGGCCACATCGGCAATGGCGATATCCTCGGCGTAGTGCCGGGCGATGTATTCCAGGGCCTGCTTGATCTTCCGGCTGTGCTCCGAGTTCACCTGAGAGAGGCGGGTGCTCTCCCGGCAGTGGGGCAGCAGCAGGGCAATGAGCTCCAGCAGCTTTGCACGGATCACCAGCTCGTAGCCATGGGGCTTTTCCCGCCACGCAAAGGCGATGGCAAGATAGAGCCGCAGCGCCTCACGGTAGACGGGGTGGGAGGGGTGAATGACATAGGGCGGGGAGAGCTCCTGTGTGCTCAGGGGCAGAAGATACTTTGTGGCGCATAGGTCCCGGGCGTCCTGCCCCAGAAAGTGCATGTGGAACACATAGGTATCAGACACCATTTCTGCCCCCTTCGGCAGGGAGATGGCGTGGAGCAGGGCGGAGGGGATGAACACCAGATCCCCCGCGGAAACAGGGTACTCCTCCAGCTGGATCTGGTAGGTGCAGCTGCCCTCCTGTATGAGGGTCAGCTCCGCCTCGTCATGCCAGTGGGCAAAGACCTCCGGAACGGCAGGGGAGAGGGCGGTGGTATATTGCTGCACGGGAAAGGCGGCTTCACCGTGATGGCGGGCCTCCTTTTGCTCCGGCAGGGGGGGAAGCATGCGCATAGGTCCCGTACCTCCTTGATGTGAGCAGTTTTGTGCAATAGAAAGCCGCGATAATAGAAGAAAAACCGAGCTTTCTCTTTTATAATAACAGCATCCTATAAGATTGCAAGGGCAAGGAGACATATGGCATGAAAAAAAGATGGTGGAATGACAAGATCGCCTATCAGATCTATCCCAAGAGCTTTTGCGACTCCAACGGCGACGGTATCGGCGACATCCCCGGCATCCTCACCAAGCTGGACTATCTCAAGGCGCTGGGCGTGGATATTCTCTGGCTTTCTCCGGTATATCCCTCGCCCTTTGCGGATCAGGGCTATGACATCTCCGACTACTATGCCATCGGCAGGGAGTTTGGCACCATGGAGGACTTTGACCGCCTGCTGGCAGAGACCAAAAAGCGGGATATGTATGTCATCATGGATCTGGTGGTGAACCATTGCTCTGAGGAGCACGAGTGGTTCCAAAAGGCGCTGGCAGACCCTGAGGGGGAATATGCCGATTACTTCTGGTTCGTCAAGGGCGAAAATGGAGAGGCGCCCACCAACTGGCGCTCCTACTTTGGCGGCAGCGCATGGGAAAAGGTCCCCGGTACGGACAAATATTATCTCCACATGTACGCCAAGGCCCAGCCCGACCTCAACTGGGAGAACCCCAGGCTGCGCCGGGAGATCTTCGACATGGTGAACTGGTGGCTGGATAAGGGCCTTGCAGGCTTCCGCATCGACGCCATTATCAACATCAAAAAGACCCCTGCGTTCCACTCCTATCCCGTGGACGGCCCGGACGGTTTGTCCTCCTGCGCCCACATGGTGGAGGAGGCCCGGGGTGTGGGCGAGCTGCTGCAGGAGCTGAAACAAAACACCTTTGAAAAGCACGACGCCTTCACCGTGGGCGAGGTGTTCTACATGAAAGAGGAGGAGCTGGAGGAATTTGTGGGTGACGAGGGTCACTTCTCCTCCATGTTCGACTTCTCCGCCCACCTGCTGGGAGAGAGCGAAAAGGGCTGGTACGCCGCCACGGAGGTGCCCTTCCGGCTCTGGCGGGAGACCATTTTCAACAGCCAGAAAAAGGCGGAGGGCATCGGCCTTCTTGCCAATATCATTGAAAACCACGACGAGCCCCGGGGCGTGAGCCATTATCTGCCCCGCCACGCCCAGAATGAGCTGGGCAAAAAGCTCCTTGGCGCCACGTGGATGTTCCTGCGGGGCATTCCCTTCTTCTATCAGGGCCAGGAGCTGGGCATGACCAACTGCCTGCGCTGCGATATCAGCGAGTATGACGATATCTCCACCCACGACCAGTACCGCAAGGCGCTGGAGGCGGGCTGCACCCGGGAAGAGGCTCTTGCCTGCTGCTATGCCTTCAGCCGGGACAACGGCCGCACCCCCATGCACTGGACGGATGGGGAGAACGCGGGCTTTACCACCGGCAAGCCCTGGCTGGCCCTCAACCCCAACTATACCGAGATCAACGCTGCCGAGCAGGAGGGGCGGGCGGATTCCGTGCTGAACTGGTACCGCCGCCTCACGGCTCTGCGCAAGGCCCATAACGACACCTTTACCTACGGCCGCTTCCTGCCGGTCTATGAGAGCAAGGAGGACGTGTTTGCCTACATCCGTGAAAATGAGGAAACCGGAGAGCGGATCCTCTTTGCCGGTAATTACGGCACCGCAGGTGTGGAGCTGTCCCTTTGCGGCGGCCGGGAGGTGCTGGCAACCAACTGCGGCCGGGAGGCGGAGCTGAACGCCCAGCTCAAGGGCGGCCGCCTGACCCTTGGCAGCTGCGAGTGCGCCGTGGTGCTGCTTTGGGCATAAATACCGCCAATTCCCTATGTGGATATCTTCCTATATTCTTTTTTCTTCCGCCGGAAGGCCCTGCAGACATTGTCTGCGGGGTCTTTTGGCCTTTGCGGGATGGATTTGTCGCAAATGTCATAGCCACAGGGGGTAGGCTATGGTATAATCACATCAAAAAGGAAGGGAGAAACCGATATGCAGTATCTGATCTCATTTTTAGAAGGCGTGATCACCTTCATCTCTCCCTGTCTGCTGCCCATGCTGCCCATCTATGTGTCCTACTTTGCCGGCGGCGGTGAGCGCTCGGCAGGGAAGACGGTGAAGGCGGCTCTTGGCTTTGTACTGGGCTTTACGGCGGTGTTTGTGGCCATGGGCGCTCTGGCGGGGACGCTGGGCAGCTTCCTCACCGGCCACCGGACAGCGGTGAATGTGATCTCCGGCGCCATCGTGGCGGCCTTTGGCTTGAACTATCTGGGGCTTTTCCACATCAACCTCTTCCGGGGAAGCAGCCGGGCAGTGGAGGGGGAGCTGGGCTTTTTCTCCGCGGCGGTCTTCGGCGTGATCTTTTCCGTGGGCTGGACGCCCTGTGTGGGTGCGTTCCTCGGCTCGGCGCTGATGCTGGCCTCCCAGCAGGGCAGCATGCTGACAGGTATGGGGATGCTCCTTTGCTACTCTCTGGGCCTTGGCATCCCCTTTCTCATCAGCGCGGTGCTCATTGATCAGCTCAAGGGCGCCTTTGGCTGGGTAAAGGCCCACTATACCGTTATCAACCGGTTGTGCGGCAGCTTTCTGGTGGCGATGGGCATCGCCATGGCAACAGGCGTGATGGAGCGGCTGCTGCGGTTTCTGCAGTAAGGAGGTTTGAAGAGAATGCTTAATAAAATGTCGAAAAAAACAGCGGCGCTGATCTTGCTGGTGCTTCTGGCGGCGGCAGTGTTCGGCGCGGGCGTTATGTACAACGACCTGAAGGACTCGGTGGACGCAGATACCGTGGGCACAGGGGAGAGCGGCAGTGCCGACACGGAGTTTCAGGCTGCGCCCGATTTTCCCTTCCGGGATGGCGAGGGAAATGAATATCACCTCTCTGATTTCGTGGGCAAGCCCACGGTGGTGAATTTTTGGGCCAGCTGGTGCGGCCCCTGCAAGGTGGAGATGCCCCATTTTCAGCAGGCCTATGATACCTATGGGGAGGAGATCCATTTCCTTATGGTAAATCTGACCTCTTTCATGGGCGATACCCGGGAAAAGGCCGACGCGGTGATTGAAGAGGGAGGCTACACCTTCCCTGTCTACTATGACACCACCGGAAACGCCGTGGATACCTACGGTATCCGGGGCATTCCCATGACATTGTTCATTGACGCGGAGGGGCTTTTGGTGGCTTATGCCAACGCCAGCCTCAGCGCCGAGGCCCTTGCCAACGGCATCAGCTATATTTACGAAGGAGACTGACGATGGAGTGGATGCACGCCGCCGGAAACACATGGTTTGTGGACCTCAAGGACGCCCTTGCCGCCATCTGCCTCACCGGCAGCGGTGAGGCGGTGCTCATCGACTCCGGCAGGGAGGAGCGGCAGGAGCTGCTCACCGGTCTGGAGGCGCGGGGGCTGCGGGTAAGAGCCGTTCTCTGCACCCACCTCCACCGGGACCATACCGCCAACAATCTGCTGCTCCACACCCGCCACGGCGCGGAGATCTTCGCCACCCAGGCCCAGATCAACGACCGGGAGGAGGTCATCCCCTATCCCATTACAACCCTGGGGGAGGAGGGCGGCAGCGTTACCATCGGCGGCGCCGTTTTTGAAAGCCTGCCTACCCCCGGACATACCCCGGGGCAGCTGGCCTTTGTCACGCCGGACGGGGTCTGCTGTGTGGGGGACGCGCTGCTGACGCTGCGGCGGCTTGCAAAAGCAAAGCTCCCTTATCTTGAGGATGTGGATACCGCCATAGCCACCATGGAAGCCCTCCGCCAGACGGACTATCCCCTCTACCTTGCCTCCCACGACGGGCTTATCTCCCGCCAGGAGCTGTGGGAAACCGTGGAGGAGAACATCGAAAAGGAGCTGGAGGTTTACCGCCAGCTCCGTGATCTGGTGCAGCGCCCCATGGCCATGGATGCGCTCGTCACCGCCTTTATGACCTCTATCGGCATCCGCCGCAGCGATGTGCTGCAGGATGTGAGCTACCGCGCCACCATCCGCCGGCGGGTGGAAAGTCTGGTGCGGGCCGGAGAAGTGGAACAGCGGAAGGGAACACTGTTCCCCATAAAAAACAGATAACAAAACACACCTCAGCGCCATTTCGGCGCTGAGGTGTGCTGCTTGATGCTGAAAATTTGCGGCAGATCTGGCGCTTACAGGTCGTTGCGCACCAGATCCTCCAGACTTTCCCGGCGGACAGCCACGAAGTCTTCGCCGCCGCGGAGCATCACCACGGAGGGACGGGGGATGCGGTTATAGTTGGAGGCCATGGAATAGTTGTAAGCGCCGGTGGTGCAAACGGCAATGATATCGCCCCGCTGAGGCTTGGGCAGGGCGATGGCGGGCTGGATGATATCGCCGCTTTCGCAGCAGCGGCCCACCAGATCGCAGGGGAGATCGGCCTCGGAGAGGGGGGCAGTGGCGGAGAGCACGGTGTAGCGGGAGCCGTAGAGGGCGTAGCGGGGGTTATCCGTCATGCCGCCGTCGATGGAAACATAGTTCTTGTAGCCGGGGACCTCCTTCACCGTGCCAACGGTATAGAGGGTCATGCCGGCGTCGGCCACGATGCTTCTGCCGGGCTCCATCAAAACCGCGGGCATGGGGATATTCAGCGCAGCGCAGCGTGCGCGCATATGGTTGGCGATGGTGCGGATGTTTCCGGGGATGTCCACATGGGGGTCGTCCTCAGTGTAGCGCACGCCGAAGCCGCCGCCCAGATTCAGCACGGCGGGGAAGAAACCATAGCGTGCCTGCATCTCGGCAGAGAAGCGCAGGAAGATGTCGGCAGCGTCCAGATACACGGTGCCGTCCTCATCGAAGACCTGAGAGCCCACATGGCAGTGGTAGCCCAGCAGCTCCAGAGCGGGCAGCTCCAGCGCCCGGCGTACGATCTCCTCCGCCTGACCGGTCTCGATGGCAAGACCGAACTTGGAGTCCACCTTGCCTGTAGCCACGGCCTCGTAGGTGTGGGGGTCGATGCCGGGGGTAAGGCGCAGCAGGATCTTCTGGCAGATCCCGCGGCGCTGGGCCTCGGCGCTTACCGCCTCCAGCTCTGTGAGATTGTCAATGACGAAGTGGCCAACGCCGCAGTCCATGGCGTAGGAAATGTCGAAATCGGTCTTGCTGTTGCCGTGGAAGAAGGAACGCTCCATGGGGAAGTGGGCCTTCACGGCAGTGCAGATCTCACCGGAGGAGACAAGGTCGATGCTCATGCCCTCCTCCGCCATGATCTCGTACATGTGCTTGAAGGAGGCGGCCTTGCTGGCGTAGAGGGGGTAGCTTCCCTCTCCGAAGGAGGCAGACATGGCTTCCTTGTACAGCCGGCAGTTGGCGCGGATCCGGTCCTCATCCATGAGATAGAGGGGGGTCTGGTGCTTGGCGGCAAGGGCGGTGGTATCCAGACCGGCAAAGGTCAGGTGTCCGGCGCTGTTCACGCCGATGTTATTGCAAAGCATAGCGTTTTCTCCGTTTTTCTCTATATTGTAAAGGGGAAATAGCTTACAGAAGATGGGCGATCAGCTCACTCCGGTCCACCGCAGAGAGGTCCACGGGAGCCACATCGAACACGGTCTTGCAGCCTGTTTCTCCCCGCTGGGCCATGCGGTATACCGCCCGGGCAAAGGCGGTGAGCACGCTGCCGGTGAACTCGGGGTTGGAATCCAGCGTCAGGGTGTATTCGATGGTCTGGCAGGAGCTGGCGCAGGTGCGTCCGGTGCGGATCACGCTGCCGCCGTGGGGGAGGCCTGCGTGGTCGCGCTGCATCTCCTCGGCGGAGACGAAGGTCACAGTGGTGTCATAGTCCGCAAAATAGGCGGGCATGGTGACGATCTGGTGCCGGATGGCCTCCTTGTCAGCGCCGGGAGCAGCCACCACATAGCATTCCCGGCGGTGCTTTTCCCGGGTGGTGAGGGTGGGATTTTCGTGGCGGCGGACACGCTCCATAGCCTCCTCCACGGGGACGGTGTACTGTCTTGCGTCCAGCACGCCCTCGATGCGGCGGATGGCGTCGGAGTGGCCCTGAGAAACGCCCCGGCCCCAGAAGGTATAGTCGCTGCCGTCGGGGAGGATGCAGTTGGAATACAGGCGGTTGAGAGAGAACATGCCGGGGTCCCAGCCACAGGAGATGAGAGCCACATGGCCGGAGGCAGCAGCGGCGGCATCCACGGCGGCATAGTGCCGGGGGATGCTGGAGTGATTGTCATAAGAATCCACCACGTGGAACAGCTTTGCAAAGGCAGGGGTCATGTGGGGAAGATCGGTGGCGCTGCCGCCGCAGAGGATCAGCACATCCACCTTGTCCTTCCACTGCTCCAGCTCCTCTGCCGCCACAACGGGAACGCCTGCCGTGGCGATCTTCAGCGCGGCAGGATCACGGCGGGTAAAGACAGCCGCCAGTGTCATATCCGGATTCTTGGCGATGGCACATTCCACGCCCCGGCCCAGATTGCCGTATCCGTAAATACCAATTCTCATATGCAATTCTCCTTAAGCAGTTTTGATCACGCTTTGATAGATGCTGTTGATGGTCAGAGCATAGTCCTCTTCCTGAACGCCGATGATGATGTTCAGCTCGCTGGAGCCCTGATCGATCATGCGGATGTTGATGCCGGCGTCAGAGATGGCCTTGAAGATACCGGCGGCAGTACCTCTGGAGAAGACCATGCCCTCACCCACGACGGCGATCATGGCAAGGCCGTCCTCCACCTTGAGAAGATCCGGGTGGAGCCGCTCTTCAATCTCCGACAGAACAGCCTCCCGCACGGGGGCGAGGTGGGCGGTGTTCACCACCACGGACATGGTGTCGATGCCGGTGGGGCAATGCTCGAAGGGAAGACCGTGGGCAGCGAGGATCTGCAGCAGTGTGGCGCCGAAGCCCACCTCACCGTTCATCATGGATTTTTCCACATGAATACTGCTGAAGCCCGTTTTGCCTGCAATGCCGGTGACCCGCTGGCCCGTGTAGCCCTGAGGCAGAGTGGGCACGATCATGGTGCCGGCATCGGCTGGGGCGTTGGTGTTGCGGATGTTGATGGGGATCCCGGCCTTTCTTACGGGGAAGACGGCGTCTTCATGCATGACGGAGGCGCCCATGTACGCAAGCTCCCGCAGCTCCTGATAGGTGATGTAGTCAATGCTGCGGGGAGAGGAGACGATGCGGGGGTCTGCCGCCAGCATGCCGGATACATCCGTCCAGTTCTCATAGAGGTCCGATTCGGCGGCCCGGGCCACGATGGCGCCGGTAACATCGCTTCCGCCCCGGGAGAAGGTGCGGATGGTGCCGTCGGCCATGGCGCCGTAGAAACCGGGGATCACAACGCCGGCAGAGTGGGCAATGGCAGCGGAGAGCTTGCGGTGGGTGGTTTCGGCGTCAAAGGCGCCGTTATCCAGAAAGACGACGCAGCTTGCGGCGTCCAGAAAATCAAAGCCCAGGTAGGCGGAGATGACCTTTGCGTTCAGGTATTCGCCCCGGCTTGCCATGTATTCCCGCTGGGGACCGGCGAGAAGATGGGCGCGGATGGCATCCATTTCCGCATCCAGATCCAGCGTGACCCCAAGCTCTGCGGCGATCTGGGAAAAACGCTCACGGATCAGCGCCAGCGGCTCGTCGAAATTCAGCGCGTCAGCGGCCAGATCGCAGCAGCGGTAGAGAAGATCGGTGACCTTTGTGTCAGCGCTGTCGCGTTTGCCGGGGGCGGATACCACCACAAAGCGGCGGGCGTCATCGGCGTGGATGATGGCGGCGGCCTTTTTTATCTGAGCGGCAGAAGCAAGGGAGCTTCCGCCAAATTTGACCACGGTTTTGGACATGGGTTGGTTCCTCCTGTAATTGGATATCGGACAAGTATCAATATTCGCCTGAAGGGCGGGAAAAACAAAAAAACACGCCTAACGAACGGTCAGCCGTGTTTTGAAAATGAGTTCCATAAGATCCCCGGGGGATCGGAAGGGAAATCACAATTAATCCATAGCTCTCCGCTTTCGCGACAGTCAAGCAAATGTTATTTGTTTGACCAGAAGGATCTTCGCCTCATCCTTCTTCGGCAGCGGCCCCTTTTACAATATGCAACGGGATGCGACCCCTTCCACACAAGTGACTCTTGGCAACTGCACCTCTATCATTTAACTGCAGTATGAAATTTTCATTATTTTAGCACCTGTGCAGCCGTCTGTCAATCGTGTTTTGTGCAGGATCCCGCCGAGGAAACGGCAAGGGAATACTTTTCAAAGAGAAAGAAATGTGCTATAATATATTGAATTTTTGTAACCATTTTCGCATAAAGCCGGAAAGCGCCATGCTGCGGCGGATGCAGATCGTGAGGGATATGAAATGAGTGAACAGATCTTTCGTAAAAAGAGCCTGGAACGGGTAACATCTCCGGAGGATTTGAATGCCTACATACAGGTATCCAGCCCCGGGATCTGGATGGTGCTGACAGCCATTGTGCTTTTGCTGGCGGGAGTGTGCGTCTGGGGCGTGGTGGGCCATCTGGATACCACCATTACCGTGGCGGCTGTGGCGGAAAACGGCACAGTGACCGCCTATATCCACGAGGCGGACGCTGCCCGGGTGGAAGAAGGCATGCCGGTGGAGGTGGGCGGCAAGAACTGCACGCTTGGCACTGTGGAGGCAAAGCCTGTGGTGGTGGACGCTTCCTTTGACGAGTATACCCGTCATGTGGGCGCGCTGCAAAGCGGGGAGTGGGTGTTCCCCGCGGCGGTAAACGCCGCGCTGGAGGACGGCATCTACAGCGCGGAGATCGTGGTGGAAAGCGTTTCTCCCATGAGCTTTGTGCTGAACTGAGGTGCGCCATGGAAAAAAGTGCGAAAACCATCAAGCAGCCCTTGCGCAGCGGCGTGGCAAAGGTGCCTGTGATCATGCAGATGGAGGCGCTGGAATGCGGCGCGGCATCGCTGACGATGATCCTTGCCTACTATGAAAAGTGGATCCCGCTGGAGCAGGTCCGCTCCGATTGCGGCGTCTCCCGGGACGGCTCCAACGCCAAAAATGTACTTCGGGCTGCCCGCAGCTACGGGCTTACCGCAAAGGGCTACCGTTTTGAGCCGGAGGATCTGAAAAAGAACGGAAAATTCCCCTGTATCATCCACTGGAATTTCAATCATTTCGTGGTGCTCAACGGCTTCAAGGGCGACAAGGCCGTGCTGAACGATCCTGCCAAGGGAAATTACAGCGTTCCCATGGAGGTTTTTGACCGCTCCTTCACCGGCATCTGCCTGATGTTTGAGCCCTCCGAGACCTTTGAGCCGGGAGGAAAGCCCAAAAGCGTGCTGGACTTTGCCCGCCAGCGGATGCAGGGAACGGGGGAGGCCGTGGCCTTTACCGTGATCACCACGGTGATCGCTTCCCTGATCGGCCTGATCAACCCTGCCTTTTCCCGGATTTTTCTCGACCGTATCCTCACCGGTCAGAATCCCCAGTGGCTGATGCCCTTCATCTGGGCGCTGGCCGCCATGTCGGCGCTGCAGGTGTTTGTGGGACTTGTGCAGACCGTCTATTCCGCCCGCATCAATGCCAAGATCGCCGTGGTGGGCAACGCCACCTTCATGTGGAAGGTGCTGCATCTTCCCATGGACTTTTTCTCCCAGCGCATGGCCGGTGATATCCAGCAGCGCAAATCCGCCAACGCTTCCATTGCGGCTTCTCTGGTGAGCACCTTCGCGCCCCTTGTGATCGAGAGCTTTATGATGGTGTTTTATCTGGTGGTCATGCTGCGCTACAGTGTGATGCTGACGCTGGTGGGTCTTACCTCCATCGTGGTCAATGCCGCCATGTCCCGGGTCATTGCCCAAAAGCGGATCAACGTTACCCGCGTTCAGATGCGGGACGCCGGCAAGCTCTCCAGCACCACCGTTGCCGGTATCGAGATGATCGAGACCATCAAGGCCAGCGGCGCGGAAGACGGCTTTTTTGCCCGCTGGTCCGGCTATCAGGCCAGTGTGAATCTGCAGCAGGTGCGCTTTGCCAAGGTGGATAACTATTTAGGTCTCATTCCCCAGATCGTCACCAGCCTGACCAATACGGCAGTGCTGATCCTGGGTGTGTATCTGGTGATGGAGGGGAAGTTCACCATTGGTATGGTCATGGCCTTTCAGGGCTTTCTCGGCTCCTTCATGGCTCCCGCCGGGCAGATGGTCTCTGCCGGACAGACCCTGCAGGAAATGCGCACCCAGATGGAGCGCATCGAGGATGTGATGCGGTATCCTTCTGATACGGCCTGTGCGGAAGCGGCAGAGGAGGATGAGGAATACAGCAAGCTCTCCGGCAGTGTGGAGATGAGGAATGTCACCTTCGGCTACTCCCGTCTGGGTGAGCCGCTGATCCGGGACTTTAATCTTACGCTGCGTCCCGGCAGCCGGGTGGCCTTTGTGGGCGCCTCGGGCTGTGGAAAATCCACGCTCTCCAAGCTGATCTCCGGCCTGTATCAGCCCTGGAGCGGTGAGATATTGTTTGACGGCAAGCCCATGACGAAGATCGACCGGAACGTGTTCCGTGGTTCTCTTGCTGTGGTGGATCAGGATATCATCCTCTTTGAGGATACCATTGCCAATAACATCAAAATGTGGGACCCCTCCATTGAGGACTTTGAAATGATCCTGGCGGCCCGGGACGCCCAGCTCCATGAGGATATCATGCAGCGTGAGGGCGGCTACAACTATAAGCTCACAGAGGGCGGCAAGGACTTTTCCGGCGGCCAGCGCCAGCGGATCGAGATCGCCCGTGTGCTGGCTCAGGACCCCACCATCATCATTCTGGACGAGGCCACCTCCGCGCTGGACGCCCGAACGGAATATGAGGTGGTGAAGTCCATCAAGGACCGGGGCATCACCTGTATCGTGGTGGCCCACCGTCTTTCCACCATCCGGGACTGTGACGAGATCATCGTGCTGGACCACGGAAATGTGGTGGAGCGGGGCACCCATGAGGAGCTCTATGCCCTTGGCGGGTTTTATACAAAGCTGGTTTCCAGCGATTGAGGAGGTGGACGTGTGGGTTGGTTTGACGAACAGATCAAACAGCGAAAGCAAAGTGATGATGCGCTGATGGAGGAGTCCTTCACCCGCATGGCGGATGCGGTGCTGGGCTCCAGAATGTCCATGCTCTATTCCGGCGAGGAGGCCAGAGCCCAGGGCGCCATTGCGGAGATATTGAAATACTATAAGATCAAGGCCTGTGAGGTGCCGGATTCCGTAAAAACGCTGGAGGACCGGCTGGAATATCTCCTGCGGCCTCACGGCATCATGCGCCGGAACGTCCGCCTGGAGCGGGGATGGTATAAAAATGCCATCGGCGCCTTCCTCGGCAGGAGGAAGGATGGCGGCAGCGTTGTGGCCTTTCTGCCCCGGGGGCTGACTGGATATGTCTATTTCGATGTGTCCACAGGCAAATGGGTGAAGCTGAGCTCCGGAAATGAGGGCCTTTTTGAGGAGGAGGCCATCTGCTTCTACAAGCCCTTCCCCCTCAAAAAGCTGACCATTGCCTCTCTTGCCCGCTACATACTGGAGTGCTTTGACCGGACCGACCTTGCCCTCACCGTTCTTGGCACTGCCATGGTCTCTCTGGTGGGTATGCTGGGGCCGAAGATCAACAATCTGCTCTTTGGCGTGGTAGTCCCCGGCGGGGAGCTTTCCATGCTGCTGGGCCTCACGGTGTTTATGGTGAGCGTATCCGTCAGCACCATGCTGCTGCAAACGGTGAACAGTATGTTCTCCGCCCGAGTGAATACGAAGCTGAACCTTTCCGTGCAGGCGGCGGTGGTGATGCGGATCTTGTCCCTGCCGGCAGACTTTTTCAAGGAATACAGCTCCGGCGAGCTGCTGGGCCGCGCGGAGAATGTGCAGAGCCTTTGCTCCATGCTGGTGTCCACAGTCCTCAGCACCGGCCTGACCTCTCTCTTTTCCCTCATTTACATCACCCAGATCTTTGCCTACGCGCCTGCGCTGGTGGTCCCCGCACTGGTCATCATTTTGGTGACAGTGGGCTTCTCCCTTTTCACCACCTTCTGCCAGATGCGTGTGAGCAAGCAGCAGATGGAGCTGAGCGTGAAGGAGAGCGGTATGAGCTACGCGCTGATCACCGGTATTCAGAAGATCAAGCTTTCCGGCGCGGAGAAGCGGGCCTTTGCCCGCTGGTCCGATCTGTATACAAAGCAGGTGTCGCTGCAGTATCATCCCCCCATGTTCCTGCGGGCCAATACGGCCATCAGCTCTGCCATTTCCATGACGGGCATGATCGTTATGTACTACATGGCGGCCCGCAGCGGCATCAGCGTGGCGGATTACTACGCCTTCAACACCGCCTACGGCATGGTCTCCGGCGCTTTTATGTCTGTTGCCGGCATTGCCATCACCATCGCCCAGTTCAAGCCGATTCTGGAAATGGCAAAGCCCATTCTGGATGCGGTTCCCGAGGTCTCCGAGGGCAAGCAGGTCATCGACCGGCTCAGCGGCGCCATCGAGGTGAGCAATGTTTCCTTCCGCTATAACGAAAATATGCCTCTCGTGCTGGACGATATCTCTTTGAAGATCCGGCCTGGGCAGTATCTGGCCATCGTGGGCGCCACCGGCTGCGGCAAATCCACCCTGATGCGGATCTTGCTGGGCTTTGAGAAGCCCCAGAAGGGCGCGGTGTACTATAATGGCAAGGACCTCAACACCATTGACCTGAAATCCCTGCGCCGCAGGATCGGCGTGGTGATGCAAAACGGCAAGCTCTTTCAGGGGGATATTTTCTCCAACATCACCATTTCCGCCCCGCAGCTGACGCTGGATGAGGCGTGGGAGGCTGCGGAGATGGCGGGCATCGCGGAGGATATCCGCCGCATGCCCATGGGGATGCATACCATTATTTCCGAGGGCAGCGGCGGCATTTCCGGCGGCCAGCGCCAGCGGCTGATGATCGCCCGGGCCATCGCCCCCAAGCCCAGGGTGCTGATGTTTGACGAGGCCACCTCCGCGCTGGACAACATCACCCAGAAGACGGTGTCGGACTCTCTTGAAAAGCTGAAATGCACCCGCATCGTCATTGCCCACCGCCTTTCCACCATCCGCCAGTGCGACCGGATCATCTATCTGGAAAAGGGCAAGATCGTGGAGGACGGCACCTATGAAGAGCTTATCGCCAAAGGCGGCAGATTTGCCGATCTGGTGGAGCGCCAGCGGCTGGATGTTTGAAAATATTTTGAAAACCCATATATCTTTTCACCACCTGCTTCGTATAAAGAGGCAAAGAAACAATACGGGGAGGAAAACACCATGGAAAACAGGGAATTGAAGAAAAATACTCCCGTGGAGCTGGAAGATGATGTACTGGGCAATGTTTCCGGCGGTGTCATGAGCGGCAGTATGCTGCGCAGCAGCATCACCAACACAGCCAACTGCGCCAACGGGAACGGCATGGGCGACCCCTCCGGATTCGAGGGAATGGAGCTTTTTCCCGTCGGCGCCATCACTGAGGCATAAAAACAAGGAGGACGCTATGGAAAAGAAACTGCGCCGTATGTTTGACCTTCAGAAATTCGAGGATCATGAAAGGCTCTCCGCCATCATCGGCGACGTGGACAGCCGCTATGGCCGGGCATTGTCCGACGATGACCTGGAACTGGTCAGCGCGGCGGGGGAGACGGCTGGTGTGATCCATGTGATCCTCAAACAGGAGAATATCCAATGACCGCCGTGACTGACACCCGGGAGCAGGCTTATCTGGACTACCGGGACAAGGTGGCAGCCTATATCCGGGGCAAGGTGAACGACCACCACGAGGCGGAGGATCTGGTGTCTCAGGTCTTTGTGAAGGTCTATCAGAACTGGGACAGCTTTGACGAAAACAAGGCTTCCCTGTCCACATGGATCTATACCATTACCCACAACACCGTGGTGGACTACTACCGCTCCCGCCGTGTGCTGGCAGAATATGCCGATCACATGGATCTTGAGGACTTCGCTGCCCCGGAAGCGGATGACCGCCTTGATCTGCTGGCCGACGCCCTGATGACACTGAAGGAGCGGGAGCGGGATCTCATCATTCTCCACTATTACAAGGGCTACAAGCTCACCGAGGTGGCGGAGCGGATGGAGATGTCCTACATCAATGCAAAGGTCATCCACAAAAAGGCCCTGAATAAGCTCAGAGAAAAGCTGGGCTGATCTTCGGGACCCGTTGCGGGACAGACCGGATTTAGGAGGTAACGATGTATTGTATTTTGAATGAAAGAATCGGCCTGCGCTCCTGGTGGAGAACGCCTTACGCCTACTACATCCGGGAAATGCGGGACGCCAAGCGGCTGACGCGGGAGGAGTTTGAGCTGCTCTCCCGCTGCGATGGGGAGACGGAACTTGAGGAAAGCTCCCTTTTGCGCTCTCTGCTGCGCAGAGGGCTGGTCAGCCCCTGCGCCAAAGGGGAAAAGCAGCTCACGGCATGGCAGAAAATGGACTGTGACAACCGCTATTTCCCCGCCATGAACTGGATGATCACAGGAAAGTGCAACTATAACTGCCTCCACTGCTTCAACGCCGCCGACAACGCCCCCCTTATGAGTGAGTTTTCTCTGGAGGAGGCGGAACGGCTGCTGGATGAAGCCTATGCCTGCGGCATCAACGCGTTTACCATCACCGGCGGCGAGCCCATGTGCCACAAGAACTTTTTTGAGATATTGGAGGGGATCTATCGCCGGGGGATGTATGTGGAGGAGCTGAACACCAACGGCTATTACATCGACCAGACGGCGCTGGACAGAATGAAGGCCCTGGGCTGTGACCCCCTGATCAAAATTTCCTTTGACGGCATCGGTCACCATGACTGGCTCAGAAACCGCAGGGGGGCCGAGGCCGACGCCCTGCGGGCCATCCGCCTGTGTGCGGACAACGGTTTCCGCGTGAAGGTCCAGACCAATGTCCACCGGCGGAATCTGGAGGCGATGCTCCCCACAGCCGAGCTGCTGGACAGTCTGGGCATTGAAATTGACGCTTCCATCCGCACCAGTCGTCTGGATCTGCAGCTGTGAAAGCTGGTGGAGTTTGCCATGGCCATGTACTGGAAACCTAAGATTTTGGTGGTGGACGAAACTACCACAGCCCTATCCCAGACCGGCCGTATGCTGCTGTACAAGTTGATGCGGAAGATGG
>JAFQRI010000067.1 GCA_017410185.1 Oscillibacter sp. | reverse complement strand
GTTTCAGGATCTGGACCCCAATATCCTGCAGGATCGGTTCGCCATCCGCATCAAGGATCTGGGAGATATTTCCGAAACCATTGCAAGAGTGAAGAGCGTGGAGGGCATCGAGTCCGTCAACGGCTATGAGGAAGTGGCCGGCGGCTTTGTCACGGTGCGCAATGTGGCCACCGTTGTGTGCGTGGCCCTGATCGTGATTCTCTTTATCGTCTCTGTCTTCATCATCTCCAACACCGTTCGCCTCACCACCTTTGACCGCCGTGAGGAGATCGCCATTATGCGCATGGTGGGCGCCACCAACGGCTTTATCCGCTGGCCCTTTGTGTATGAGGGCTTTATGATGGGCCTGATCAGCGCGGCCATCGCGTTCTTCCTCCAATGGGGTCTATACTCCGCGGTGGCTACAGGTGTTACCAGAAATGATACCCTGCAGCTGATCTCCATTCTCCCCTTTGAGGAGATGCGCATGCCGGTGGCCGTGGCATTCGGCGCTGCGGGATTGCTCATGGGCGTGGGCGGAAGCCTTTCCGCCATCCGCAAGTTCCTGCGGGTGTGAGGTGCCTATGAGAAAGAGACGGATGCTTCGCAGCATTCTTGCTGCGGCAATGGTGGTCTGCCTCTTCGCGGTGGAGCTTTCTCCCGCTATGGCGGCGCAGAAGGTGACCCAGGAGCAGATCAATTCCCTCAAAAGCGAGGCCAAGGATCTGGACGCCAAGCAGAAGGAGATCCAGAAAAAGATCAATGCCCTTTCTGCAGAGCTGAAGAACCACGCGGCAAAAAAGGCCCTGCTGGATGACCAGATCAATGTGCTCATCACGGAGATCGCCAACACGGAAAATCAGATCGTCCACTACGGTGAGCTCATCACCATCAGCGAAGGCGAGCTACAGGTGGCGCAGGAGGAAGAGGCAAAGCAGTATGAGCTGTTTTCCCAGCGGGTGCGCTCCATGGAGAAGCAGGGAAAAGTGGATTATTGGTCAGTGCTGTTTCGCGCCACCAGCTTTTCCGACCTGCTGACCCGTCTGGATATCATCAATGAGATCATGCGCTATGACCAGCGGGTCATCAACGACTACAAAACCATTCAGGCAGAAGTGAAGGCCAAAATGGAGGAGCTGGAGGGTCAGCGGGCAGAGGCCGAGGAAATAAAGGCCACTTTGCAGACCCAGAAAACGGAGCTGGACAAGCAGCGTGACGCTGCCAACGCCCTCATGCAGGAGCTGCGGGCCGACAGCGCTGAGGCTAAAGCCGAGATGGATGCTCTGGCAAAGGAAGAGGAGGCCATTCTGGCGGAGGCAGTGCGTCTTTCCAAGATCTACGCCCAGCAGAATCAGGACCCCGCCACTCAGGGCGGCTATATCTGGCCGGTGAGCAGCCGCTACATCACCTCCACCATGGGCGGAAGAACTTCCCCCGGCGGCATCGGTTCCACCAACCACAAGGGCACGGATATCGGCCGCGTGGGCTATACTTCTGAGATCTACGCCGCCAAGGCCGGCACGGTGATCATTTCCACCTATTCCAAGTCCTATGGCAACTATGTGGTCATTTCCCACGGCAGCGGCAACACCACCCTTTACGGGCATATGAGCAGCCGCAAGGTGAATGTGGGCCAGCGGGTAAAGCAGGGTGACGTCATCGGCATCACCGGCTCCACTGGCAATTCCACCGGACCCCACCTCCACTTTGAGATCACGGAAAACGGTGTGCGCGTCAATCCCCTCAAGCATGGCGCCCAGCCCCAAAAGGGCTATCTTTCCGGCTATACCCTCTCCGGCAGCGCATAATGCATAACCCATCCTTCTGCTCCATATCATGGGGCAGGAGGATGATTTTTATGGTATATGGTTTGTTGGAATGGGGAAAGAAAAACACGGCGGAGCGGATACAGATCCTCTCCGCCCCCTTTTTGAAGGTGACGCTGAAGCAGGGAGTCCTTCCTACAAGAGTCCGGGTCCGCCGGTGGGGAAGGTTTCTGCGGAAAAAAGGCGTGACCCAGGCGGTGCTCCCATCGGAATTTCCTTACCGGGAAGAACTGGAAAAGGAAGGGGTGTTCCCGGTAAGTACGGTGCGGCTGCGTTGGGAGATCGCGGCGGATTGGGCAGAACAGCAGCTGCGGGAGAAGAATATTTCCCTCCCAGAGGCAAGGGTAGCGGTGCAGGCGGAGGTTTTGAGCCCGGAGGTGGTGCGCACGGTGACGGAGCTCGCCCTGCGCCACCGCTATGTGTGGCTGAGTGTCCCCCGGGGCGGAGAGGTGCTGGCGCGCCGCCTCAGCCGGGAATACGGCGTTTCGCTGCAGCTTGAGCGCGGGAAAGGCTCTGAAGCAGTGATCGAGTTTTATAATAGCGGCGAGGAGGGAACCGCTGTGACGCTGCGGCTGTGGGATGAGACGCAGCCCCTGCCGGGACTGTTTCTGCCGCCCAATCAGGACCAGCAGCTGCCCCGAGGCGCAGAGCGGGGCCAGCTCATCGCGGCGATGCGCAGCGCCGCGCTTTCCCGCGCGACGGCCGTTCGCGCATCGCTTGCCCGCGGCGAGCTTGCCCCGGCGCTGGCCGCCGTGCCCTGGCCGGAGCTGCTCGAAAAGGCCGAAGCCCGCCTCGATATCCACAAAGAGGACGCGCTCACG
>JAFQRI010000066.1 GCA_017410185.1 Oscillibacter sp. | reverse complement strand
GCCGCTACCCCCAGGGCGGTGAAAAGCAGCTGTGCCAGGCTGTGACCGGCAAGCAGGTGCCTCCCGGCGGCCTGCCCAGCAACATTGGCTGCGCCGTGTTCAACGTCAATACCACCTGTGCTATCTACCGCGCCATTGTCAAGGGCATGCCCGTGGTGAACAAGGTGGTCACCGTTTCCGGCAGCGGTGTCATCGAGCCCAAGAACCTGGAGTGCCCTATCGGCACCCCCGTTTCCTGCCTGTTTGACGAGTGCGGCGGTCTGAAGGAGACTACCTTCAAGATCATCGCCGGCGGCCCCATGATGGGCATGGCTCAGTACA
Source organism: Oscillibacter sp. (assembly GCA_017410185.1). Lineage (GTDB taxonomy): Bacteria > Bacillota > Clostridia > Oscillospirales > Oscillospiraceae > Oscillibacter. Next base: position 9,448 of record JAFQRI010000066.1, on the reverse strand, counting down.
GCTTTGATATTCCCGTTGGTAAGGGCACCGGCTCCATGCTGGCCTTCGCCGACAAGGAGGAGCAGACCGTTGCTCATCCCCAGTGCATCCGCTGCGGCAAGTGCGTTTCCGCCTGCCCCATGCACCTTGAGCCTTTGTTCCTGTACCAGTATGCTGAAAAGGGCATGGTGGACGAGCTGAACGAGGCCCACATTATGGACTGCATGGAGTGCGGCGCCTGCGCCTACACCTGCCCCGCCCGCATGCACCTGACCCATATGTTCAAGACCGCCAAGCAGCTGGTCAAGAACAAGGCTGCCGCCGATAAGGCCGCTGCCGAAGCCAAGAAGGCCGCAGAAGAGAAGAAGGAGGCCGCAAAATGACTGATTATAAGAAGCTGAATCTCATTGCCACCTCTTCCCCTCACATCCGCGGCAGTGAGACCACCCGTTCCATCATGCTGGACGTGATCATCGCCATGCTTCCCGCGCTGATCTTTGCCTGTGTCCAGTTTGGTTTCCGTGCACTGACTCTGACCGCCGTGTCCGTCATCGGCTGCATGTTCTTCGAGTGGCTGTACCGTTTCCTGCTGAAGAAGCCCCAGAGCGTGGGTGACCTGTCTGCTGCCGTTACCGGTATGCTGCTGGCCCTCACCTGCCCCGTGACCATTGATTACTGGGCCATCCTCATCGGTGACTTCTTCGCCATCATCTTTGTCAAGCAGCTCTTCGGCGGCATTGGCAAGAACTTCATCAACCCCGCTCTGGGCGGCCGCGCCGTGCTGGTTGCCAGCTACGCCGGCTCCATGACCAAGTGGATCGACCCTGCCGCCAATAAGGCTGCCGTCATCGGCTCCAATGTGGATGTCATCACCGCTGCTACCCCCATGGCCTACCTCAAGGGCGGCGATATCGAGGGCCTCAATGCTGTTTACAGCGTGGTGGACGTCTTCATGGGTAAGATCGGCGGCTCCATGGGCGAGGTCAGCGCAATCGCTTTGCTGCTGGGCGGCGCCTACCTGATCTGGCGCAAGGTCATCAACTGGCAGACCCCCGTGGCTTACATCGGCACCGTGGCCGTGCTGAGCTTCCTCTTCCCCAAGGCTGGCAGCGGTCTGGAGTGGATGCTCTACAGCATCTTCGGCGGTGGTCTGATGCTGGGTGCCATCTTCATGGCTACCGACTATGCCACCTCCCCCGTCACTAAGAAGGGCCAGCTGGTCTACGGCCTCGGCTGCGGCCTTCTGACGATGTTCATCCGTTACTTTGGTTCCTACAACGAGGGCGTGTGCTATTCCATCATGGTGATGAACTGCTGCACTCCCCTGATCGACAAGTACACCAAGCCCACCCGCTTCGGTGCTGTGAAATCCGATAAGAAGGAGGCGAGCGGCAAATGAGCAACGAGAAGACCAAGGTCAATATGGACCCCAAGTACATTATCAAGCTCACGGTGACTCTGTTCGTCACCTGCGTGATCGTGGCAGGTCTGCTGGGCGGCGTCAATGCCATCACCAAGGATAAGATCGCAGCCATCAACTGGGAAAAGACCGTCAAGGCCATGAAGGCCGTTGTGGCGGATCCCGATGTAACCACCTTCTCCGACGCGCTGGAGAACACCCCCGAGATGGAGGCTGCATGCCTTGCCGGCGGCGCAACCCTGCAGAGTGTCTATGAGGTTCAGGTGAACGGCGCTGCCGCAGGCTACGCCATCAAGGTCAGCGCTTCCGGTTCTCAGGGCGCCATCGAAATGATGGTGGGCGTGGACGGCGAAGGTGCTGTTACCGGCGTTGCCGTTGTCAAGCACTCTGAGACCTCCGGCATTGGCACCAAGGTGGCAGACAACGAGCCCAACGCTGCCGGTGTCGGCATGCTGAGCCAGTTCGAGGGTAAGTCCGCTGCTGACGGTACTCTGGCTGTGGGTGTCAATGTGGATGCCGTTTCCGGCGCTACTGTTTCCAGCCGCGGCGTCACCGGCGGCGTCAATGCCGCCCTGGCTGTTGCCGGCGTTCTGGGCTGAGAAAGGAGGAGCAACGAATATGAACCGTAAAAAGCAATTTCTGGAAGGCCTCCTGACCCAGAACCCCGTTCTGGTGCAGGTGCTGGGTATGTGCTCTACTATGGCCATTACCACCTCCTTCTTCAATGGTCTGGGCATGGGCGTGGCTGTTCTGGTCATCCTGACCCTCTCCAACATCATCATCTCCCTGATCCGCAAGATCGTTCCCGACAAGATCCGTATCGCCATGTTCATCGTCGTTATCGCCGGTTTCGTTACCATGGTGGATCTGCTGATCCAGGCTTTCGTGCCCGCTCTGGCCGATTCTCTGGGCGTGTTTATCCCCTTGATCGTCGTTAACTGCATCATCCTGGGCCGTGCTGAGGGCTTCTCCTACAAGAACGGCGTGGTGGACTCCTTCTTTGACGGTATCTTCCAGGGCATCGGTTACACTGTGGTTCTGCTCATCATGTGCATTATCCGCGAGCTGCTGGGTGCCGGCACCTTTGGCGGCGGTCTGCTGGGCATTGACGGCAAGGGCATCCAGATCATCCCTGCTGAGTTCGGCATCAAGATGCTGACTCTGCCCGTGGGCGGCTTCCTGGTGCTTGGCTGCCTGATCGCTGCCATGCAGTGGGCACTGAACAGAAATAAGAAATAAGGAGGAGAAGAGAAATGGATCAGATCTACGAACTTTTGGCGATCTCTTTGAGCGCCATCCTCGCAAACAACTTCATCTTCTCCCAGTTCCTGGGCATCTGCCCCTTCCTGGGTGTTTCCAAGAAGGTGGACACCGCTGTTGGTATGGGTATCGCCGTTACCTTCGTTATGGCGCTGGCTTCTGCCATTACCTGGGCTGTGCAGAGATTCGTTCTGGATCCTTTCGGCCTTGGCTATATGCAGACCGTGGCCTTCATCCTGGTCATCGCCTCTCTGGTGCAGTTTATCGAGATGTTCCTGCAGAAGGCCATGCCCGCCCTGTACACCGCTCTGGGTGTGTATCTGCCCCTCATTACCACCAACTGCGCCGTTCTGGGTGTAGCGCAGCTGAATGTGCAGAATAGCTACGGTTTCATCGAATCCGTAACTTACGGCATCACCGGCGGCCTGGGCTTCCTGCTGGCCATCGTGCTGTTTGCCAGCATCCGTGAGCGTCTGGTCTTCGCCGACTATCCCAAGTCCTTCGAAGGCTTCCCCATCGCTCTGGTCACCGCCGGTCTTATGGCCCTGGCATTCATGGGCTTCTCCGGCCTGAAGGTCTGGTAAGGAGGAGACAAGCATGGATATTATGAACATTGTTTATGCCGTGGTGGTTCTGGGTGTGCTGGGCGCTGTGTTCGGCGCGATCCTGGCCGTGGCATCCAAGATCTTTGAGGTCCAGAAGGACCCCCGTGAGGAAGCCATCCTCAGCCATCTGGCCGGCGCCAACTGCGGTGGCTGCGGCTACCCCGGCTGCGGCGGCTGCGCTGCCGCCATTCTGGCCGGCAATGCCCCTGTTACTGCCTGCGCCCCTGCCGGCCCCGAGAATGCTGCCGCCATCGCCGAGATCATGGGCATGGCTGCTCCCACCGGTGAGCGTCAGGTGGCTTTCGTCCGCTGCAACGGCGGCACCAACGCCAAGAAGCGCTTTGAGTACATCGGCGTGCAGGACTGCATCTCCGCCACCAAGGTCGCCGGCTCTCCTCTGGAGTGCAACTTTGGCTGTCTGGGCTTTGGCTCCTGCGTGGCTGCCTGCCAGTTCGGCGCCATCTCCATCGGTGAAAACGGCTGCGCCGTTGTGGACCCTGAGAAGTGCACCAACTGCGGCGCCTGCATGAAGGCCTGCCCCCGCGGCATCATCACCTCTGTGCCCGTTTCCAAGAAGGTCCATGTGCTGTGCATGAACCAGGATAAGGGCAAGGCTGCCATGACTGTCTGCTCCAACTCCTGCATTGGCTGCGGCCTGTGCCAGAAGGAGTGCAAGAAGGACGCCATCCATGTGGTGAACGGCGTTGCTGTCATCGACTATGACAAGTGCGTCGGCTGCAAGCTCTGCACCAAGGTCTGCCCCCGCGACGCCATCACTCCCGTGGCTACCGCTGAGGAGAAGGAAAAGTACAAGGCCATCAAGAAGGCTCAGGCCGAGAAGGCCAAGGCCGCTGCTGAGGCGAAGGCCAAGGCTGAGGCTGAAGCTGCTGCAAAGGCTTGATGTAACCCTCAGATCACCCCGAACTCTTTTGGGTTCGGGGTGATCTTTTGCCCTCTGAGGCAAAATTTTCCTCCAACTGCTATTGACAAGGCGAGTTAGTCGTGCTAAACTCGTTATGCTGAGGTTAGAACTAACTAACTGCGAGGTGAAGGTTATGACACTGCTGAACGCGGAGACTGGAAAGGAATATAGGATCCGGGGCTTGGAAACGGATGATGAGGAGATGGATGCCTTCCTCTTCTCCCTTGGCTGCTACAGCGGTGAACCCATCACGGTGGTCTCTCATCTCAGACGCGCTTGTGTTGTGTCCATCAAGGACGGACGCTATACTATCGACAATCAGCTGGCCGAGGCCATTTTGATTTGAGTAAAAAACTGCCAGACCTTCTGGCAGTTCTCTTTCCCTTTGCGGTTAGTATATGCTAACTAAAGATACTGTGTAAATAATCGTCGGAGCGGCGGTAAAATAGGAGGAAAAATCATGAGAATTGCGCTTGCAGGCAATCCCAACAGCGGCAAGACCACGCTGTACAATGCCATTACCGGCAGAAAAGAGCGGGTGGGCAACTGGGCCGGTGTTACGGTGGAAAAGAAAGAGTTCCCCATCAAGAAGAATTATTACAGCGGAAGTGAAGATCTGATCGCGGTAGACCTGCCTGGTGCTTACTCCATGTCTCCTTTTACCTCGGAAGAGAGCATCACCAGTACTTACGTCAAGAATGAAAGCCCCGATGCCATCATCAACATTGTGGACGCTTCCAACCTCAGCCGCAGCCTCTTTTTCACCACGCAGCTTCTGGAGCTGGGAGTGCCCGTGGTTGTGGCGCTGAACAAGAGCGACATCAACAAGAAAAAGGAAACTCAAATCGACGCTGCCGCCCTCTCTGTAAAGCTGGGTTGCCCCGTGGTCAAGACCACCGCAACCTCTGCCGATGGCCTGAGCGATGTGGTGAAGACCGCGGTTTCCCTCAAGGGTAAGGAACAGAAGGCTCCCTATGTGCAGGGGGATGTGGATCTGACCAGCAAAGCTGCCGTTGAGGCGGCTGACCGCAAGCGCTTCGAGTTTGTCAACAAGATCGTCTCCGAGGTGGAGAGCCGCAAGGTATTCACCAAGGACAAGAACGCGCAGGACAGCATTGACGCTGTTCTGACCAACCCCGTTGCCGGCCTTTTGATTTTCGCGGCCATCATGTTCTTCGTGTTCCAGATCTCTCAGGCCTGGGTGGGTCCCTTTATTGCCGACACCCTGGTGGGCTGGATCGAAGGCTTCCAGGAAATGGTGGGCGGCATGGTGGAAAACGCCTCTCCCCTGCTGCAGGCGCTGCTGGTGGACGGTATCATCGGCGGTGTGGGCGCTGTCATCGGCTTCCTGCCGCTGGTCATGGTGATGTATTTCCTCATCGCCCTGCTGGAGGACTGCGGCTACATGGCCCGCGCCACTGTGGTGCTTGATCCCATCTTCAAGAAGGTGGGTCTTTCCGGAAAGTCCGTCATCCCCTTCGTCATCGGCACCGGCTGCGCCATCCCCGGCGTTATGGCCTGCCGCACCATCCGCAACGAGCGTGAGCGCAGAGCCACCGCTATGCTGGCCCCCTTCATGCCCTGCGGAGCAAAGCTGCCTGTCATCGCCCTGTTTGCAGGTGCTTTCTTCGGTGACGCCTCCTGGGTAGGTACGCTGATGTATTTTGTGGGCATCGCCCTGATCTTCTTTGGCGCGCTGCTGGTGAATAAGATCGCCGGGCACAAGTCCCGCAAGTCTTTCTTCATTATTGAGCTGCCGGAGTACAAGGTTCCCTCCTTGAAGCTGGCCTTCTCCTCCATGTGCTCCCGGGGCTGGGCATACATCGTCAAGGCCGGTACCATCATCCTCATCTGCAACACCGTTGTTCAGATCATGCAGACCTTCACCTGGAGCTTCCGGGTGGCCGAGTCCGCAGAGGAGTCCATTCTGGCTTCCATCGCTTCTCCCATCGCCGTTTTGCTCATCCCCATCGGTGCTGGGGCATGGCAGCTGGCGGCCGCTGCTGTCACCGGCTTTATTGCCAAGGAGAACGTCGTCGGTACGCTGGCTGTGTGCTATGTGGGTCTTGAGAACCTCATCGACACCGAGGAACTGGCCCTCATGGAGGGCGCAGGCGCCGAGGTCGCCGGCATTTTTGCCCTCACCAAGGTAGCCGCCCTTGCCTACCTGATGTTCAACCTGTTCACACCCCCCTGCTTCGCGGCTCTGGGCGCCATGCGCTCTGAGATCAACGACCGCGAGTGGTTCTGGGGCGGCGTTGCCCTCCAGTTTGCCACCGGCTACACTGTGGCTTACCTTGTCTACCAGATCGGCACCCTCCTCACCGAGGGCACTCTGGGCGCAGGGTTCCTCCCTGGTCTGGTGGTCGTGATCGCCATTGTTGCAGTGATCATTTCTCTCATCAGAAAGACCAACCGTACGATGAATGCCGAGTACAGCCTCGGCGGAAAGAAGTAAACTATGACCGATATTGTGATTGTGCTGGTGGTGCTGGTCATTGTAGGTGCCGCGAGCTGGTATGTTTACAAGGAAAAGAAAAACGGAGCCAAGTGCATTGGCTGCCCTTCCGGCGGCAAGTGCTCTTCCTCCGGTGGCTGCAGCTGCGGCTGCGGTGAGAAGTAATTTTCCACAAAATGTGAACGAAGAAGGCTGCTTTTGCAAAGCAGCGTTCGCTTTGGGATAACCCCTTGAAAAACCATTGGATTTGTAAAAGGCAGAAGACCGGTCGGCGGGACCGGTCTTCTGCCTTTTCGGAAACGGTAACAAAGTTGTATTATTTTTGTCATCAAAATGTGATGAAGAAACAGAAAAAATCATGTTTACTATAATCAAGAAGATGTAAAGGGAAAAGACCCCTTCCCTTTCAAAAAATTCGTCACAAATTCCCGTATGGTTACATAAATAGAGTAGAAGGAGAATAGAAACCCCACCGTTTTGTGAAAAGGAGGTCGCTATGAAACGTAAACAGCTTTGGTCGGTATTGGGCTTTGCTTTGCCGCTGGTGCTGGCGGCAGTGTTGGTGCTTGCGTGGCGGATGCCCCATGCCCGGGGCGCAGGCGGCAGTGAGATGCTGTATTTTCTGGCGGCTGCCGTTGTAGGCTACCCCCTTGTAGGCGTGCTTAGCGGGTTTCTGGGGGTAAAGCTGGGGCTCCCGTGGTTCACAGTGCCCGTCGTGGCGGTTTTTGGTTATGTGCTGGCAACGGGAATGCATCTTGCTCCCCTTGTGGGCGTGACCTTCGCTTTTTGGGGCGCGGTAGTCACGGTTTGTGCCATTATCTACGCCCTGCGCACATACAATGGCTGATAAAACAGAAAATCTCCCGGACGAAAGTCCGGGAGATTTTTTATGCCTTCTTTTTCTTGCGGGAAAGGCCTTTGTTTTCAGTGAACCGGTCACCCAGATGGCGGCGGAAGGTCTCCTTCAGCTCGTCGATCTGTTCCTTGCTCAGCACCCGGAAGGGCAGGATGTAGGCATCCTGCACGGAGGTGTAGATCAAAAACTGGCCGCTGAGTTCAAATACGGCGGCGAGGTCGTTGATCTTTACGGAATAGTTGACATTGCGCTCCGGGACCCGGATCTCTATGCGGTGGGATTCCAATGTCATGTGATATTCACAGCCGATCATGGTGTCGGGCTGCTTGATGTAACGGCGGATGTTTCGCTCCTCTCCGGCAAACAAAGTCAGCAGCCAGATGGCGCAGACAACGCCTAATGCGGCGGCCAGCTTCGCGCCCCCATCCCAGCCCCACAGCGCGGTGGAAACAGCTGCCGTGGCGGCAAAGCCCACCATCAGCAGGATGGGGCGGATCATTTTGTGGTTTCGCAGCGCAAGGCCATAGTAACTGGCGCGGCGAAAATCGCTGACGGAAAGAGGATAGGATACATGGATTCGGTTCATAAAAGGGATCCTTTCCGGGAAATTTTCTTCTATTGTAATCCTGTTAGGGAAAAATTGCAATCCCCTGCTCTTTTATGGGCGAGAAGGTGAATTTGAAATAATTGTAAATTTTAGCACTCTCATGTTGACAGTGCTAATTTTCCGGCTATAATAGGGGGCGAATAAACATAAGGAGGAACTTCCATGAACGCAGAAAAGTATACCCGTAAAACCCTGGAGGCCTTCCGTGCCGCCCAGACCCTCGCGCAGGACCAGAGCAACCAGTATCTGACTCCCGAGCACCTTTTTTGTGCCCTTCTGGATCAGGAGGAGGGGCTGATCCCCTCCATTTTTGCCCGCATGGGGGTGGATCTTGGCGCACTGAAGAGAGAGACCATGGCCCTGATCCGCCGTCTCCCCCGGGTCACCGGCGGGCGGGGGGAGGTTTACGCCTCTCCCGAGACGGAAAGACTTATTACCACAGCTGAGAAGACTGCTGAAAAGCTCCATGATGAATATGTAAGTGTGGAGCATCTGATGCTGGCTGTTTTCGGTGAAGGGTCTTCCGAGCTCAAAAGGCTTCTGCAGGATCACGGCATCACCCGCGCTGCCTTTTCCGGAGAACTGAGCAAGGTGAAAACCAGCCCTGTCAGTTCGGATAACCCCGAGGACACCTATGACGCCTTGCAGAAGTATGGTACGGATCTTGTGCGCCGCGCCCGGGAGATGGAGCTGGACCCCGTCATCGGGCGGGACAGCGAGATCCGCAATGTGATCCGCATCCTCTCCCGCAAGACTAAAAACAACCCTGTTCTCATCGGCGAGCCCGGTGTTGGCAAGACCGCCATTGCCGAGGGGCTTGCCCAGCGGATCGTCCGGGGAGATGTGCCGGAGGGATTGAAGGACAAGACCATCTTCTCTCTGGATATGGGCGCCCTCATTGCCGGAGCCAAGTACCGGGGTGAGTTTGAAGAGCGGCTCAAGGCGGTTTTGGAGCAGGTACGAAAGTCCGAAGGCCGTATCATCCTCTTCATTGATGAGCTGCATACCATTGTGGGGGCCGGTAAGACCGAGGGCAGCATGGATGCGGGCAACCTTCTCAAGCCCATGCTGGCCCGGGGCGAGCTCCACTGCATCGGCGCCACCACCCTGAACGAGTACCGCCAGTACATCGAAAAGGACGCCGCGCTGGAGCGCCGCTTCCAACCCGTGCTGGTAAACGAACCCTCGGTGGAAGATGCCATCGCCATTCTCCGCGGCCTGAAAGAGCGCTACGAGGTTTACCACGGCGTGAAGATCCAGGATGGCGCCATCATTGCCGCGGCCACCCTGTCCAACCGCTATATCACCGACCGCTTCCTGCCCGACAAGGCCATCGATCTG
>JAFQRI010000065.1 GCA_017410185.1 Oscillibacter sp. | reverse complement strand
TCTTGTGGCCGTGGCGGCAGGAAGCTGGTTTCTGCTTTTCGGGCGGGACGCAGACACAGAGCCGGCAGACGCCGTGTTTCAGCCCGCCGCAGAGGTTCCTGCCGCATCGGTCTCCACGCCGGAGAGCGATGAACTGCCCCTGCCCACCACAGAGGTGATCGAGACCCTTTTGCCCCAGGAAATTTCCATGCCGGAAGAACCTGTTTCGGAGCCGTCTGTTTTCGAAGAACCCGCGCCCGCCATAGGCATCAGCGCCTGAAAAAAGGCAAACACCCCCGCCACGCCGCAAAGCTTTCGGCGGCTCATATGCGGCTCGTGAAGGCCATTTGCCAGCGACACGGAAAAGGCATCCATGGCAAGGCCGATGCCAAGCAGGATGCTGTTAAAAAAGAACGCGAAACCCAACTCCATTTTCTTCCTCCAAGGGGTGGAAAGCCCATGCTTTCACCCGTTTTTCGGCCCCAAAATCTCCGCGGAGATGTTTTGTCCGCGGCGATGAGGGCGCATTTTTATGCAAAGATCAGCTTGCCGAAGTCCTGCGGCCTGTGGAAGTCAGGTGTTTCAGAGGTAGGGGGATTCCAAGCAAGGAAGTGGGGGTGCTCCGTGCAGTCGCCGCACTTATAGCAGTTGGCAGTCATCTCTACCCCTGCTTCCAGCTTCAGCTCGGGATAGAAGCAGCGCAGAAACTCCAGAGGGATGCGGTAAGTCAGCTCCCAGCCGTCCTCCGTCCGCGCGGCGGCAATGCGAAAGCGCTCGTCTGCCTTTTTGGGCAGCAGACGCATGGAATCATGCCGGCCGTGGCCGAAGCCCAGATGGAGGCAGCCGTTGGGATTTACCTCAAAATTGAGGTAGCGTCCGTCAGCGGGACAGGGGGAGAGGAAAAACTCCATGCAGCTGTCCTCGCAGACATGGGCGAGAAGCTCTGTCAGCTCGGCGCGGATGTTCTTCTCCACGGCACGCTGCCAGACATAGATGGCAGTTTCGTCATAGGCGATGCGGGCGGTCATGGAAATGCCAAAGTCCTCCGTCCACATAATATTGTCCACTGCCACGGTGGGAATATGCTCCCATTCCGGCGCACCGGAAATTTTTGTCACTCTATATTCTCTCATGGCTTTCAGATCAGGCTCAGGGCAGCTTCATCGGCGATGACGGTAACATCGGGATGGAACTGCAGGATGGAAGCGGGAGAAATCCAGCTCACCGGCCTCGCAGCGGCGCACCAGCTCACGGTAGAGGGGCAGGGGGGTGGAGCCGGTGGCAAGACCCAGAAGGCATGCAGGCTTTTCCTGCAGCAGGACGGTATACATGTCAGCGGCGCGCTTGCCCACTTCCTCAGCAGTAGCGCAACGGATGATTTTTACATGGTTCATATAAAAAGCACTCCTTCACAAAAGTATTTATTCTTATAACTCTGTTCCGGACGTTCTGTTTTCCTCGCCGCAGCACGCACAGGAAGCAGAAGTCCCTTCTATTGCAGTTTATATGTTATATCTTCCTGTCCTTAAATGCAACTGCGAAAATTTTTACGATGGAATCCCACAAAAACGCCGCCAACGAAACACTCGCTTTCCAACAGTTAAGGCCAGGCGCAAAGCCTGGCCCCACCAAAGAACACAGATTGGACACACTCTCACCCAAGACGGCGGTGGAGCTGGGCAGGATTGTCCGCGTGGTCCAGTGCGGTTTTCAGGGTGATCTTTCCCTTTTGATAAAGCTCCAAAATCGCCTGATCCATGGCTACCATCCCTTCCTCGCCGCCGGCAGCAATGGCGCTTGGGATCTGATAGTTCTTGCCGTCGCGGATCATACTGCGCACGGCGCTGTTGACACGAAGGATCTCAAAAGCAGGAACCATCTCTCCGTCAATGCCGGAGAGCAGCTGCTGGGAAACCACCGTATGGAGCACCATGCTCAGCTGCAGACGGATCTGATTCTGCTGATCGGGAGGGAAAATATCGATGACACGGTCAATGCTGTTCACCGCCCCGTGGGTATGAAGGGTTGCAAACACCAGATGCCCCGTTTCTGCCGCGGTAATGGCCGTGCGGATGGTTTCCAGATCCCGCATCTCTCCCAGCTGAATCACATCCGGCGCCTGACGGAGACATGCCCGCAGCGCCACATGATAATCTCCCGTATCTTCAAAGATCTGCCGCTGGCTGACGATGCTCAGACAGTTGCGGTGGAGATACTCAATGGGGTCTTCCAGCGTCACAATGTGACAGGCCCGGGTCTTGTTGATACGGTCTATGATGCAGGCCTGTGTGGTGGACTTTCCGCTGCCTGCCGTGCCCGTGAACAGAACCATTCCGGAAGTAAGATCGGAAAGCTCCATCACGCTCGGAGGGATCCCGTTTTTCTCCCAGGAAGGGATCTCAAAGGGCACCACCCGGATCACTGCCGCATAGGATCCCCGCTGGCGGTATGCGCTGACGCGGAAGCGGGAAAAACCGGAGATTGAGAAGGAGAAATCGTCGTCTCCTTTTGCAAGATTTTCCTCCATGACCCGGCCGGCAAACCCATAAATCTCCCGTAGCAGCTTTTCCGTGCGCTCCGGCATCAGCTTTTCCGTGCCGATAGGGTGGAGACTGCCGTCCAGTTTTTCACAGGCCGGGCCGCCAGCCACCAGAAACAGATCCGAAGCCCCGTCTTTTACTGCCCGCTCCAAATACTGCATCAATTCACTCATCTGTGCTTCCTCCCTTTTTTATTGTCCGCTCCAGACCTGCAGGGAATCATCGCTGCTCCACTCGGCTGCGGACACCATCTGCCAGCGCGAAATGCTGTAATCCGCTCCCTCCAGTATCACTTCCACCTCCAGCGAAAGTGTCTCGGAAACGGCGCAGGAATACGTATAAACACCTGCCTCTTCCTTTACGCCTGCCGGCATTTCACCGCTGCGCAGACGCGCCAGAAGCTCTTCTGCCTGGGCGTCGGCGTTATAATATCCCGCCACCATCTCAGCAGAAACCATGGAAAGCTCTCTTTGAGACTGGACGGTGGAAATGCTCAACACCGCAAACATCACGATACACAAAACGGAAAATACAGTCAGCAAAGAACTGACGCCCACCGTTGGCAGAGAAAGTTCCTTTCGTCCCATTTCACTTCTCCTCCTGCCATGCAACAGTTAGGGAAAAGAGTTCCTTCCCCTCCGCCGTTTTCACCAGAACCAGTGCCTCCCCCAGATAGGGATCGCTTTTTTCGGGAGTAACGAGGAGCTGATATGCTCCCTCCCCTTTCACTGCATTCCACTGCTCATCGTAGCCGACGCCCCAGAGCGCTCCGTCCCAATGCCCGGCATGCTCCGACACACGGAGAAAATCCCCTTTTTCATGCTTTACAAGCTCTGCGGCCGTCTGAGCACAGAGTACGGCCCCGTCCCGGGCGGCGTTCTCCTTCGAGATCCGCTCGCTCCAGAGAAACACTTTCAGGCACAGAGCGGCCGAAAGGGCAAATACCATCACCATGACCGCCTTTTCCAGCAGCGGCAGCGATGCTCTGCTTCTCATTCACGCACCTCCTCCCCGCTGCGCAGGGCAAACTTCAGGCAGGACTCTCCGCCGAAGGCATCCACGATCCGAACACTGAGAAGACCGTCTTCCAGCTGCAGCTCCATAGCCATTGCCTGCACCAGCCGCTCGCCGTCCTCCGGAGAGAAGTCCCCCTCGCTCATGGAGAACAGTTCCATCAGCCAGCCGTCATAACAATAGACTCGGGTCACATAGGTCTCTCCGTCGATCTGCTCATAAAGCAAAAGCGCCTGTACAGCCCCGAAGCGTTCCGTGGAAATGCTGTCTCCGCCGACACTGCGGCGCACCTTTGTGGAAACATACTGGGCACAGGTGCGCCGGGCATAGGCTTCCTCTCCCTGCTGCACAAGTCGGCGGTATACTCCCGCTCCGGAGAGCAGCACGCACAAAATGCAAACTGCAAATATGGTGTACACCGCCAGCACCGCGAAAGACGCCGCGTGCCGCCGTTTCTCAAAGGTGTTTTTCATGGCGTTCTCTCCAAAACCGTGATCCCGGGCATCAGATTGTCTGCAAACACTTCATAGGCTACCGCGTAGCGGCTCTCATCGATCTGTACGCCGTAATGAGCCTGCAGATAGGCCACATCCGGCGGGTAGATCCCCTCGGCAGCATAGCAGGCCACCGCAGCCTGACGCAGCACCTGTTCCAAATGCTCCCCGCCTTTTTCCCGCGCGGTATCTGTTACATTCCGCACGCCTGCGGAAAACACAGCCAGTGCCGCACCGAGAATCAGCAGTGAAAGGATCCACTTGTTCTTTCCATTGTTATTTTTCATAGCGCTCACCCGATCAGAGACATGATGCGGGTCAGCGGCAAAAGCACGCACAGCAGCACGGTTCCCACCAGAAGGCTGGCCGTAAGCACCAGCGCCGGCTCAATGCGGCTGAGCAGCCGCTCCAGCTGCGCCTCGCTGCTCTCCTGCAGCCGATCCGCAAGCTTTGTCATCACTGTGTCCGCACAGCCCCCGCGAAATCCCGCTTCCAGCAGCCGGGCGTCTCCACCCTGCAGCAGCCCGCACTCCCGCAGGGCCTGAGGCAGCGCTGTGCAGCCGCTCACCCGGGCAATGCAGTCCTGGATGCGGCGTTCAAATTCTGTGCCGGGCAGACCAAGCTCTCTTGCCAGAAGCAGGGCGCTCTCACTGTCCAGCCCGCTGCGCAGAGCCATTGCAAGCACCTGCGCCAGACGGGCCTCATTCACCCGCGCCAAAATTCCCCTGTGTTTCCGCTCAAGAGCAGCCAATCCCTTTTTCCGTGCCTCTTCAGACAATACCAGCCACCCCAGCACTCCGCTCCCAAGGAGCATCAGCGTCAGGATCACCGGCAATCCCTGCCGCAAAAGGCCGCCCAATGCCAGAAGACCTCCCGCGATGCCGGCGAGAGAGCTGCCCAGCTGGCGGTAAACATCATCAAATATCGGCAGCACCCATATCAGCATCACTGCCAGCACCAAAACCAGAATCCCCAACAGCAGCAGCGGTGACATCACCGCATTTCTCAGCTGCCATTTCAGCCGCTCCTGCTTTTCATAGTAGTCCCCCAGGGAAAAGAGCGCTTCCTCCGTGTTTCCGGTGGCTTCCCCTGCCAGCACCAGCGTGCAGACATAGGCGGGAAAGACGCCTTCATTTTTCAGCGCTTTTCCAAGGCTTTCACCGGCGTCCACTCTGCGGGAAAGGTTCTGCAGCACCGCACCGAGAGGCCCTTCCTCCTGATCCTGCGCCAGAAAAGCCAGCCCGTCTGCCGCACTCAGCCCCGCATGGAGAAGATGGGCAAGGCTTGTGCAAAAGGCGCTGATCTCTTCCTCCGATATTTTTTTCGGCTGCATCCCTGTCCCCCCTCTCTTGTCTTTTCACATCAGTAGAAATATCTGGCTGTGTAATTGGATCCGTCGCCAATATAGCGCAGAATCGCCGGATCCTTCCCGCCGTTGGAGGCAAAGGTGGGATCCATCCGCTGCCACGTGGAGCCGTTGAAGTAGACCACACTGTCCACCCATCCGTGCTCCTGTGTCCACACGCTGATCCATGCGTGATACACTGTTCCGGCGTAGCCTACCACCAGCTTGCAGGGCACGCCCTGACTGCGGAGCATGCCGGTCATCAGCGCGGCATAGTCAAAACAGATGCCGCTCTTTTTCTCCAGCACCGTGTCCAGCACCGGGAGATATCCGCTTTTTGCCGTGGCAGCCAGCTCACGGTCATAGGTCATTTCCTTTACCACATACTCATAGATAGCGGCAACCTTCGCCAGCGCGTCCGGCGACTGCGCCGTCAGTTCCGCCGCTTTGGCCACAGTGTTGGGCGCGGCATCATAATCCACAAACTGGTTGGCGTGGAGGAAGGGTGCAAATTCATTCTCCAGCGTCACGGTGCAGGTATGGGCGAGCACTGCGGCATAGCTGTTTCCGCTCACATTCTCATACACCGTGATCTGATAGTCTCCGTTACCGTCAGAAAAGGGAAATGCTGCCCAGAGCTGCGGTGTGAGATTGTAGGTATATGTGGTGGTGGGGCCTTTGACCTGCGCCTTCCAGCGCCTGCCGCTGTCCCGCTCTACATAAACCATGACGTACCCCTGCGCCGTGTGGGAATAGTCGATGGCGGCGCGCTCGTTCCGCTCCACCAGTTCACCCTGCTGGGCAGATACGCTCACCGGCAGCGCAGGCGGCAGCTGCGCCAGAGCAACGGCTTCCTCCTCAATATCCACGGTGTCCACTGCTTCCGTAGCAGGGGGCAGATAGCCTGTGCTTTGCTCTCCGCAGCCACTCAAAAGCCCGAGCAGCAGCACTGTCGCCGTCAGCATCAAAATCGTTCTTCTTTTCATGCATGCACCATTCCTTTCCGGAAATTTTCATAGTTCTTGAAAATATGCCAAAAGTATGATATTTTTAATAAAATACAGGTTATTTTAACCCCCTGAGAGGAGGTATTTTCTTTGAAAGATTCTCCCGTACATATTCGTATGCTTGGCGGCTTTTCCATCGCATGGAACGGCCGTGAGATCAGCGATACCGACAACCGGATGCGCAAGGTCTGGCTCTTGCTGGCCTACTTGATCTGCCGCCGCACCAGCGCCTCGCAGGAGGAGATTATCGATCTGCTCTGGGCCAGAAGCGAAGACCGGGCAAATCCGGCAGGTGCACTGAAAACCATGTTTTACCGTGCCCGCACCCTGCTCAATCAGCTGGGAGACGACACCGGGCAAGCTCTGATCATTCGTCGGGACGGTGGTTATCTCTGGAATCCTGATATCCCCACCGTCATAGATGTGTATGAATTTGAAGTCCTGTGCCAGAAAGCCGTCACGCTCTCCGACCCCCGGGAGCGGCTGGCGGTACATCTGCAGGCTCTGGAGCTTTATGGCGGAGACTTTCTCCCCAAGCTCTCCGCAGAGAGCTGGGCTATCCCCCTCTGCGCCTATTTCCATCGGCTTTATCTGGAAACCGCAGAAAGCGCCCTTGCCCAGCTGGAGGAGGAAGAGCGCTGGGAGGATGTTTCCTCCCTCTGCGATGCGGCATTGAAAATTGAGCCCTACAGCGAGACCCTCTATCAGTATCTGATCCGCTGCCGGATCGCCGGGGGAGATTCCTCCGGCGCAGTCTCTGCCTACGAAGAGATGAGCGAGCTTCTTTTTTCCCATTTCGGCGTAATGCCTTCCAATGAATCCCGCGCGCTTTACCGTCTGGCCACCCGCTCTGATAACAGCGGTGTCACCCACATCAGCACCATCCGGGATCAGCTCCGGGAAGAAGCCGCTCCGAGGGGTGCCATGTTCTGTGAGTATGACTTTTTCCGCATGCTCTATCAGGCGCAGGCCCGGGCCATCGTCCGCAGCGGAGACAGCATTCACATCGCTCTGCTGACTGTTGCCGGACGCCGCGGAAAATCCCTTGCCCGTCGAAGCCTCGACCGGGCCATGGAAAATCTCAAGCAGCTGATTATCGGAAATCTCCGCCAGGGAGACATCGTCACCCAGTGCTGTGCATCTCAGTTTCTTGTGATGCTTCCTCAGGCCAACTATGAAAACAGCCGCATGGTCTGCGAGCGGCTGATGCAAGCCTTCTTCCGCCAGTATCCTCACTCTCCGGTGGATATCCGCTACAGCGTTCATCCCCTCGAGCCCGCCGCCTCCGGCGAAAGAACTTAACGCAGGACCGCCTGCACCACCCAGCGGGTCTCATAGCCCCTTCCGGTACAGGTGGAGAGGGTCAGAATCCTATCGTTTTCCGTTGGTTCGATCCCGGTCTCAATGACGGACTGTGCCGTGCAGAAATCCAGAAATTCCTGCTTTATCCCTTCCTTTGTAAAGGAGAGTCGGAAGGTCTCATCACTGACACCTGCCTCATAGGCTGCAAAAATGGTATAGGTTTTGCAGCCCTCTTCATCCGTAATGTAAATATCGGGATGCTGGATCCAGTAGCTTTGGTTCGCATAGTTCTTCAAAGAGCCAAACATGGCTCCGTTTCGAAGGCGGTGCCCGTAAATGATGGTATTGTCATCGCTGAGGTCCGCGCTGTTGCGGCACTCCATAAAGATGGCGCCCACACTGCTGCGGCTGCCTCGCCAGGTAGTGTTGAGGTACTTCTCATTGTCTTCTGCCTGCAAAAGCGGATAGGATATCCCTGTTCCGGAGATCAGGATCCACCCCAGCACCTCACTGTTGACTTCCTGCAGCGCCGCAAAATCCATGGCGGCCAGTGCATCGGCATAGGGATCGGTCCAAACCGTCTCCGTAGCTTCCTCTGGCGTTTCTTCCTGTTCCGCAGGTATCTGCGCTGCCGGTACCTGCGGTTCTTCTATACGCGTCAAAACAGAAGCTGGCGCTTTCTGCGCTGCCTCTATGGCGTCAAGATCCGGCACACCGGCAAGAGCTTCTGCCTCATTGTAGATCGTTTCTCCAAGGCGGTACTGGTAGTGCTGATACCCCACCATGGCGCTGCTGCCCAAAAACACGCAGGCACAGATACACACCGCGGCTTTCCGAATCGTTTTTTTCATGCCAGTCCCTCCTTGCAAAAGCTGATATTCTATTGTGAGTGTAGCATGGGGCGGTTACAAAACCAGTTACAAATTTCCATATTTCTTTCAAAAACAGGAAAAAGAAATACCGGCGCCCCGGCAGGAAAAACCTGTCGGGGCGCCATCGTTCATTTGCTTTTACTGCCGCCTCCTTAACGGACCCGGTCAGTTTGGGCATCTCAGCCCAGCTCCTCTTCCTTGCGCTTGCGCCCGGTCAAAGCCAGACCCAGCAGAGCAGTGCCGGAAGCAGCAGCCATGATGCGGTAGATCATCTCCTCGCCGGTCTTGGGAACGGCGGCCAGAGGCACTTCCTCCTCGGGCAGCTCGCTCATGGGCAGTTCCTCATCGGGGATCTCCACGGAACCGGAAGAAGGATCGGGGGTATCAGGAGTATCGGGAGTGTCAGGGGTGTCGGGAGCGTCGGGAGTATCATTTCCTCCGGTGTAGTGATACTCATTGACGAACTCGACCTCCACGCCGCCCTCGCCGAGAACCACGGTGATCTCTCTGCCGTCCTCACCGTTGACGGTGGTTCCCTCATAGTAGCCCTGGTCGTAGCCATCGACCTCGGCAACGGTATAGGTGCCGGGCAGCAGGGAGAGGGAGATCTCACCCTCGCCGATGATGGAGACCATCTCGTTCACACCCTCGCCGGTGATCTCGAAGATGAACTCATCCTCATCGTGGTAGAATGCGCGGTTGCCGTCCAGCAGCTTGTTGATAATCAGTGCGTAGCGATCCGGCTCGGTAACAGCGGTGTTCTCCTCAGCCTGCTCCTCGATGCCGCCGTCTGCGGTAACAACGGCCACATTGCGGACGGTGCCAACAGCCTCAGCGATGACCTCAACAGTCACAGACCGGACTGCGCCGGGAGTCATGGAGCCGAGGTTCCACTCCAGCTCACGCTTGCCGCTGCCGTCAGCCAGAGCAACGCCCTCGGGGAGGCTGTCGCGCACGACCACGTTCTTAGCGTCGGCGTCGCCGATGGACTCAACGGTGATGGTGTAGGTGAACTTCTCACCGATCTTCACAGACTTGACGCTGGCGGTTTTCTCGACGGAGAGGCCAGGCTTGGTGACCTTAGTGATCTCCTCATCAGTTTCCTCAACACCTTCATCGGAGGTAACGATGGCAACGTTCTTGATGTTGCCGACAGCCTTGGCGATGACTTCAATGGTGATGACCTTCTCGGTGCCGGGAGCCATGGTGCCAAGATTCCACTCCAGTTCGCGCTCTCCGCTGCCATCGGCAAGCTCGACGCTCTCGGGGAGGCTGTCGCGCACAACGACATTCTCAGCCGCAGCGCTGCCGGTGGACTTGACGGTGATGGTGTATGCGAACGAATCGCCGACCTTCACGCTCTCGACGCTGGCCTTCTTCTCCACCATGAGGTCAGACTCGGTGATCTCGGTGATCTCCTCATCGATTTCCTCAATGCCGTCG
>JAFQRI010000064.1 GCA_017410185.1 Oscillibacter sp. | reverse complement strand
TCCCGCACCCATACCCACAAGACCGCCGGAGGCGGCTGCAGACATGGTGCGGGTCTGCTGGTAACCGGTGGAGGAAGCTGCTTCCCAGGCGTGACCCCAGGAGGCAAAGCGGCTGAGAATGTAGGGCTTGAAGGTCACGATGATGCCGGCGCCGAAGACTGCGCCGCCGCAGATGAGAGAAAGGGTGGCCCAGTCGCCGGAGCGGAGATAGGCGATGACGAGGAAGGTGACGAAAAAAATGGCGGCGGTGCCAAAATCGCTCATCAGTCCCAGAAGACCGATGCAAACGCCGGTAAGCAGAATAAACAGGTAGATATTTCTCTTATGAAACAGACGCTCCAGTGTGGCAGCACCGGCAAAAATGTAGCAGATCTTGGCGATCTCCGAGGGCTGGAAGGAGAATGGGCCGATGCTGATCCAGTTCACAGCGCCGTATTTGGCATTGCCCAGAACCAGCGTGACGCCAAGAAGGCCGATGGCAAGGGCTGCCATGCGCCAGCGGTTTTTCTGCACCCGTTCCAGATCCCGCAGGAAAATGCCGAGAATCAGAAACAGGCACAACCCCAGTATGATGGCCAGAAGCTGTTTAATAAGACTTCCCTGTGCGCTGGAGGCAGTTACCGCGAGGGAGAGGGTGGAGAGGAAGAAAGCGATGGTCTCCATCTCAAAGCCCACGCAGCGGCTCATGCGCAAGACGATGAAATAGCCCCACATCACCGCTGTAAGACCGAAAAAGGCCAGCGGTACGGCAGGAGTAGTTTTCTCCCCCAGCGAGGCGATGAGCTGCAGGCAGGTAAGCACCTGAAAAATGGTGAGCCAGAAAAAAGAGGGCCAGATGGCAGTGGGACGCTCTGCCTGCCGCCGAAGATCCATCTCCTCC
The DNA here is from genome assembly GCA_017410185.1 of Oscillibacter sp. Classification (GTDB taxonomy): domain Bacteria; phylum Bacillota; class Clostridia; order Oscillospirales; family Oscillospiraceae; genus Oscillibacter. The sequence goes on along the minus strand of JAFQRI010000064.1, from coordinate 14,333 downwards.
TGCTCTGCTATGGTCTGAGGCAGGAAAATGAGATCCACGCCGCCCAGGGTGATGGTGTCTCCGAGGCGGACGGGAGCGGAGTCCTTCACTTCTTCACCGTTGACAAAGGTACCGCCTTTAGAAGCGAGGTCATAAACGGTCCACTCATCCTGTTCTCCCCGGCAAAGCGCCGCGTGCTGACGGGAGATGCTGGGGTAGGTGAGGTGAACATCTGCAGAGGATGCACGGCCGATAATGTTTTCCCAGTGATTCAAGGGAATGGCCGAGCCGTTGGGAAGGCTCAGCTGCGCCCAAACCTCCGGCGTATGAGGGATGCTTAAAAGGGAGCGAATGGCCCGAAACAAAATCAAAAATGCCAGGATCGGGAATAAAAACCGCACAAATGCAGTGTAACCATACCCGAGGTGCGGAAAACGGTCCAGCCATGCAGTCAGTGCTGAAAGAGGAGTGTTGAAAAAATCCATAGAAAGCCTCCTTTCCTGAGAGGTGGGGAAAGTATATCATCTTTCCCTGCTTCTGTATACCTTTTCGGCAGCGGTGGGAGAAAAGTTTAAAGTTTCTTCATGGTTTGTTCGTGGCGGAGGGCAGCTTGCACAGGCGGGAAAAGCGTGCTATAGTTGAGGTAATCTGATCATAGGAGAACGGTCATGCTTTATCTGATCCTTGCTTTTATAGGGGCGCTGCTTTTTTTGATCGGTGCCTGCTTTTTCAGCTTTTTGAATGTGGTGGTCTGGCGCACGCCCCGCAAAGAATCCCTGGTCCACGGGCGGAGCCATTGTCCTGTCTGCGGACGGGTGCTGACGGCGTGGGAGCTGGTGCCCTGCTTCAGCTTTCTGGCGCTGCGGGGCAAATGCTACGGCTGCGGAGCGAAAATCCCGGTGCGGGATTTCTGGGTAGAGGTTCTGGGCGGCGTACTGTTTCTTGCCTGCAATGTGCATTTTGGGCTGATGACAGGCCGGGCGCTGCTGTCCTTCGCGCTGCTGTTTATTCTCACGGTGGTGGCACTGATGGACTGGGACACCATGGAGATCTACGATAGGTTTCATGTGATGATCCTTGGATGCGCGGCGCTTTCCCTGTGGCTCTTCCCGGAAATCACGCTGATGGAGCGGCTGATCGGCTGCCTTTGCGTGAGCGCTCCTATGTTTGCTCTGGCGATGATCGTTCCCGGCGGATTTGGCGGGGGCGACATCAAGCTGATGTTTGCTCTGGGCGCATATCTTGGGTGGAAGAACACTTTGCTTGCGGCCTTTTTCGGCGTTGTGAGCGGCGGCCTTTACGCGGTGATGCTGCTTCGGAAAAAGAAGGCGGGGCGGAAGGACCAGTTTGCCTTCGGCCCCTTCCTTTGTACCGGCGCGGCAGCGGCGATCTTTTTCGGTCAGCCAATTTTGCAGTGGTATCTCTCTCTTTGGCAGATATAAAAAAGAAGTGCCACAGCACTTCTTTTTTATATCTGTGCGTGGAGTTTTTGAAGGATCTTCAAACAGGGGGTAAACAGCACCAGTGTCATGGTGAAATTCCCCGCACAATGAAGCAGGTCATAGGGGATGCCGGAGATCCACCAGCTCAGGGCGTAGCCCCAGCCGCCGATAAAAAAGTAGACCGGCGCGCAGAGAAGGCCGAAGCAAAGGCCGAAGGCCCCTGCCAGAATAGCCCAGTGGAACGGAGAAGTCATCTTCCGGCATAAGCGGGTCAACCCATAGAGGATCAGCCAGACATAGAGATAGTTGATGCTCCATGTGCTGAAGCCCCATGTCACCCATTCCAGAGCAACATACACGTAAATGGGCCAGAGGGCTTTTCGCCCAAGCACCAGCGTGTAGAGGATCAAAAGCAGACTGACCGGTTCAATGTTGGGAAGGAATGCAAAAGCCATTTTTCCTGCGTACATCACCGCCCCCAAAAGGGCGTAAAGCACGATCTCCCGTGCGGACAGCGTTTTAGTACCCATAGCCCACGGTAAAGGTCAGTTCATATATGTCGCCGTCGGCAACCGGAGTTTCGCTGGCCCCGGTCATGAGACTCTCACCGCCTTTGGTGATGCACCACCACTCCTGATCGGCTTCATTTGCAGATTCGCCGTCGGCTGTGAGGATATAGAGACCGTAAGCAGTTTGGTTATCTGCTACGATCTGCTGCTCCAAAAGGGCATCTGAGAGAAATTCAGCATCGGTGCGGAAATCGAAACGCTTGGTCTCTCCGTTCTTATGGATCACTTCCACTGTCAGGGCCTTTGCACCCTCCTGAGTGTTGGGGCGGGTGATGTACCACACGCCGAAGAGCAGGGCTGCAGCCAGTACCAGAGCGATGGCGGGAATCAGATTTTTTTTCATGGTGTCTACTCCTTTTTATAAATGCATTTTCAAATAAAACGCGGCAGAAATCATTTCTGCCGCGTCTATTTCTGGCATCACCGCAAAGCCCTGCGAAGAATCGCAGAGCAAAGCGGTTTTGTAGGTCTCCTGACTTACATATTCAGGCACAAGAAGTACCAACGCCTGTCCTTTGCCTTCCCAGCTTGCGCCAGTGACCTGCTTTCGCAGAAAAAGGATAGACTTTATGCATACAGTACAGCCCCTCCGAAGGAGGAGACCGTGTCCGGGATTCCCACCCGGTTCTCTTGTTCAGCTGGAATGTCATGTGTTCCACTTGGGGAGTCGCATGACCGCCACAAAAGCCGAAGCATTTATGAAGTTGTTACGGGATCACTTTTTGCGGGAGTTGGGCTTGCCGCCTTTTGCCGCCTTGGGCTTGGCCCATCCAGCGCCCCGCTTGGCGGGCTTAGAGGGCTTTTCCGCCGCCTTCACGCTCTTTATGGGCTTTGCGCCCTTGGAAGCGGATTTGCCGCCTTTTCCTCTTGCGGCGGTTTTGCCGTCCTTTTCGCCCTTTTTGGTATCCCGGTGGGCGCTGTAGGAAGGCTGGTGTCCGGGGGGATAGGGGCGAATGAGGCAATGCTTCTCGAAACCGATGAGATCTTGCCGGTCAGCCTTTTCCAGTGCTTCTTTTACCAGATAATAGTTCTTGGGATTGCGGTACTGGATCAGCGCCCGCTGCATGGCCTTTTCGTGGGGGTTGGTGCAAACATAAACCGGTTTCATGGTGCGGGGATCGAGGCCGGTATAGTACATCACTGTGGAAATAGTAGAGGGGGTGGGGTAGAAATCCTGCACCTGCTCGGGCATATAGCCAAGATCCCGTAGATATTCTGCCAGAGCAATGGCCTCGTGCATGGTGGAACCGGGGTGACTGCTCATGAGATAGGGCACCACAAACTGTTTCTTGCCCATTTTCTCATTCAGGCGGGTATATTTTGTGATGAAGCGCTGGTAGACCTCATTATGAGGCTTGCCCATCATGTCCAGCACGGGGTCTGCGATATGCTCGGGGGCCACTTTCAGCTGACCGGAGATGTGGTGCTCCACCATTTCCCGCAAGAAGGTATCGTCCTTGTCGCACATGAGGTAATCAAAGCGAATACCGCTGCGGATAAAGACCTTCTTCACACCGGGAAGCTCCCGGAGCTTGCGCAGCAGTGTGAGATAGTCCTTATGGTCGACTTTCAGATTTTTGCAGGGGGTGGGGAAGAGGCACTGACGGTTGGGGCAGACGCCCTTGGTCAGCTGCTTTTGGCAGCTGGGGTGGCGGAAATTAGCGGTGGGGCCGCCCACGTCGTGGATGTAGCCCTTGAAATCGGGGTCGGCGATGACCTGCTTGGCCTCTTCGATAATGGCCTCATGGCTGCGGGTCTGAATGATGCGGCCCTGATGGAAGGTGAGGGCACAGAAGCTGCAGCCGCCGAAACAGCCGCGGTTGGAGGTAAGACTGAACTTTACTTCCTCAATGGCGGGAACGCCGCCTGCGGCTTCATAGGAAGGATGGTAGGTGCGCATATAGGGCAGGGCGTAGATGCGGTCCATCTCCGGTGTGGTGAGAGGCTCCTGCGGGGGATTCTGCACCACATAGCAGCGGTCTTTTTCATAAGGCTCCACCAGCGTCTTGGCAACGTAAGGATCGGTGTTGCAATACTGGGTGTAGAAGCTCTCGGCGTAGGTGCGGCGGTTTTCGTTCAAAGCCTCCCAGGAGGGGAGGGTCAGGTGGTCGTAGAGATGTTCCAGAGAGGTGGTCTTGTAAACAGAGCCGCGGACATAGGTGATGTCGGAAACGGGGAGGCCGCTGTCCAGCGCTTCCGCCACTTCCACAATGCTCTTTTCACCCATGCCATAGAGCAGCAGATCGGCCTGAGAATCCAGCAGGAGGGAGCGCTTCATCTCGTCACCCCAGTAATCATAGTGGGCAAGACGGCGCAGGCTTGCTTCAATGCCGCCCACCACGATGGGCTTGTGGGGGAAGGAGCGGCGGATGAGATTGCAGTAGACTACGGCGGCGTGATCCGGTCGTTTTCCCATGATACCACCAGGTGTAAAGGCATCCTGCTTGCGACGCTTTTTGGACACGGAATAGTGGTTCACCATGGAATCCATGTTGCCGCCCATCACCAGAAAGCCAAGACGGGGCTCTCCAAGGGCCTTGATGGAGGCGGGATTTTTCCAGTCCGGCTGGGCGATGATGCCCACCTTGAAACCCGCGCTTTCCAGCACGCGGGAGATGATGGCATGACCAAAGGTGGGGTGATCCACATAGGCGTCGCCGATGACGTATACAAAATCACACTGTTCCCAGCCCCGGCGCTCCATATCGGCGCGGGAGATGGGTAAAAAATCGTGCATCATAGCGTGAATTTCCTTTCGCTTAATGAGGCCAGTATAACAGAAAAAGTACTGCGTGTCGATAGAAAAACTCCCCGCTTTCGCAGGGAGTTTTGGATCATTCGGGAAGCTTTACAATGCCGGCCTCCACTAATTTTTGCAGGCTCATGAGGATGCCCAGCTTTGCGTGATACCAGGTGAGACCGCCCTGGAAGTAGACGGCGTAGGGCTCACGGATGGGGCCATCAGCAGAAAGCTCGATGGAGCTGCCCTGAATGAAGGCTCCGGCTGCCATAATGACGTCGGAATCATAGCCGGGCATAGCCCAGGGCTCGGGGGTAACATAGCTGTCCACGGGGGCGGCAGCCTGAATGCCGCGGCAGAAGGCCACCATGGCCTCGCGGCTGCCCAGCGTCACGGCCTGAATAATGTCGTGGCGGCTCTCGGTTGCGTTGGGAACGCAGGCAAAGCCCAGCTTCTCATAGATGTTGGCGGCGAAGATGGCGCCCTTCAGCGCGCCGGAAACAACGGTGGGGGAGAGGAACAGACCCTGATAGAAAGAGGGCATGATGCCAAGGTTTGCGCCTACCTCCTGACCAAGACCGGGGGCGGAGAGACGGTAAGCGCAGCGCTCCACGCACTCCTTGGTACCGCAGATGTAGCCGCCGATGGGGGCAAGGCCGCCGCCGGGGTTCTTGATGAGGCTGCCCACGATCATATCGGCCCCCATGTCGGAAGGCTCGATGGTCTCCACGAACTCACCGTAGCAGTTATCCACCATGATCTTCACATCGGGCTTGATGGCCTTGCAGAAGGCGATCAGTTCGCCGATCTGAGTGACGGAGAAGGTGGGGCGGGTGGCGTAGCCCTTGGAGCGCTGGATGGTGATGAGCTTGGTGCGCTCGTTGATCTTCTCCCGGATGGCGTCATAGTCAAAGGTACCGTCGGCCTTGAGATCGGCCTGGGCATAAGTGACGCCGTATTCCTTCAAAGAGCACTTGCTGGGGCGGATGCCGATGACCTCCTCCAGTGTGTCGTAGGGAGCGCCCACAGGGGAGAGCAGCTCGTCGCCGGGGAGAAGGTTGGCGGAAAGAGCCACCGCTAAGGCGTGGGTTCCGCAGGTGATTTGGGGACGGACGAGGGCGGCTTCGGTGTGGAACACGTCGGCATAGACCCGCTCCAGATTGTCGCGGCCTTCGTCATCGTAGCCATAGCCGGTGGTGGCGGCGAAGTGGGTGGCGTTCACACGGTTTTTCTGCATGGCGTGGAGGACCTTGGCCTGATTGTATTCCGCCACCTGATCGATGGCGTCAAAGCGCTCCCGGAGGTCGGTGAGGATCTTCTCACCAAAAGCATACACAGCGGGGCTGACACCCAGCTGACCGTACATTGCATTCAGTTCCATATATTTCATCCTTCTTTGTGAATTTCTCGCACAAGTGCGTATTATAGCAGGGAAAAGAAGGAAAGGCAAGGTTGTTTTACAGAATAAGTGCAGAAAAAAGTCCGCCACGGTTGGTGACGGACTTCGGCAGTATGTATGAGATCAGGCAAGGCGGATAGCGCCTACAAAATATCTGTTGTAGTAGCCGCTGGTAAGGTCACTGTAGATAACGCCGTTCTTGGAAGAGGAGGCGTGGATGAACTGACCGTTGCCAACATAGATGCCGGCGTGAGAGCAGGCTTTGCCGAGAGAACGGCTGGGATCACAGAAGAAGACCAGATCGCCGGGCATCATCTCCGCAAAGGAAACCTTGGTGCCAAGACCGCTCTTCCACTGGCCGGTGGCGGTGTGAGGCAGGCTGTAACCAAACTGCTTCATGACATACATGGTGAAGCCGGAGCAGTCAAAACCCTTGGGAGAGGCGCCGCCGTAGACATAGCGCACGCCCAGATACTGCTGCGCGAAGCTGACCACGGAGCTGCCGTTGGCGCTGACATTGGAGGAGACCAGATCTACAAAGTCACTGCGGATGTAGCCCCGAGTGCCGCTCTCGCAGGTCACGTCATACCAACCATCCAAAAGACCGTTGACGGTGAGAATGGTGTCCTTGGCCACGGTGCCAAGGGCATCGGCCTCGGTGGAGGCGGCAGTGCGGACATTTACGGCATCACCGGTAATGCGGCCGTAAGTCTCAAAGACGTTGTCATCGTCCAGAGTCAGATAATCGGCGGAGACGAAGCCGGTATTTCCTGCATAGGAGACCTTATACCAGCCGGAGGTGGAAGTATCCAGAACGGCCAGCGTAACGTCTTTATTCAGCATGGTGATGATGGAAGAAGAGGTGGAGGCTTCTGCGCGCAGACGCAGAGAGGAGCCGGTGGTCACTCCGGCACCCACAGCCAGATCACCTTCCGCAGCCATGGCGGAGGCGGAGAGCATCAAAGCGGTCACAGTGGAAAAGAGGAGGGCTTTGGCTGCTTTTCCAGTAAAACGTATCATAAGTGGTGTGCTTCCTTTCATTTCTCTTAAGTGAAGGGAGCGCTTACTTTTCCTTCAAAGCACGCTCCAGCCAGATGGCGCCGATATCCATAGCGGCGTAGAGGCTGTCCTTTTCGCTCTTTTTCACGATGCGGTTGCGGGACTTCAGATCGGGATCGGTGGACTGCAGCTGAACGGAGACCTTGCTGGCCACGGAAAGATCCTTCTCGGCCTTGGTCTCCAGAATCTGCATCATAATGATATATTTATCAGCCATCGAACCGTAGTAGATGAAATTACCTACACGGCGGAGGGGACGGCCCTTGTAAATGAGGCCTTCAGCCTTCTTGGTTTCTGCCATGGGAACACTCCTTTGGAAATTTTGTAACCAAATTGTAACAGATTTTTTCCGTTTTGTCAATGTTTCGAAACGGCCTATTTTGTGGCAAAATCTGCTAAAAGGGACAAAATACAGTCACTTCCGCCATTTTTGACGGAAGTGACTGCCATCTTGCTTGGAAACAGTTTGTAACTTTTTCTCAGCCAAAGACCTTTCTTGCGATCTCCACGGCTTCCCGGGCGTCCTTGGCATAATGATCTGCGCCGATCCTGTCGGCATAGTCCGCCGTGACTACGGCGCCACCCACCATTACGTTGGGGGGATGGGGCAGGGCCTTGAGTTGACGTACCGTTTCCTCCATGGCGGGGAGGGTGGTGGTCATCAGGGCGGAAAGGCCCACAAGGCGGAGCTTCTTTTCCCTGGAAACAGTACAGATGACTTCCGGCGCAACGTCCTTGCCAAGGTCATATACCTCATAACCGTAGTTCTCCAGAACGGTTTTTACGATGTTTTTGCCGATATCGTGGATATCGCCCTCTACCGTTGCGATGGCAAGAGCACCTTTTTTTACCGGCGTACCTCCCTTTTCGGCAATGGCGGTTCGGATCACCTCAAAAACGCTCTGGGCAGCCTGAGCGGCAGAGAGGAGCTGAGGGAGGAAGACTTTTCCGCTTTCGTAGTCCATACCTACCCTGTCCAGCGCGGGGATCAGGGTGTTTTCCACAAGGGAGAGCTCGTCACGCTCGGCAAGAGAGAGCTTTGCAAGTTTGGCGGCGTCGCTGCGCAGGCCCCGCATGATGGCGTCCTCCAGCGTCAGCGCGGAAGAAGCGGGCACGGCAGCGGGATTGGTGCTGTCCGCAAAGCGGGCAATGTAGCTGCGGCACTGCTCGTCTTCCCCGGAGAGCACGCGGAAAGCGGCCACCGCGTCCATGATCTCTTTCTGGTTGGGATTCAAAATAGGAATGGTGAGACCGGCGGCCATGGCCTGAATAAGGAAGTTCTGGGTCACAAGGGAGCGGGCAGGAAGGCCAAAGGAAATGTTGGATACGCCCAGTACCGTCTGCAGTCCCAGCTCTTCCCGGATGATCCGAAGTGCCTTCAGCGTCTCTTTTGCCTGCTCCTGTTGGGCGGAGACAGTGAGGGTCAGGCAGTCGATCCATACATCTTCCCTGGGAATACCGTAGGACAGAGCTGTATTTAAAATCTTTCTTGCGATCTCTACACGGCCTTCGGCGGTCTGGGGGATGCCGCTTTTATCCAGGGTAAGACCGACTACGGCGGCGCCGTATTTCTTTACGATGGGGAGAATGCGGTGAAGCACTTCTTCTTCGCCATTGACAGAGTTTACTGCTGCCTTGCCGTTGTAGATGCGAAGAGCGGCCTCCAGCGCATCGGCGTTGGTGGAGTCCAGCTGCAGAGGCAGGGATACGGCGCTTTGGATTTTCTTCACCACTTTTGGAAGCATTTCGACTTCATTTACGCCCGGATGACCCACATTTACATCCAAAATATCGGCTCCGGCGTCTTCCTGCGCCACAGCCACATCAAGGATATAGTCCAGATCCTGCTCCAGCAGTGCCTGCTGGAACCGCTTTTTACCTGTGGGATTGACCCGTTCACCGATGACCCGGACGCCGCTGATGGGGCAGGGCGTCACAGCGGAGCAGATGAAAGCGGAGGGGACATAGGTGCGCTGCACAGGGGCACGGTCTTCGATGGCCTGTTTCAGCGCACGGATATAATCGGGAGAGGTGCCGCAGCAGCCGCCCACGATGGTAACGCCGGCGTCAAGGCAGGGGAGAAGGGCGGCGGCAAAGGACTCCGGGGCCATATCATAGTGACCGTCCACGGGATCGGGAAGGCCGGCGTTGGGCTTGGCAATAACAGGCAGGGAGGTGTTGGCACAGATCTCCTTCAGGATCGGAAGAAGCAGATCGGGGCCAAGGGAACAGTTGAGGCCGATGGCGTCAGCACCAAGGCCCTCCAGCGTGTGGGCCATGGAGGCGGCGGTGCAGCCGGTGAAGGTACGGCCCCGCTCCTCAAAGGACATGGTGACCAGAACCGGCAGGTCGGTATTTTCCTTGGCTGCAAGGAGTGCGGCCTTGGCCTCGTAAAGATCCGTCATGGTCTCGATAACGATAAGATCCGCCCCGGCTTTCGCTCCGGCAAGCATCATTTCACGGAAGAGGGAATAGGCCTCCTCAAAGGGCAAGGTCCCCATAGGCTCCAGAAGCTCTCCCAGAGGGCCCACGTCCAGCGCCACCTTCGTTTCGGTGTCTTCCGCAGCCTCTTTGGCAACGCGGATGGCGGCAGTGATGATCTCCTCCACGCTGTAGCCGGTAGAGGCCATTTTCCGCCCATTGGCGCCGAAGGTGTTGGCAAAGATGATCTGGCTGCCGGCATCGATATATTCACGGTAAACCGATCTCAGGAGATCGGGGTCGGTGAGATTCAGCAGTTCTCCCACGCCGCCGGCAGGAAGACCCCGCTGCTGCAGAACGGTGCCCATAGCGCCGTCCAGTATAATGATATCTTTCTTCAGGTCAAAGGCCACAGTGTTTACCTCCCTTGCGCAAAGCGCATGTTTCTTTCATGGAGCAATATCCGCAGCCCCGGATGCATGCCATCTGCGGGGCGCAGGAAAGACCGATGATCGCCGTTACGGATTTGCTGGGATTCATCAGCATGGAGTCTGTCAGTGTAATGCCGAGTCTGCGTGGTGTATCCAACAGCGCACACAGATCTTTTTGGGCGGACAGCGGCAGATCCCCATAGCCGGGGGAAAAACGGTCAGTGAGATAGAGGTTTGGGAAACGGACGGCGATCTCATGCTCCGCTTCGTCGCAGCCCTGCTCCACCAAAGCGCTGCCGCAGGCGTTCAGAATGAGAGCGGCGGCCATGTTCCGGGCCTGCAGGGCGCGGAGGCGGGCGTCAAAGCTTAGTCCCATGGTACAGGCGAGAAGAACTGCTTTTTCGCAGCCAGAGAGCATTTTCTTCGCCGTGTTTCCCGGCAGGATGAAACCGGAGAGGGAAGGGGTGTCGTTTTGAAAGGTTAAATCAAATACGCGGTAGGTCCAGCGGGGAGTCTCCGGGATGCTTCCCATCATCTGTTCCACCTGAGGGCGCAGCGTTCCGGCATCATTGGCTGCGCCGAGATAGCGCAGAGCTTCCGAAACTACCATACGATGCCCCTCCTCAAAAGTATTTTTGCCATTATACTGCTTTTTTCTTTGCTTGCATAGTGTATGAAAGTGAAAATTATGAAAAAGAAAAGAAAACGACCCGCAGATCTTCTGCGGGTCGGAAAATATACGGTTACTGGCCCAGGTACTTGCGCACCAAAACCTGCAGCAGCTCATCCCGGTCGATCTTGCGGATGAGGGTGCGGGCGTTATTGTGGTTGGTGATATAGGTGGGGTCTTCGGAGAGGATATAGCCGACGATCTGGTTGATGGGGTTATATCCCTTCTCCTCCAATGCCCTGTAGACTGTGGAGAGGATATGATGGATCTCAGCATCCTTATCCATTGCAATGCGGAACTTTCTGGTAAAATCGTCCATAAAGACACCACCTTTCTCTCTTTGGTTATGTTACGATCAAGCTTAGTATACTCGTTTTTTTTCGGACTGTAAAGACTTTCGTTTGGAAAAACGAAAAAATTCCCCTCTGCCCATTCAGGCAGAGGGGAAGGAAACTCAACGCAGAACAGCCTGATGCTCGCTCTCCAGAAGGGCGAGAATGCTCTTGACATCCTCGTCAGCCTCCTGAGCGGTGAGGTTGCGGTCATCGGCACGGAGCGTGAGGCTGAAAGCAACGCTCTTCTTACCCTCGGGGATGCCGGTGCCGGTATAAATATCGAACAGAGCCACATCCTTCAGCAGGCCCTTGGAGCCGCGGCAGATGGTCTCCTCCAGAGCGCCCACGGGAACAGCCTTGTCGCAGACAACGGCGATGTCGCGGGTGGCGGCGGGGAACTTGGGCAGGGGCTGGTAGACAGCGTCTGCGCCGCGGGCGGCGAAGAGGGCATCGAAGCTCAGCTCTGCACAGTAGAACACAGCGTCTACACCATAGTTCTGGGCCACCAGAGGATGGATCTGGCCGAAAACGCCCAGATAGTTTTCGCCGCAGAACACCTTGGCACAGCGGCCGGGATGGTAGGAAGGATTGTCACTGCAAGCCTCAAAACGGATCTTTTCAGCGCGGATCTCGCGAAGAGCGGCCTCGATGACACCCTTCATGGCGAAGAAGTCCATGTCAGGGCCGTAAGCGCCAATGGAGAGGACCTTGCTCTCAACGGCAAGACCGTCCTCGCCGCCGAGGAAGTAGGTGCGGCCCACCTCGTAGAGCTTGGCGCTCTTGTTGCGGTAGTTATAGTTCCGGGCCAGGATCTCCAGCATGGAGGGGAGAACGGTGGTACGCATGATGGAGGTGTCCTCGCCCAGAGGATTGAGGATCTTGAAGGAGGCGCGGCGGGGATCATCCTCACTCCAGCGAATCTTATCATAATAGGTGGGGGAGATGAAAGAATAGGTGATGATCTCGTCATAGCCGCAGGTACGGCACACGCTGCCCAGCAGCTGCTCCAGCTTCTGCTCGGGAGAATAGCCGCCCTGAGTAGTCTCGCCGCTGACAAGGGTGCAGGGGATGTTGTTGTAACCGAAGAAACGGGCAACTTCCTCTGCAAGGTCGGCCATGCGCAGCACGTCGCCGCGCCAGGAGGGAACGATCACTTCATCGCCTTCCACCTGGAAGTCCAGCTTCTTCAGGATGCGGACCATCTCCTCTGCGGGGACGTCCGTACCAAGCAAAGCGTTGATCTTCTCGGGCTCCAGCTTCAGCACGGTGGGATGGGGGACATAGTTGAGAATGTCGATGACGCCATCCACTACCTCACCGGCGCCCAGCAGCTCCACCAGCTCGCAGGCACGGTCGACAGCGGGAAGGGTGTTGAGGATATCCAGACCTTTTTCAAACTTGGCGGAAGCCTCGGTACGCATGCCCAGAGCCAGAGCGGTCTTGCGGATGCAGGTGCCGTTGAAGTTGGCGGACTCGAAGACAACATCCACAGTGTCATCCACGATCTCACTGTTGAGACCGCCCATGATGCCGGCAAGACCCACAGCGCGGGTATCGTCGGCGATGACCAGCATGCTGGAGTTCAGCTTGCGGACATTGCCGTCGAGAGTAGTGAGCTCTTCGCCGTCCTCGGCACGGCGGACTACGATCTTGCCGCCCTTGACATAGCGATAGTCAAATGCGTGCATGGGCTGGCCGTACTCCAGCATGACATAGTTGGTGATATCAACGATGTTGTTGATGGGACGCACGCCCATGGCCCGCAGACGCTCACGCATCCACTTGGGGGAGGGAGCGATCTTCACATTGCGCACCATACGGGCGGTATAACGGGGGCAGAGATCCTCAGCGGGAGTCTCCACATCCAGCAGTTCCATCAGATTGCCCTCAGCGCCGCCCTTGACCTCAGGGGTATGGAGGCGCAGCTCGGCGCCGTAAGTGGCGGCGGCCTCGCGGGCAAGGCCGATGATGCTCAGACAGTCAGGACGGTTGGGAGTGATCTCAAACTCCACCACATGGTCATCCATGCCGATGATGGGCTTGATATCCTCGCCGGGGGCGATGCCCTCTTCGTGGAGAATGAAGATACCATCGGGGATGCAGTGAGGGAATTCCTTCTGCTCGGCGTGGAGATCGGCGAGAGTGCAGATGGAAGCGGTCTTGGTGTTGTAGGCCACCAGATCGCCCTCGTGGAGGTTCTGGCAGGGGGTGACGACCGAAGAAGTTTCCTCACCGGTATAGAGAGAAGTGCTCCACAGGTTCACGCCGGCGTTTTCCAGAGCGGTGACACGGGCGGCCACCACGGGGCCGTAGATCTTATGACCAGGCTGGATATCGGCGGGGATGGAGGGCTTTTCGGGGTCGATGGCCTTATAGTCGCCGAGAATGGCGGCGGCGGTGATGGCGGCGTAGGGGAAATCACGCTCGTCCAGACCCAGCTCATAAAGACCGCAGAGCATACCGTTGGACTTGACGCCCCGGAGCTTTCCCTTTTCAATCTTCACGCCGCCGGGGAGGGTGGACTTGTGCTTGGCAACGGGAACCAGATCGCCCACATGGACGTTCCATGCGCCGGTGACGATCTGAACAGCCTCATCGGCGCCAACGTCGATCTGGCAGATCCACATATGGTCGGAGTCGGGGTGACGCTCCAGAGCAGTGACCTTACCCACCACCACGTTGGAGATCTCAGCTCCCAGATCCTCAAAACCCTCCACCTTGGAACCGGAGAGGGTCATAGCCTCGGCAAAATCCTTATCGTTTGCGTCAACGGTAACAAACTCGTTGAGCCATTTTCTGCTTAAATTCATAATTGTATATCCTCCTGTCAGAACTGTTCGAGGAAGCGGACGTCGTTTTCGAAAATGAGGCGCAGGTCGGCGATCTTAAAGCGGCGCATGGCAGTGCGCTCCAGACCCATGCCAAAGGCCCAGCCGGAATAAACCTCGGGGTCAATGCCGGCCATCTCCAGGACCCGGGGATGGATCATGCCGGCTCCCAGCAGCTCGATCCAGCCCTCGCCCTTACAGGTGGGGCAGCCAACGCCGCCGCACTTATGGCACTGCACGTCCATCTCGCAGGAGGGCTCGGTGAAGGGGAAGTGGTGGGGGCGGAAGCGGGTCTTGGTGCCCTTACCGTAGAGCTGCTCCACAACGGTGTTGAGAGTGCCCTTGAGGTCGGCCATGGTGACGTTCTTGTCGATGACCATGCCCTCCACCTGATGGAACATGGGGGAGTGGGTGGCGTCCACCTCGTCCTTGCGGTAGACGCGGCCGGGGGCAATGATAC
>JAFQRI010000063.1 GCA_017410185.1 Oscillibacter sp. | reverse complement strand
GGTCAGCACTTCCTTGGTGTAGTGATCCTGCACGATAGCAGGAATGAGACCCTTTTCGTCAAATTTCAGTTCCATTTGAATCGCTCCTTTTTTTGCAGGCGGTCAGAGACCGCCCCTACGATCCATCCTCACAGGATGGCATAATCTGTAAGCACAAACACGTAGGGGCGACCTGTGGTCGCCCGCCACGATCAAAGCCGCATCTCCACGCCCTGAGAGCGGAGATACTGTTTCAGCTCCCGGATATTCACCTGCTGAGTGTGGAAAATGGAGGCGGCAAGACCTGCGTCAATGCCGGGGTTTTTGAAAAGTTCCGCAAAATCCTCCATTTTTCCCGCGCCGCCGCTGGCGATGACGGGAACCTGCACCCGGGATGTGAGTTCCTGCAGCATTTCCATATCAAAGCCCCGCTTCACGCCGTCGGTGTCGATGGAGTTGAGGACGATCTCCCCCGCGCCGTTCTTCACGCCCCGCACTGCCCAGTCCATGGCGTCGATGCCGGTATCCTCCCGGCCGCCCTTGGCAAAGAGGCGGAACTGACCGTCCACCCGCTTAACGTCCATGGAAAGCACCACGCACTGGTCGCCGTACTTCCGTGCGGCGGCAGAGATGATGGAGGGGTCGGCGATGGCGCCGGAGTTGACGCTGACCTTGTCCGCGCCGCACTTGAGAACGCAGTCAAAGTCGTCCAGCGTTTTGATACCGCCGCCAACGGTAAGAGGAATGAAAATTTCGCTTGCCACACGGCGGAGGATATCGGTAAAGAGGGTGCGTCCCTCGGCAGAGGCGGTGATATCGTAAAACACCAGCTCGTCCGCACCGGAGGTGTTGTAAAAGCGGGCCATCTCCACAGGGTCTGCCATATCCCGCAGGCCCTCAAAGTTAGTACCCTTGACCACACGTCCGTTCTTCACGTCCAGACAGGGGATGATTCTCTTTGCCAGCATCAGCCCACCTCCTTAATGACCTGTGCCAGATCAAGGCGGCCCGTGTAGAGGGCCTTGCCCAGAATGGCGGCATGGGTGCCGATGGTTTGCAGTTCTTTCAGTTCTTCCATGGAGCTGACACCGCCGCTGGCGGTGATGTTCAGCCCATTGATTTTGGCAAGCTCCCGGTACAGCGCGAGGTTCGTGCCCTGTTCCGCGCCGTCCCGGCTGATGTCGGTGTAGATCACGGTCTGCACCCCGGCGTCACGGAGGCGGCGGCAAAAGTCCACGCCCTTTTCGCGGCTCACTTCCAGCCAGCCGCTGACGGCAACGTATCCGTCCTTCGCGTCCACGCCCACGGCGATCTTGTCGCCGTATTTTTGTGCCATGCGGGCGGTAAAATCAAAGTCTTTCACCGCAATGGTGCCGAGGATACAGCGGCCAACGCCCAGATCCAGATACTTCTGGATCCGCTCTTCCGTGCGGATGCCGCCCCCCACCTCGATGTACAGTCCCCCCTGCTTGGCAAGGGCTGCAATGGACTCGAAATTGGCCAGTGTGCCGTCCTTGGCGCCGTCGAGGTCCACCACGTGGAGGTACTTTGCCCCAGCGGCGATAAAGTCTCTTGCCACGGCGCAGGGGTCAGCGCCGTAGACGGTCATCTTGTCATAATCTCCCTGATAAAGGCGGACGACCTTGCCGCCGGAGAGGTCAATGGCGGGAAAAATCTGCATCCTTCTCCCTCCTTACAGTTCCGCGAAGGCCTTGAGGAGCCGCAGTCCCGCATCGCCGGACTTTTCCGGATGGAACTGGGTGCCGTAGACCCGGCCGCTTTTCACAACGCCCGTCACCGCCACATTGCCGTACTGAGAGGTGGCAAGGGTGCTGCCCTCGCACTTTCTTCCGTAAAAGCTGTGGACGTAATAGACGTACTCACCGTCCTTGAAATACTTGAAAATAGGGTCGTCTGTTTTGATTTGCAGGCTGTTCCAGCCCATGTGGGGGACTTTCAGCTGTTTATCTTCCAAATCTTCCCGAAGATCCACTACCTCACCGGGGACGAAGCCAAGGCCCGCGTGCTCGCCGTACTCACAGCTCCTCTCAAAGAGCAGCTGCATGCCAAGGCAGATGCCAAGGAAGGGCTTCTTCTCTGCCTCTTCCCGGAGGAGGGGCACAAGGCCCGTTTCCTCCAGCTTGGCCTTGGCATCACCAAAGGCGCCCACGCCGGGGAGAATGATGCGGTCGGCGGCGCGAAGCTTTTCGGGGCTGTTGGTCACTTCCGCCTCCAGTCCCAGCGCTTTCAGGCTGGAGCAGAGGGAGAAGAGGTTGCCCACGCCGTAATCCACAATGGCGATCATTACAGTACCCCCTTCGTGCTGGGGATGTCATTTATATGCTTGGAGTCAAAGGCCACGGCCTCTTTCAAGCACCGGCCCATGCCCTTGAACACGGCCTCCAGAATGTGGTGGGTGTTCTCCCCGCACATTTCACGGATGTGGATGGAAGCGGGGCAATTGCGCACAAAGCCCAGCCAGAATTCCTTGGCAAGCTCCGTGTCAAAGTCCCCCACCTTTGCGGCGGGCAGGGTCACCGCCCAGCCGAGATAGTCACGGCCCGAAAGGTCACAGGCGCACAGCACCAACGTTTCGTCCATGGGCAGGAGGAACTGCCCGTAGCGGTTAATGCCCCGCTTTTCCCCAAGGGCGGCGGTGAATGCCTGACCGAGGGCGATGCCGATATCCTCCACTGTGTGGTGGTAGTCCACCTCGGTGTCCCCCTTGCAGGTAAGCTCTAAGTCAAAATCGCCGTGGCGGGCAAAAAGGGTCAGCATATGGTCAAGGAATCCGCAGCCGCTGCTCACTTCCGCCTTGCCGGTTCCGTCAAGGCACAGGGTCAGGGCGATGGCAGTTTCCTTTGTTTCTCTGGAAATGGTAGCGGTTCTCATGCTTCTGCCTCCTTCAAAATCTCGCCCACGGCGGCAACGAGGGCTTCCATCTGGGTCTGGGAGCCGATGGTGATGCGGACAAAGGGACGGATGCGGTCAGAATCGAACCAGCGCACGAGAATGCCCCGCTGCCGGAGCTTCGTATAGAGATCGCCGCCGGAAACGGCGTCGCTCTTTGCGAAAATGAAGTTGGCGTAGGAGGGCAGCACCGTGAAGCCAAGGGCTTCCAGTTCACGGACTGTCCACGCCCGGATGTCGCAGATGGCCTTGCAGCACTGCTGGAAATAGTCCTTGTCCTCCAGTGCAGCTTTGCCGGCGATGAGGGAGAGGCGGTTGACGTTATAGGGGTTGAAGCTGTACTTCACCCGGTTCACCGCAGCGATCAGCTCCGCGCTGCCGATGGCGTAGCCCACCCGGGCGCCGGCAAGATTGCGATTTTTGGACATGGTCTGCACCACGAGGAGATTGTCATACTCCCTGGTGAGGGGAGCGAGGCTCTCCGCGCCGAAGTGGGCATAGGCCTCATCGATGATGAGCACACGGCCCGGATCTGCCTCCAGCAGACGGCGGATGGCCTCCTGCGGCAGCAGAATGCCCGTGAGGGCGTTGGGGTTTGCCAGCACGATGGTGCCGGGGAAATCCATGTACTCCTCCACATCGATGGTGAAATCCTCCTGCAGGGGGATGACCTTGCTCTCAATGCCAAAGAGGGCCGTCCATGTCTTATAGCAGCCGTAGGTAATGTCGGGATAGGCCATGGGCTTGCCCTCGCCGCCAAAGGCCCGGAAAGCAAAGGCCAGCACCTCGTCAGAGCCATTGCCGCTGGTGACGTTCTTCGGCTCCACACCGTAGCACTCAGCGATGGCGTCCTCCAGCACCTTGCAGGTGGGGTCGGAATAGAGGTTCAGCAGCCCTACCTGTGCCGTGGTCACCACTTCCAGCACCTTGGGAGAGGGGGGGAAGGGGCTTTCGTTGGTGTTGAGCTTGATATACTGCTGGTCCCGGGGCTGTTCACCGGGGGTATAGGGTTTGAGGCGCAGCGCCTCGGGAGAAAGAAAATTCGCCATATCAATTCTCCTTTCGGGCAAGGACAGATTGTGCATGGGCATAGAGCCCCTCCCGGAGGGCAAAATCCGCCACGCGGTCGGCGACGGGGCTGATGGCCTCACGGGTATAGTAGAGAAAGCTGGACTTTTTCACAAAGTCGTCCACGCTGAGGGGACTGGAAAACCGGGCCGTGCCGGAGGTAGGCAGGGTGTGGTTGGGGCCTGCAAAATAATCCCCCAGCGCCTCGGGGGTATTGCGGCCAAGGAAGATGCTGCCGGCGTTCTTCACCCGGGGCAGCAGGGCAAAGGGGTCTTCCACGCAGAGCTCCAGATGCTCGGGGGCGATGAGGTTCGCCGCCTCCACCGCCTTCTCTAAACTGTCGGTGAGGATGATCTTGCCGTTATCGTCAATGGATTTCCGGGCCACCTCTCTTCTGGGGAGGCGGGCAAGCTGAATTTCGATCTCGGTCTGCACATTTTCCGCCAGCTCCCGGCTGTCGGTCACCAATACGGCAGAGGCCAGCACATCGTGCTCTGCCTGAGAGAGGAGGTCTGCTGCCACCCAGCGGGGATCGCTCTTGCCGTCAGAAAGTACGAGGATCTCACTGGGGCCCGCGATCATGTCGATGGCCACCTTGCCAAAGACCTTGCGCTTGGCGGTAGCCACAAAAATACCGCCGGGACCCACGATCTTATCCACCGCCGGGATGGACTCCGTGCCATAGGCCAGAGCCGCCACAGCCTGCGCGCCGCCGCACTTGAAGATCTTCGTCGCCCCTGCGATCTTCGCCGCCGCCAGCGCCGAGGAAGAGATGCTGCCGTCCTTTTCCGGCGGCGTCACCAGAACGATCTCCTTCACGCCCGCAATTTTCGCCGGGATCACATTCATCAAAATGGTGGAGGGGAATGCAACAGGACTTCTGGGCACGCACACGCCCACCTTTTCAATAGGAGTGTAGCGCTGGCCCATCACCACGCCGGGGGTGTCGGTGAGGACGAAATCACGGTGTACCTGCTTTTCATGGAAGTGGCGGATATTCTCCGCCGCCATGCGCAGCGTCTCCCGGAAATCCTCTTCCACCTGCTCCCACGCCGCGTTGATCTCCTCTTCCGTCACGGCGAGGGAGGAAAGGGCAACGCCGTCAAAGCGCCTGGTGTAGTCCAGCAGGGCCTTGTCGCCCTCTTTGCGGACGGTGGAGATGACTGCGTCCACCGCCTGAGAGACATCCTCTTCCGATTGAATATCTCGGTTTAAAATCTCCTCCGGGGAGAGTTTGTCAAATTCATAAATGGCGATCATCCCATCACCTCCGTAAGCTTTTGCAGCAGCGTTTCGATCTCCGCGTGCTTAAACTGATAGCTGGAGCGGTTGGCAATGAACCGGGCGGAGATGGGCATGAACTCCGTGAGCACCTTGAGGTCGTTTTCCTTGAGGGTGGTGCCGGTCTCCACAATGTCCACGATCACATCGGAAAGACCCAGAATGGGAGCCAGCTCGATGGAACCGTTGAGCTTGATGATATCAATGTCGCGCCCCTGTGCGGCGTAATAGTTCTTGGCGATGTTCACAAACTTTGTAGCCACCCGCAGGGCTCTTGCAGGATCTTCCTGAAAATCCTTAGGGCCTGCCACGCACATGCGGCACTTGCCAAGGCCCGTATCCAGCAGCTCATAAACGTCGGCTCCGGATTCGGCCAGAATATCCTTGCCCACGATGCCGATATCCGCCGCGCCGTGCTCCACATAAATGGCAACGTCGCTGGGTTTAACGAGGAAATACCGAATACCGGCTTCTTTGTTTTCCACCACCAGCTTGCGGGTGTCGTTATAATTTTCGGGGCAGCCGTAGCCCACGGATTCCAGCAGCTTGTAGACTTTGTCTCCGAGGCGGCCCTTTGGCAGTGCCACATTCAGCATCACCTTTTCCCCTGCTGTCTCGCTGCGGTCTTCCCGGTTCAGCTCGTCCAGATACAGGGCAAAGCCCACCGCCTTCGCGCCGCTGCGGAACTGGGCAGCCAGCGGGTCATAGCGCCCGCCCTTGAGGACGGCTCTGGGGATACCTGCAAGGAAGCCCCGCAGCACGAGGCCGTTATAATATTCCATGTCACCCGCGAGAGACAGATCGATCTGCACCCGCTCGACTTTCCCTTCTTCCGTGAGGGCGGCAAAGAGGGTCCGCAGCTGGGCGATAGCCTCTCCCATGGGGGCATTCAGGGCCAGAGGCTCGGCGGCGGCAAGCACCTCCTGCCAGGGGCCGGAAAGCGTGCTGACACGGCAGAGCGCATCTGTCCCCTGAGGAGACAGCCCTGCGGCGGCAGCGGTCTTTTGCAGCTCATGACGGTTCTTATCCCGGATGCAGGCAATGAGCTTTCCCCGCACCGCCTCCGGCGCGCCCACGGCGTCCAGAAGGCCCGTGAGGAAGCCCATGTGGCTCACTTCCAGCACAAAGGGCCGCTCCAACAGCTCCAGACTCTCCACCGCAAGGCGCACGGTCTGAGCCGTTACCCCGTCATCCACAGCGCCGATGCACTCAAGGCCCATCTGGCTGATCTCCTTGAAGGTATGGCTTTCCAGTGAGGGGCGGTATACATTTTCGCTGTAATAGAACCGTCCGCACTCTCCCGCCGCCACCTGCGCGTTCTTGGCAACGGACAATGTCACATCGGGCTTGAGGGCCAGCAGCCGGCCATCCAGATCCGTGAAGGTGATGACCTGCTCGCTGGAGAGAAAACGGCGGTTTTCCTGATAAAGGCCGTACTCCTCAAAGCGGCCCATGTGGTACTGGCGGAACCCGCTGCGCTCATACAGCATCCGCAGATGCAGGGCCGAGCGCTCCTGAGGCCGAAGAATGTTCAGATCCAGTTCCATGATGGTACCTCCTGTAAGGGCCGCAGCCCGAATCGTTTGTTGGGGGTATTGTAATACATTTCACTACCGAAGTAAAGTGCTAATTCGGTAATTGGAGAAATTTTATGTCCCACAAATGGTATGACCAATATTTTACACCATTTCTGTGTGGTTTGCAATCACCCAAACATTGCCCACAGCCGTCTCTGAGGGTCAAGTGCGCCCTCCGGGGCGGAAGCATAGGGCTCCTCGCCGAACAGAAGGGCGAATTTCCCCTTCTGCAGCTGCGCAAGGATGTCGGGCAATGAGGGGACCAGGTCTTCCCGGCTCACCACCGCCGCCGTGGTGTAGAGGGGTTCGCTCTCACCAAGCAGGGCACAGCCCTCCTGCACCTGCGAGGCGGGAAACACGTCGATCTCTCCTGCTGCCATAGCCGCCAGCAGTGC
Source organism: Oscillibacter sp. (assembly GCA_017410185.1). Classification (GTDB taxonomy): domain Bacteria; phylum Bacillota; class Clostridia; order Oscillospirales; family Oscillospiraceae; genus Oscillibacter. Next base: position 726 of record JAFQRI010000063.1, on the reverse strand, counting down.
GTCCCAGTCCGCATACTCTGTCACAGAGGAAAGATCGGAGAGGGTGTTCCCCTCATAATGATCTGCCAGCCACAGCTCCACTGCGTCACGACCTACCGGATCCTCCCGTAAAACGCCCCAGTGGGCGTGATCCAGCTCCGTCCACGTGGGGGTGGGGCGGGAGGCAAGGTTGCTGCCGTAGGACGTATTCGCTGCATGGAGATACATCTTCCGCTCTCCCGCAAGGGCTGCCACGGTGGGACAGCTCTCCATCTGTGCCGCTTCCGCCGCCGGAAGGATCGCCAGAGTGACGCCTCCTTCCAAAACCGCCTGTGCCGTGGCGGCACTGGAGCCGGACATAGTGACCTTTACCTCCTCCACGATGATCCCCGCTTCGGCAAAGGCGGCGGTGATCTCCTCCGGCAGTTTTTTCACGGCCTGCATCAAAAGCGCCCCGTCAGCCCCGGTTCTGAGAAACTCTACCGTCACGCTCTCCAGCACCACGGGCACTGCCTCCGCAGGTGCGGAGGACACCGCCGGGAGCTGAGAGCTGGCAGGGGGCATCTCTTCCTTTTTTCCACAGCCGCACAGCAGCAGCGCCAGCATCAGTATCCAACAGATTTTTTTCATCCTTCGGCTCCTTTTCGTATCGGGTGACTGGACTTTCCCTCTCCCATTTGGTATATTGTTCTTATGCAATGATACCATTTTGCAGTCCTTTCCGCAAGGCTGCCTGATTTGAAGGAG
>JAFQRI010000062.1 GCA_017410185.1 Oscillibacter sp. | reverse complement strand
TTTTTGGCGGCGGCAGGGGAGAGGCCCCTTGAAAGTGGCGGAAAAGGGAACAAAAGGCGGGAAAAAGAGGAGTTTTTACCCCCGCTGTACTTGACGGAAGGGACAAAAACCGTTATGATATGAAACGGTAACAAATTGTAACTTTTACGGCGGAGGCGTCCCTCCCCGATACAGGAGTTTTATGAGCAACAAGAAAACCACTGCCCCCGGGAAGAAAAAGGCCCACTATATGGAGGAGGAGAGCTTCTTCCAGCGCCTTTATTATTCCGTGATCCGCTTTTTGCGCCATGCCCGCCGCCGCTGGCGGGATATCCAGCGGGCCCGGCGGGAGCATCATTTCCCCGAGAGCGACCGCTTCCTCATCAAGCTGGTGCTGCTTCTCTGGGGCCAGATCCCCATGGTGTTCAGCCGCCTTGCGGAAAAGACCGCCCGCCTCAACCGCCGGGCAGTAAAGAGCGCCGAGAAGGAGTTCCCCTGGCTGGAGCGCCACCATATCCACCCCGCCGCCCTTCTTGTGGCAGGGTGCTGCGTCGCGTCTGTGGCGATGTTTTTCACCGTCTATACCCACGCCACCACCGTCACCCACGGCGGCGAGGTGCTGGGCACCGTCGCCTCCGAGGCGGCGGTGGAGACCGCCTGCGCCGACCTTGAGCGCATCACCGCCGCCGTGCTGGAGCGGCCCTATACCCTCGACCGGGAGACACTGACTCTGGAAAACCACTGGATGAAGCGTCAGGAGCTGGTGGAGACCGGGGAGCTGACGGAGCGCCTGTCCCAGCGGGAGGGCCTTGTCACAGCGGCCTACAGCCTGTATGTGGGCGGCACCCCCATCGGCTCCACCCCTTACCGCGGCGCGCTGGAGGAGCTGCTGAAGCAGCTGAAAGCCAGCGTCACCAATGAAGACACCATCTCCGTCACCTTCGCCGAGGAGGTGGAGGTGCGGGAGGAATATGTCCCCGCAGAGCAGATCATGAACCTTGGCCACCTTGCCGAGCTCCTCTACTCCACCAAGGTGGAAGAGGTGAACTACGAGATCCAGAAGGGCGACACCTGGATCGAGATCGCGGAAAAGCACGGCATGACCTCTGACGCGCTGCTCAAGCTCAACCCCGGCTACAACATCAATAAGATCTCCGTGGGCGAAGTGCTCACCATCTCTGCCTCCGTGCCCTACCTGACCATGACGGTGGTGCAGCAGGAGCGGTATCTGCAGCCCGTGCAGTATGACATCATCTATACCGACGAGCCCACCATGTATCAGGGTGATACGAAGGTCACCGCAAAGGGCAGCTTCGGCTCGGCGGACGTGGTGGCCAGCGTCACCTACGTCAACGGCGAGGAGACGGAGCGCACCGTTTTGTCCCATGTGCTGCTCAAAGAGCCCATCACCGAGCATCAGCTCCAGGGCACCAAGGTGCGGCCCAGCTGGTATCCCACCGGCACCTTCCGCTGGCCCTGCACAGGCCGCGTGGTGTCTTACTTCGGCGGGCGCAAGTCCCCCGGCGGCATCGGCTCCACCAACCACAAGGGCCTGGATATCGCCAACAGCCGCGGCACCTCCGTGGTGGCGGCAGACGGCGGCGTGGTGGTCTACTCCGGCTGGCAGGGCGGCTATGGCTACGTTGTGAAGATCGACCACCTCAATGGCCTGACCACGGTGTACGCCCACAACTCCAAGCTGCTGGTGAGCGTGGGCGCCAACGTCCACAAGGGTCAGGAGATCGCAAAAATGGGCTCCACCGGCAACTCCACCGGCAGCCACTGCCACTTTGAGGTCCAGCTGAACGGCGTGGCCCAGAACCCGCTGAACTATCTGCCTTAACTACCGAAAAATCTGCACCCCAAGGTCCCCTTTGCACAAAGGGGCCATGGGGTGCCTTCTTTTATCCTGCGTGGTTGCAATCCCCTTTGATTTGTTATATAATACTCAGGTAAAACGATTACAAGCAGGAGGTGAGCGGCATGTCTCACACCCTTACAGACGCCCGGCGCCGCGCAGCCTACGAGGCAGCGGACCGCGCCTTCTGGGCGGCGGATACGGCGGAGGCCTTCCTTGCCGCCGGTGAGCAGTTCCTCGCCGCGGAGGACTGGGAGGACGCGGCAAAGCGCTATTACGAATGTCAGGTCATGGCGGAAAAGATCCGTCTGGAGCTGACCTACCGCGAGGCGGAGGAGAAAATGAAAAGCGGCAAGGCGCCGCTGATGGATGAGGCCCGCTATCTCTTCACCACCCTTGGAGATTATCGGGACGCTGCGGAAAAGGCCGCGCAGTGCGACGAGAAGGCCCAGAGCATCTGGCACCGGCAGGAGAACACCCACCGCCTGCTCTATGTGCTGCTGGCGGTGCTGACGGCGGCAGTGGTGGCCCTGGGGGGATGGCAGCTCTACAGCGGCTACGCCGCCGCCAAAGAGCGCTCCGGCCGCATCGCGGAGAATTTCGCGGGAAAGACCTTCCAGTACCTTTACCTCTCCGATGATGACTTTGTGGAGCAGTATTCCGAGGGCACCATGGTGGAGGGCACCACCTATTACCGCACCGTGGAGGACCGCAAGCTCACCTTCCGCCGGGACGGCAGCGTTTATTACCTCACCCGCTCGGTGAAGGAGGTGCTGGCCTACCCTGCGGAGGAGGAAGAGCCCCAGAGCTACCACACGGAGTATGACGGCTCCTACGCCACCTACAGCGTGGCTGTCACCATGAAGGGGGAGACCTTCCTCATTCTGGGGGAGGGCCGCTACCCCATCGAGGTGGATGAAAACGACGTGCCCACCGCCATTTACGGCTATTACAGCGAGCCTTTGACCTGAAATAAGCAAAGAACGCGATCCCAAAGGCCCCCTTGTGTAAAGGGGGCTGGCAGCCGTAAGGCTGACTGGGGGATTGTCCCTTACCGGACAACCCCTCCGTCACGCCTTCGGCGTGCCACCTCCCCTTGCACAGGGGAGGCTTGGGGACCGCGCTTTTTGCTTTGC
>JAFQRI010000061.1 GCA_017410185.1 Oscillibacter sp. | reverse complement strand
GCGGCGGCCTGTGAAAGACTATGCGATTGGCGAACCCATTCAGGCATCTTGAGATGCAGCTGGTAATATGCCCTTTTAGGGCTTGATCAAACCACGCGTTTTACGCGTGGTTTTGATTATTTTCTGCGCAAGAAGGAAAGGCCTCCTGCCTTTCCTTCCTTTTTTTGCCTCCCCGGGGGAATCCCGGCGGGGATGGTTGACAAGCCCCTCCCTTTTCGATAAAATAAATTGAATATGTATGAGAGGAGATCCAACTGCTATGAGTTTGCTGCTGAAGGGTGGAACCGTGTATACCGGTGAAGGTTTCATCAACGCCGATGTTCTCGTGGATGAAGGCCGTATTGTTTCCGTTTCTCCCTCCATTTCTCAGGAGGGTGCTTCCGTCATTGAATTGCATGATCAGCTGGTCGTTCCAGGTTTCGTTGATGTCCAAGTCCAACTTCGGGAGCCAGGTTTTTCTTATAAGGAGACCATTTATTCCGGCACCTCCGCTGCCGCAGCCGGCGGCTATACCGCCGTATGCGCCATGCCCAACCTCAAGCCTGTGCCCGACAGTGTGGAGCATCTGGCCGTGGAACTGGAAGCCATCCGCAAGGGTGCAAAGATCCGCGTCTACCCCTACGGCGCCATCACCGTTGGCCAAAAGGGCGAAGAGCTGGCAGATCTTGCCGGCATGGCTCCCGATGTATGTGGCTTTTCCGACGATGGCCGGGGCGTACAGGGCGAAGCCATGATGAAGGCCGCCATGAAAAAAGCCAAAGAGCTGGACAAGCTCATCGTCGCCCACTGTGAGGATGAGTCCCTCATCACCCCCGGCTGGGCCATTCACGACGGCGAGTTCTGCCGCAGCCTCGGTCTCATCGGCAATGCGCCGGAGAGTGAGTGGAAGCAGGTGGAGCGGGACATTGAGCTGGTCCGCGAGATGGGCTGCCGCTACCATGTGTGCCACATCTCCACCAAGGAGAGCGTGGAACTGGTGCGCCGCGCCAAGGCCGAGGGCTTGCCCGTGACCTGCGAGACCGGCCCCCACTATCTGGTGCTCACCGATATGGAGCTGGAAAACGACGGCCGCTTTAAAATGAATCCCCCCATCCGTACCGCCGCTGACCGGGATGCCCTCATCGCCGGTCTCTTGGACGGCACGGTGGACTGCATCGCCACCGACCACGCCCCCCACTCCGCCGAGGAAAAGGGTAAGGGTCTCAGCGGCAGCATGAACGGCATCGTGGGCATTGAGACTGCCTTCCCCATCCTCTACACCTGCCTTGTGGAGACGGGCATCGTACCTCTGGAAGTGATTTTGAAGGCCCTTTGCGTGAATCCCCGGGAGATCTTCGGCCTTGTGGGCGGAAAGATCGCCGAGGGTGAGGTCGCCGACATTGCCGTGCTGGACCTCCACCGCCTCACCACCATTGATCCCACCGCCTTCCGCTCTCTGGGCCGGGCCACTCCCTTTGCCGGCTGGGGCGTCACCGCGGCGGTGGCCATGACCATCTGCGGCGGCGAGATCGTCTATGCCGACCTCAGAACACAGGAGGATGACACATGAACAAAGTGATCTATACCATCCGCTCCTCCCGCCAGCTGGCAGGAGACATCTTCGAGGTGGTGCTGGAGGGTGATACCTCCGCCATCACCATGCCGGGCCAGTTTGTGAATCTGGATCTCCCCGGTTTCTTCCTCCGCCGCCCCATCTCCATCTGCGACTGGGATGAGCAGACGGTGAAGCTCCTTGTCAAAATCGCAGGCCGCGGCACCGATATGCTGGTGCACTTGGCTCCCGGCACAGAGCTGGACACCCTCAGCGGCCTTGGCAACGGCTTTGACTTCTCCATTGCCGGCGAACACCCCATTCTGGTAGGCGGCGGCATCGGCATTGCCCCCATCTATGGCCTTGCCCGCCGCATGAAGGAAGCCGGCATTACCCCCCTGGTGGCACTGGGCTTTCGCAGCGCGAAGGATACCTTCTATCTCGATGAGTTCAGGGCTCTTGGCTGCGAGCTGCTCATCGCCACGGAGGATGGCTCCATGGGCATGAAGGGCTTTGTCACTGACCTTGTAAAGAGTGCCCCCGAGCGGGACTATATCCTCACCTGCGGCCCCCTGCCTATGCTCAAAGCCCTCCACACCCTGCCTCAGCTCAAGGACGGTCAGTTCAGCTTCGAGGCCCGCATGGGCTGCGGCTTTGGCGCCTGCGTCGGCTGCACTGTTCCCACGAAGGACGGCTACAAGCGGGTGTGCAAGGATGGCCCCATCCTGTATAAGGAGGAGATCGTATGGTAAACCTTGGTGTGAATCTTGCCGGCGTTGAATTGAAAAACCCCGTGATCCCCGCCTCCGGCACCTTCGGCTTTGGCCGTGAGTATGCGGAGCTCTATGATATCAACATTCTTGGCAGCTTTTCCTGGAAGGGCACGACCCGTGACATGCGTCTTGGCAATCCCCAGCCCCGTATTGCCGAGATGGCGGGCGGCATGCTCAACGCCGTGGGCCTCCAGAACCCCGGCATCGACGCCGTTATCCGGGAGGAAGTGCCCAACATCGCCAAGATCTTTGACGGCCCCGTCATTGCCAACGTAGGCGGCTTTTCTCTGGAAGAGTACGCCGAGAACTGCCGCAAGCTCAACGATGTGGAGCAGGTGAAGATCCTTGAGGTCAACATCTCCTGCCCCAATGTTCACGCCGGCGGCAAGAACTTTGGCTGTGACCCCAAGGCCGCCGCAGAGGTCACAGCCGCCGTGAAGGCCGTGACCAACAAGCCTGTTTTCATGAAGCTCACCCCCAATGTCACCGACATTGCGGAGATCGCCCGGGCCTGCGAGGATGCCGGCGCCGACGGTGTGTGCCTCATCAACACATTGCTTGGTATGCGCATCAATCTCAACACCAAAAAGCCCCTCATTGCAAACCGCACCGGCGGCGTCTCCGGCCCCGCCGTGTTCCCCGTTGCCCTGCGCATGGTGTGGGACGTGTATGAGGCCGTAAAGATCCCCATCATCGGCTGCGGCGGCGTTTCCAGCGCCGAGGACGTAGCTGAGATGATGCTGGCCGGTGCCACCGCCGTGGAGGTGGGCGCCGCCAACCTGAAAGACCCCTACGCCTGCAAGACCATTGTGGAGAACCTGAGCGCCGTATGTGAACGGCTGGGCGTTGCCAATATTTCTGATTTGACTGGAGGAGCACACAGATGAGCGCAAAAGACGTGATTATTGCATTGGATTTCCCCACCAAGGAAGCAACTCTCGCTTTCCTCGACCAGTTCCCCGCCGGTGAGAAGCCCTTCGTGAAGATCGGCATGGAGCTGTTCTACGCCGAAGGCCCTGCCATCGTCCGTGAGATCAAGGCCCGTGGCCACAAGATCTTCCTGGATCTCAAGCTCCATGATATTCCCAACACCGTCAAGAGCGCCATGCGGGTCCTCAGCCGTCTGGATGTAGATATGGTGAACCTCCACGCCGCCGGCGCCGGCGCCATGATGAAGGGTGCTCTGGAGGGTCTGACCCGTGAAGACGGCACCCGTCCCATCCTCATCGCCGTCACCCAGCTCACCTCCACCGACGCCGAGGCCCTCAAGAACGAGATCCTCATCGACGTTCCCATGGCGGAAACCGTTATGTCCTATGCCAGGAATGCTGCCGACTGCGGCCTCGATGGCGTGGTCTGCTCTCCTCTGGAAGCCGCTCTGGTGAAGGAAAAGTGCGGTGAGAACTTCATGACTGTCACCCCCGGTATCCGCTTTGCCGACAGTGCCGTAGGCGATCAGAAGCGCATCATGACCCCCGAGAAGGCTGGCAAGTCCGGCTGCGACTATATCGTGGTGGGCCGTCCCATCACCCAGGCTGCCGATCCCGTGGCTGCCTATCGCCGCGCCATGGCCGATTTTCTGGGCTAAAGCCCTTTTCTTTACCAAGTAATTTATTCTTAGGAGGATTTTTCATATGAGTCTCGAGAAAACCATCGCTCACGATCTGCTCTCCATCGGCGCCGTGTTCCTCAGCCCCGACGAGCCCTTCACCTGGGCCAGCGGCATCAAGAGCCCCATTTACTGCGATAACCGCCTCACCCTCACCGCTCCCGCCGTCCGCACCCACGTGGAAGAGGGTCTGGTGGATGTCATCTGCAAGCGCTATCCCGAGGTGGAAGTCCTGATGGGCACCTCCACCGCCGGTATCGCTCATGCAGCCATCGTGGGCCACCTGATGGGCCTGCCCATGGGCTATGTCCGCTCCGGCAACAAGGATCACGGCCGTCAGAACCGCATCGAGGGCAAGCTCCTGCCCGGTCAGAAGGTGGTTGTCGTGGAGGATCTGATCTCCACCGGCGGCAGCTGCATCGAAGTTGTGGAGGCTCTGCGTGAAGCCGGCGCCGAGGTGCTGGGCGTTGCCTCCATCTTCACCTACGGCCTGCAGAAGGGCATCGACCGTATGGCGGCCGCAGGCGTCATCAACTACAGTCTCTCCAACTTCGACGCCGTGTGCGAAGTCGCCGCTGAGGAAGGCAAGATCAGAAGCGAGGATATCGACCGCCTCAAGAAGTTCCGCGCCAATCCCTCTGACGAGAGCTGGATCAACGGCTAAGCCCCCGGTCCACTGAGGAAAGGAGTCCCATCATGGCAAGAAACCTCATCGACATTGTAGACCTCACCACAGAGGAGATCGACCGCCTCATTGAGGTGGCGGAAGATATCATCGAAAACCCCGTGAAGTATCAGGATGCCTGCGCCCACAAGCAGCTGGCTACCCTCTTCTTTGAACCCTCCACCCGCACCCGCCTCAGTTTCGAATCCGCTATGCTGGGCCTTGGCGGAAGCGTTCTGGGCTTCTCCTCCGCTTCCTCCAGTTCCACCGCCAAGGGTGAGACCGTGGGTGACACTGTCCACACTGTCAGCTGCTATGCCGACATCATCGCCATGCGCCATCCCAAGGAGGGCGCCCCCTATGCTGCGGCCCAGCACTGCAACATCCCCATCATCAACGCCGGTGACGGCGGCCACTGCCACCCCACCCAGACCCTGACGGACCTGCTGACCATCCACCGGGAGCGGGGCGGGCTGAATAACTTCACCATCGGCTTTTGCGGCGATCTGAAGTTTGGCCGCACCGTCCACTCTCTGGTGAATGCCCTCAGCCGCTATGAGAACATCAACTTTGTCTTCATCTCCCCCGAGGAGCTCAAGCTTCCCCGCTATGTGAAGGAGGAGGCTCTGAAGAAAAAAGGCATCCCCTATACCCAGACCACCTCTCTGGAAGAGGCTCTGCCCCAGCTGGATGTGCTGTATATGACCCGTGTGCAGAAGGAGCGCTTCTTCAACGAGGAAGACTACATCCGCCTCAAGGACAGCTATATCCTCACCCCCGAAAAGCTGGTAAATGCCAAAAGCGATCTCTCCATTCTCCACCCCCTGCCCCGCGTGAATGAGATCTCCGTCGCCGTGGATCAGGACCCCCGCGCCGCTTACTGGCGTCAGGTAAAAAACGGCAAGTTCATCCGCATGGCACTGATTTTGAAGCTGCTGGGTATCGAAGTATGAAGGAGGACCTCATCATTATGAATATTGACAGCATCCATGACGGCGTAGTCCTCGACCATATCCAAGCCGGTAAGAGCATGGAGATCTATAACTATCTCCATCTTGACAAGCTGGATTGCTCCGTTGCCATCATCAAGAATGCCCGCAGCGCCCGTCAGGGCAAGAAAGACATCATCAAGATCGACTCCCCTGTAGAGCTGGATCTTGAGGTCCTGGGCTATATCGATCCCGGCATCACGGTGAATATCATCCGTGACAGTGAGCTGGTGGAAAAGAAGCGCCTGCAGCTTCCCACCCGCCTCACCAATGTGATCCGCTGCCGCAACCCCCGCTGCATCACGGTAAGCGAGCCCCAGCTGGACGCCATCTTCCTCCTCAGCGACGCGGAAAAGCGCACCTACCGCTGCGCCTACTGCGAAACCGCCAGCGATAACTAAGCAGCAAAAATCCCCGACCAGCAGGTCGGGGATTTTTATTATCCATTTTCCTTTTCGTACTTCTTCAGGAAATTCACCAGCGCTTCCACGCCCTCGCGGGGCATGGCATTGTAGATGGAGGCTCGGAGGCCGCCCACACTCTTGTGGCCCTTGAGGTTATCGAAACCCGCAGCCTTGGCAGCGGCGACGAAAGCGGCGTCCTCTTCCTTAGAGGGGGTGCGGAAGGGCACATTCATCACCGAGCGGTCTTCCTTGCGCACAGAAGCGGTGAAGAAGGTGCTGCTGTCCAGAAAATCATAGAGAATGGCAGCCTTCTCCTCGTTGCGCTTGGCCTGTGCCTCAAGGCCGCCTTTGGCAAGGAGGTACTTGAAGACCTTGCCGCAGCAGTAGATGGCCCAGCAGTTGGGGGTATTGTAGAGGGAATCGCTGTCGGCATGGGTCTTGTAGTTGAGGTAGGTGGGAACAGTCAGATCCTCCCGGAGCAGATCCTCCCGAAGGATGACCACCGCCATGCCGGCGGGGCCCACGTTCTTCTGCACGCCGGCCCAGATGAGGCCATACTTGCTGACATCGCAGGGGCGGGAAAGGAACATGGAGGACTGGTCGCTCACCAGCACGGTGTTTCCGCACGCAGGCAGGGCGTGGAAGGTAGTGCCGTTGATGGTCTCATTCTCACAGATATAGAGATAGTCGGCGTTTTCGGGGATCTCCAGCGCGGAGCAGTCGGGAATATAGGTGAAGTTTTCGTCGGCAGAAGAGGCCACCACCTTCACTTCGCCAAACTTCTTTGCCTCGCTGATGGCCTTTTTGGACCAGCTGCCGGTCTCCACATAGCAGGCAACGCCGTTTTTCATCAGGTTCATGGGCACCATGGCAAATTCCAGCGTGCCGCCGCCCTGTACGAAGAGGACCTTATAGTTCTCGGGGATGTTCATAAGCTTGCGCAGGTCTGCCTCCGCCTCATCCCGGATCTTCTGGAAGACGGAAGAGCGGTGGCTCATCTCCATCACACACATGCCGCTGCCCTGATAGTTCATCATCTCGGCAGCGATCTCCTCCAAAACCTCCTCCGGCATCATGGCAGGGCCCGCGGAGAAGTTATACGTGCGTCCATATTTCATAGAAGTGTACCTTCTTTCTCTTTTCATGATGCATTTATTGTATCCGCATTATCAGGGAAATGCAACCAAAAAATTGCTCCTCCAAAGATTCTCGGAGGAGCAATCGTTTAAAGCAGGACAAAAGCGCCGTTCTGCTCTGCGCTGCGCTTCATGGCCTCGCAGATCTTCACGGCAGCAAGCCCGTCCCGGAAGGAGGCGAGGCGACCATCCATGCCGCCGTTTTCGATGCTTCCGTAGAAAGCGCACACGGCATCGAAGAAGGTGGTGGAGAATCCGCCGGCAAAGGGGTTGCTGACACGGGCCACGCCCTCCCCCTTTCTTCCGCGGAAGATGGCATAAGGGTCTTCACTCTGCCACTCCAGCACCGTATCATCGCAGATGACCTCAATGGAGATGTCGTTGCCCCGACCGGGACTCACTTCGGAAAGGAACACGCTGGCAACAGCGCCGCCGGTGAGCTTCATCGTGAGGGCCACGGCATCCTCGTTGGTAACGGTGACAGCCTCACCCTCGCCATCGGGTACCATCATGCCGTTTTCCACCCGGCGATCGGGGCGGAAGGTGGCAAACACTGCACTGAGGCTCTCCACCTCAAGTCCGGTAAGGTAGCGCATAAGATCCACAAAGTGGGAGCCGATCTCCGTGGAGGCCCGGTAAGGATCGGTATAGCGCCAGGACCAGGGGGCAGGCATAGACTGAAACTCCTGCCGGTAATGACCGTGAACAAGGCGAATGGGACCTTCTTCGTAAAGCTCCTGCCGCAGCACCTCACAGGCAGGATAGAAGCGGTTATTGAAATTCACGGCCGCCACCACGCCCTTTTCCTCCGCGAGGCGGCAGAGACTCTCTGCTTCCTCGGCAGAGAAGGTCAGGGGCTTTTCACAAAAGACAGCTTTTCCCGCGTCCAGCGCCATTTTCGCATAGGCAAAATGCTCACCGGGAGGGGTGCAGATGTGGACAGCATCCACATCCTTCAAGATCTCGTCCGTCAGGGCCTCGGCATAGCGCTCACAGCCATACGCGCCCGCGAACTGCTTGGCGGCAATCATCCGCCGGCTCACCACCCAGAAAAGCTCGTGGCCCTGCTGACGCAGGGCCTGAGCGTGATTGTGTGCGATGAGCCCTGTTCCAATGACAGCAGCTCTCATAGGCGTTATCTCTTTCCCTTGTCGTAGACCTCGCCGACCGCCTTGGGAGGATGATTCTTCTTGGAGAAGAACACCAGCAGGATCAGCGTGAGGACGTAGGGCAGCATCATGAAGATATCGGAATAGTTACTGGGCAGGCCCATGTTCAGGCACAGCTGGTAGCCGCCGGACTTGGCAAGGCCGAAGAAGAGGCACACTGCTGCGGTGGGCAGGATGTTCCAGTTGCCGAAGATCATGGCGGAAATGGCGAGATAGCCATAGCCCATGTAGATGCTGGGAGAGAAGTTTGCGGAGATGGAATAAGCGAAGCAAATGCCGCCCACGCCGGAAAGGGCGCCGGAGAGCATCACGGCGATGAAACGGGTACGGGCCACGTTGCCGCCTGCAGCGTCCACAGCCTGGGGATTCTCACCGCAGGCACGCAGGTGCATGCCAAAGCGGGTCTTGTACATGAGATACCATGCAGCCACAGCGATACCGGCAATGATAAACTCAAAGGCGTACATGTTCTTGAAGAAGCCGCCGATGACAGGGATCTGGCTGAGGCCGGGGATGGTGAAACGGTCACACACGCCAAGGATGAACTTGTTGGAGGAGTCGCCGTTCATGATCTTGTTGGCGGTAGAGGTGAGGAAGGCCGTCAGCGCAGTGCCGAGAATGTTGATGACAACACCGCTGATGGTCTGGTTTGCGCGGAAGTTGATGCAAAGCAATGCGTGGAGAATGGCGTAGATACCTCCGCCGATGAAGGCAGCCACCATGGCAATGTAGATAACTGTCTGAGAGCCGTCGCCGAGGGTAGGCATCAGAATAACAGCCACCAGCGCGCCCACAAAGGCGCCAAAGCCCTGGAAGCCTTCCACAGCCAGGTTGGTGATGCCGCTCTTTTCAGAGTAGATGGCGCCGATGGCCATGACCAGCAGCGGCATGGCAAAGGACAAGCCGTCAATAAAGACTTTTTCCATTACTGCTCACCCTCCTTTTCTTTTTCGGCAGCCTTGAGCAGGTCACGTTCGCGGCTGACACGGCGCTGGGCAACATACTGGAAGTAGCCGCCGCAGGCAGAGAACATCAGCAAAATGCCGGTGATAAGATCGGAGATCTCCTTGGCAACACCCAGATTGGAGCTCATGTAGTTGCTGCCGCACTGGAACACGCTGATGAGCGTGGCGGCAAAAATGGCACCGATGGGGGAGGCATTGCCCAGCATGGCAACGGCGATGGCATCATAGCCCATGCCGGGGAGGGTCTTGGGCAGGATGGTGTTGTAGGTGCCGAGGAAATAGACAACACCGGCAAGGCCTGCCAGCATGCCGGAGAAGGCCATGGAGAAGATGAAGCGGCGGCCCACGTTGATGCCGGTATACTTGGCGCAGGTGGCATTGTTGCCCACAGCCTTGAGCTCAAAGCCAAAGACAGTTTTATCGAAAATAAACTTCACGATAAAGGCCGCGGCGATGGCCAGAACGATACCCAGAGGGATGTTGCACTTCATGCCGGCGATCTGCACGTTCATCAGCGTCAGGCGGGACTCGGGAGAGCAGATCTGCATGGAGCGGGTCAGCATATTGGCGTAGTAGGTGTTGATAAAGAAGCCGGTGCCGTAGCTGATGATATAGTTGATCATAACGGAGGCCACGACCTCGTGGATGTTGAAGCGGTACTTCAGCCAACCGATAATGGCGCCCACAAGACCACCGGTGACAATGCCCACCACCACGACCAAGGGCTTTGCGATAAAGGAGCCAAGGCCGCTGTAGCCAACGATGACGGTGGCTGTGAAGCCGGAAATGAGCATCTGGCCGGCAATGCCGATGTTAAAGAGGCCTGCCTTGAAGCCGATGATGAAGGCGAGGGACGCCAACAGCATGGGAGCCAGTGTATTCAATGTGGTGAAGAGATCCGTCAGAATGCCCTGTCCGCCGCCGTACTTGGCCTTGGGGACAATACCGGAGCCCTGCAGGAAGCTTATAAACGCAACAATGGGATTTTTGCCCATAACGATGAGCAGAATGCTGGCAGTGATCAGAGCCAGAAGGATGGCCAGCATGGGAACGGCAACGCCGCCCCACTTTTCATGGGTCAGCAGTGCCGCAAGACGGCTCTTTTTCAGTTCTTTCTTTTTCATGCGTCCTTCACTCCCATCATATAGCGGCCCACATCCATACTGGTGAGGGTATCTGCCGGTGCGATCTTCAGCAGCTCGCCGTTATAGATAACGCCGATGGTGTCTGCCAGCTCCATGATCTCGTCCAGCTCCAGAGAGATCAGCAAAATGGCGGCGCCGCGGTCGCGCTCAGCCAGGATCTGGCGGTGGATGTTCTCGATGGCGCCGATATCCATGCCGCGGGTGGGCTGGACAAAGATGATCAGGTCGCTGTGCTCCTCGATCTCGCGGCCCACGATGGCTTTCTGCTGGTTGCCGCCGGACATGGAGCGAACGGTGGTCTTGCGGCCCTGACCGGAGCGGATATCGTAGCGCTCGATGACCTCGTCAGCGTTGCGGTTGAACTCATCGAACTTCAAAATGCCTTTCTTGGAGAAGGGCTCCTTGTAGTAGCGGCGGATGGCAAGGTTCTCGCCCAGGGTGAAATCCAGGAACAGCGCGGTGTGGTGGCGGTCCTCAGGGATGTAGGAGATGCCGGACTCGCAGCGCTCACGGATGCTGAGGTCGGTAATATCCTTGCCCATGAGCCGGACAGAGCCGGAGTGGGCCTTGAGCATGCCGTACACCGCGTCGGAAAGCTCGGTCTGGCCGTTGCCGGAAACGCCGGCCACAGCGAAGATCTCGCCGGCGCGGATCTGGAAGGAAACATTCTTGACCACGTCAAACTTGGCGGAGTTCTGCACGGTGAGGTTCTGCACATCCAGCACCACATCGCCGAACTTACCCTCGCTCTTGTGGGCCTGGAAGCTGACTTCACGGCCCACCATGAGGTTTGCCATCTCCTGAGAGGGAGTAGACTTGACATCCAGCACATCGATGAGCTTGCCGCGGCGCAAAATGGCGCAGCGGTCAGCGATGCGGCGGATCTCCTCGATCTTATGGGTGATGAGGATGATGGTCTTGCCGCTCTGGCGCAGGCCGTCGATGATCTTGAGGAGGAACTCGATCTCCTGCGGCGTGAGGACGGCGGTGGGCTCGTCGAAAATCAGGATGTCGGCCTTGCGGTAGAGCATCTTCAAAATCTCAACGCGCTGACGCACGGAAACCTGAATATCCTCGATCTTGTCGGTGGGATTCACTTCCAGACCATAGGTTTTGGAGAGCTCTGCGATCTCTTCGTTGGCCTTCTTCATGTCCACCATGGGGAAGATGCCGAGGGCGCGCTTTTTGGGCTCCATGCCCAGAACGATGTTCTCCGCCACGGTGTAGTTGTCCACCAGCTTGAAGTGCTGGTGCACCATGCCGATGGAATGGGCGGTGGCGTCGTTGGAAGAGCGCATCTTCACGCTCTTGCCGTTGATGATGATCTCGCCGGAGTCCGGCTCATACATGCCAAAGAGCATGCTCATGAGGGTGGACTTGCCGGCGCCGTTTTCGCCTAAGAGGGCATATACTTCACCGCGCTTGATCTGGATGGTCACGTCGTCATTGGCGACGATACCGGGAAAGCGCTTGGTGATATGCCGCATTTCCACAATGTAATCTTCCATGTTTTCTCCCTTTGTATCAGGGTGTATCCGAAAACCGTGCAGAGGCGGCTTTCGGATACACCCTCAGTTTCTTTATTGACAGGAACCAGGGTGCTTTTATAATCTCGAGTACCCTCCCCGCGCCGATCCAGGCGCAGGGAGGGTAGGGGAGGTACTCTTATTCGGCCTCGTGCCAGGCAGTCTCCAGAGCCACTTCCATCATATCATGGAAGGAGTTCTGGCGGTCCTCAGCACTGAGGAACTCACCGGTGAAGAGGTGGTCGGAGATGGTCAGGATGCCCAGAGCCTTCTTGCCGCAGCCTGCGGCAGTCCAGTACAGACCTGCGACCTCCATTTCCACAGCCAGGTGACCAAGGTCACGCAGCTTCTCGTTGCAGCCGGCAGCGGGATTATAGAAGTGGTCAGAGGTAAAGACCTTACCCACCACGGTGTTCACGCCCAGCTTCTTTGCAGCCTCAGTGGCATGAGCCAGCATACCGTAATCGGCCACGGGGGCCAGATAGCCGGGCATGTCGTAGGAGGCATTGTATGCAGAATTGCTGGATGCGCCCATGGCGATGACCACGTCGCGCAGCTTGACAGCGTCGCACAGGCCGCCGGCGGAGCCGATGCGGATGATGGCGTTGACGTCAAACTGATTGTAGAGCTCGGTGGCATAAAGGCCGATGGAGGGAATGCCCATGCCGCTGCCCATAACGGAGATCTTGCGGCCCTTGTAGGTGCCGGTGTAGCCCAGCATGTTGCGCACGGTGTTGAAGCAAACAGGATTTTCCAGATACTTCTCGGCAACATGCTTTGCGCGCAGGGGATCGCCGGGCATCAGAACGACCTTGGCGATCTCAGCGTCCTCAGGAAGACGGATGCTGGCGGAAATGGATTCTCTCATATTGATCTCTCCTTAGATCCTGTATCTTACAGGCCGGGGAAGTTGGTGGGGGTGTGGCCGTTGAAGTTGGAGGCGGGAACGATGGTGCCAGCCTTGACCAGCTCGTAGCACTCAGCCATAGCGGCCAGAGCATCGGCGCTCAGCTGCTGACGGCCCTCGGCAGAAACGTAGCTGGAGGAATCGGAGTCAGCGCCCAGCATAGCGTCCTGACCAACGAAGGTGCCCTCGTAGATCTCGGTGAGCTGACGGGTGACGTTGACGTCCATAACCTTCAGGGTGGAGGTCAGAACGATGTTGCGGTCGCCGGCGGCGCCGTCGTCATACTGGTCAACATCGCAGCCGATGACCATAACGTCGGGAGTCTCCTTGATGGCGGTCCAGGTGCCGTTGGCAGAAGCGCCGGCGGCGGTGAAGATGACGTCGCAGCCCTCGGCGATCAGAGCCTCGCCCACGACCTTACCGGTGGCCTCATCGGCGAAGTCGCCGGTGTAGTTGCCGCCGACGTTGGCGCCGGTGACATCGGTGCCGGCATAGGAAGGCAGCTCAACGATCTCAGCAGCGGTGCCGTAGTGCTTGTTGACATAGTTCACGCCGGACATGAAGCCGAACTGATAGTTGACGTTGGAGGGATAAGCCATGGCGTTGACAACGGCGACCTTGTTGGTCTTGGTGGTGAAGGCAGCGGCCATACCGGCGAAGAAGCCACCCTCCTGCTCGGAGAAGGTCATGGTGTAGACGTTGTCCAGAGTGACGGGGTTGCCCTGAGAGTCGGTGATGGTGGAGTCAACGACCAGGAAGTACTTGTCGGGGTTGTTCATGGCGATGTCACCGATGGCGGTGAAGTTAAAGCCGGGCAGAACGAAAGCGTCATAGTCACCGGCCAGACGGTCAACAGTGGGGACCAGCTCGTTGTAGTCGGGCTCCTTAATGTCCTGCACGGTGCAGTCGGGGTGATCGGCGACGAAGTCCAGAATGCCCTCATAGCAGTTCTGGTTGAAGGAACCGTCATCAATGCCGGAGGAGGTGATGATGGCGATCTTCAATCCGGTGGCCTCAGCGGGAGCGGAAGCGGCAGGGGCAGAAGCAGCGGGGGCAGAAGCGGCGGGGGCAGAGGGGGCCTCTTCCTTGGCGCCGCAGGCGGCCAGAGACAGCGTCATGGCCACAGCCAGGATGGTTGCGAACAGCTTTTTCATTTTGAAACTCCTTTGTTTAAAATTGGATCTTCCTGATTTTTTATTTACAGCCCGAAAGCGGGACTATAAAACTTTTAAATATCAGCCAAACAGCTTCTTGAGATTCACATCGAAGGGAGGATAGACGATGCCCTTCTCGGTGACGATACCGGCCAGCAGCTCATGGTCGGTCACGTCGAAGGCGGGGTTATAGCATTTGACGTCCTTGAGGGCCATGGGCTCGGCATAGAACTTTTCCTTGATCTCGTTGGGCTCCCGCAGCTCGATCTCGATGTGCTCGCCGTCGGGGCAGGACATATCGATGGTGGAGGAGGGGCCCAGCGTATAAACGGGGATGCCGTAATGCTTTGCAAGAATGGCAACACCGGAGGTGCCGATCTTGTTGGCAAAGTCGCCGTTGGCGGCAATGCGGTCACAGCCCACAAAGCAAGCCTGGATCCAACCGTTGCGCATGACGATGGAAGCCATATTGTCGCAAATCAGCGTCACGTCGATGCCGGCCTTATGCAGCTCATAGGAGGTCAGGCGAGCGCCCTGCAGCAGCGGGCGGGTCTCATCAGCAAAGACGCGGAAGTTCATGCCCTTTTCCTTGCCCAGGAACATGGGGCCAAGGGCGGTGCCGTAACGGGAGGTGGCCAGAGGACCGGCGTTGCAGTGGGTAAGGATGCCGTCACCCTCCTTGATGAGGCTCAGGCCATACTCGCTGATCTTACGGCACATGGCGATGTCCTCCTCGTGGATGGCAACGCACTCTTTGCCCAGCAGCTCCACGATCTCGGGAACGGCCTTGTCGGCATTGTCGGCAACGATCTTCTCCATCCGGCGCAGCGCCCAGCTCAGATTCACCGCCGTGGGACGGGAGGAGTTGAGATACTCGCTCTGGCGGCGATACTCAGCGGCAAACTCGGCATAGGGCTTGTCCTGATATTGCTTGCACAGCACATACATAGCGTAGCCCGCGAAAATACCGATGCAGGGAGCGCCGCGGACCTTCAGCTTGAGGATGGCGTCAAAGCAATCCTCCTCGGTGTTGGCGGTGAGATACACGGTGCGGTTGGGCAGCTGGGTCTGGTCAATAAAGACCACGGCGGAGCCATCCTCCGTAAGCTTTACATTGTCAATATGAGTGACTTTGGTGATCTCTTCCATATGTACTCTCCTTTACTTTCCCTGACCGTAGTGGTTCTCTGCGAAATCCCGCATGAAGGCCACAAGATCGTCAGGAATGACATGGGGCTTGCCGATCTGCAGCGCCATCTGATAGATCTGGGCCGTCATTTCCAGAACGGCGCAGGTCTTGAATGCCTTACTCAGATCCTTGCCAAGGCACACAGCGCCGTGGTTTGCAAGAAGGCACGCCATTTTGTCCTTCCCCAGAGCCTTGAGGGTGTTATCCGCCAGCTCCTGCGTACCGGGAAGGGCATACTCCGCGGCCAGCACTTCGCCGCCGAGGGCCTGAGCAGCCTCGTCAATGATGGGGGGAATGGACTGGTGCAGCACGGCGAACACCTGAGAATACACCGGGTGAGTGTGGATCACCGCCCGGATCTCAGGACGGCTGCGGTAAATGCCGAGGTGCAGCTCCTTCTCCACGGTGGGCTTGCGGTGGCCTTCCACCACTGCGCCATCGCTGAGGCGAACCACCACGACGTCATCCTCCACAATGGTGTGGTAGGGCATGGCAGAGGGTGTCATGTACACAAGGCCGCTCTCGGCATCGTAAATACTGATGTTGCCCCAGGTCTCCACCGTCAGCTTCTTTTCCAGCATCAGCTTGCCGGCTGCCACCAATTCTGCTTTATAGTTCATACTTCCTCCACGACTTTTGCCGCGGGCAGCTTTCTGTCCCGCGGAAAATCACCCTTATAAGCTCATACATGTTTATATTACCCGTCCAGACCCCGGAAGTCAACAATTTCCCCGCCGCAGTCTGATTTGTTTTGCTAATGTTCGCCAACACCTGAGTTAATACGTAAACGATTTCAGAAGAAAACTGCTTCTCCGGTAAGGCGCTCGATCCACTCTGCCGCGCCGGGATACCGCTTTGTCAGCTCCTCCCGGTCGCCGTGGGTATAGCAGCCGGGAATATAACCGGGGTGATTGGTGGTGGCGATGAGGGCATAATCTCCGCCTTCTGCAAGGCAGGCTCCCATCCACACCCCCATAGGCACCAGATGCTGGGGCACTTCCCCCTTTTCTACATCGCCGCCAAGGCGGGTCACCGTCCATGTTCCGTCGGGGAAGAGGTTCACAAGATCGATGGCGTCGCCTCCCTGATGGAGCCACAGCTCATCTCCCGTCAGGCAGTGCATGTGGGAAAAGGCTTTGCCGTGGAGCAGATAATAAATGGCGCTGCCAATGGGGCGGCCGTCCTTTTCTTCTTTGCTTGTGTAGGTGGATCGGAACATGCCGCCCTCCACCGGCAGGGGCTCCAGCCCCAGGATCTTCACGATCTCTTCTGCTTTGCTCATATCCATTCCTCCTGCATCTGTTTTTTCTATGATACCACATCTCCCCCTCCCCTTGCAAAGAGAAGAAATTCCGATATAATAAAAGCAATGACTTTTATTGACAAAGGAGACGGCTTATGCTCAAGTTCCTCATCGACGCCGATACCGGCATTGACGATTCCGTGGCGATCTGCTACGCCCTCAGACAACCCAATGTGCGGGTGGTGGGTATCACCACCAGCTTTGGCAACACAACTGCCCCCCAGGGCGCGGAAAACAGCCTGCGCCTGATCAAAATGATGGACCCCGGTTATGAGGTCCCTGTAGTGGTGGGTGAAAATAAGCCCCTGTTCGGCGACTGGCACGGCCCCGAATACCACATCCATGGCAGCAACGGCATCGGCGGCGTGGAGCTGCCCGAAACCGATCAGAAGCCTCTGGATATGAAGGCTGAGGATTTCATCATCGAAATGGCCCGTGAGCATGGCCGGGAGCTGACCATTATTACCCTGGGCCGCATGACCAATCTGGCCCTCGCCGTGCAGAAGGAGCCTAATCTGCCCCAGATGGTGAAGAACGTCATTTTCATGGGCGGCACGTTCAAGGAGCGGGGCAATGTTCTCCCCCACAGTGAGGCCAACATCTTCGGCGATCCCGAAGCCGCCGACATCGTCTTCCGCGCCGGTTTCGACCTGACCATGGTGGGTCTGGATGTCACTCACAAAACGCAGGTGACCCCTGAGGCTCTGGCAAAACTGAAAAAGTATGCCTCCCCTGAAAACCAGGCCTTTGCCGACTATATCATCAAGGCAACCGACGACGTTTATTTCCCCTTCAACCACGCCCAGAACAACTGTCTCGACCGTTCTCCCGTCCACGATCCCTCTGCTCTGGTCTACGCCACCTGCCCCCAGCTGTTCAAGACCGTCCGCGTCCCCGCCCGGGTGGAGTGCAAGGGCGAGTTCACCCGCGGCATGATCGTCACCGACTTCCGGGAGTATCCCTTTGATGCCCAGTATGTGAATATCTGCGTGGATGTGGATCATGTCCGCGTGCTGGAAAAGATCATCTCCACTTTTACCGCAAAGGCCTTCAAGATCTGAACAAAAAATCTGCCTCCGTTCCGAATCGGAACGGAGGCAGTGTTTTTTTACTTTTTCTTCTCAGGGATCACGAAGATGAAGAGCAGAGAGCTCACCAGCAGCAGCATAGGATAGAAGAGGTTGGGCAGGATCTCAAAGGCAGACACGCTGTAGCCCAGCTCCTGTGCGGCGGAGATGGCCACCAGCATCTGCGCGCCGTAGGGGATGGCGCCCTGGAAGATGCAGGAGAAGGTATCCAGAATGGATGCTGCCTTTCTGGGAGAAACGCCGTAATCCTCGCTCATCTCCTTGGCGATGGGGTTTGCCATAACGATGGCCACCGTGTTGTTGGCAGTGGCGATGTCCATGGCGCCCACCAGCAGGCCCATGCCCAGCAGACCGCCCTTGCGGCCCTTGAAGACGCTCTTAATGAAGTAGAGCAAGGCATCAAAGCCGCCGTACTCCCGGACGAGGGCGCAGATGGCGGAAACCAGAATGGCCACCATGGTGGTCTCAAACATGCCGGAAGCGCCGGAACCCATGCTGGAGAGCAGAGCCGTGGGAGCGGTGACGCCGGTAGCCAGCACGATGGCGGAGCCGGAGAGGATGCCCACCAGCAGCACCACGAACACGTTGATGCCGATGATGCCGCCGATCAGAACCAACACATAGGGAACGACCTGGATCAGATTGTAGGAGGGGATCTCCATGCCGGCGGTATCAACGCCCATGGTCAGCGCCAGGATCAGCACCAGCGTGGCAAGAGCGGCAGGCAGTGCGATGCCGAAGTTCTCCCGGAACTTATCCTTCATTTCGCAGCCCTGACCGTTGCAGGCGGCAATGGTGGTATCGGAGATGAAGGAGAGGTTGTCGCCAAACATGGCGCCGCCCACGACAGAGCCGATGCAAAGAGGCATGGAGAAGCCGGAAGCCACGCTGATGGCCACAGCGATGGGAGTAATGAGGGTGATGGTACCCACGGATGTACCCATAGCAGTGGAGACAAAGGCGCTGACCACGAAAATTACCGCCACGGCAAAGCGGGCAGGGATCAGGGACAGCAGGAAGTAAGCAACGCTCTCAGCGCCGCTGCGGCCCACAACGCCCACGAAAATGCCGGCTTCCATGAAGATGAGGATCATGGTGATAATGTTCTTATCACCCACGCCCCGGGCCATGATCTCCAGCTTATCGTCAAACTTTACCTTGGGATTCTGGAAACAGGCCACCAGCAGCGCCACCAGAAAGGCCACCACGATGGGGATGTTGTAAAAGCCCATGGGGATCTTCATCACATACTCAAAGAGGATGCCAAGACCCAGATACATCACCAAAAATACGCCAATGGGCAGAAGTGCCCGGACGTTTCCCTTTTTCATACTTTTTCCTCCGTTATCAATAACACTCATAGCGCGCTCTCACTTTTTTCGAAAACCGCGCACAACAGATATAACTATACACGAAAAAGGGGAAAATTGTCAATACTTTCCGCATTTTTACTCCAAATAGTTCGTCTGCCGAAAATCGCCATAACAAGAGAACATCCGCTTCCCAGTATATTTCTCCTCCTTTTACAGACAATAGGACCGCAAGTTCAAAACACAAGGAGCGAGATATATGAAAGCAACAGGCATTGTTCGTCGCATTGACGATCTTGGGCGGGTGGTCATCCCCAAGGAGATCCGGCGCACCATGCGCATCCGGGAGGGCGATCCACTGGAAATCTATACCAGCCGGGACGGGGAAGTAATCTTCAAGAAATATTCCCTCCTCGGCGGTCTGGAGGACTTTGCCGCCCAGCTGTGTGAGACCATGAGCCGCTCTACCGGCAGCATCTGCGCCGTGACGGACCGGGACACCGTCATCGCCATCTCCGGCGGGGGCAAGCGGGAGCTTCTGGGCAAGCGTATCACCCCGGCGCTGGAGCAGCTCATGGAGAGCCGGCGGCTCTATCAACTCACTGCCGGAGGGCAGAGCATCCCTGTCAGCGACAGCGCCACCCAGTTTATCACCTCTGTAGCCGCCCCTATTCTGGCGGAGGGGGATCTGTTGGGCGGCGTGCTGTTCATTTCCGCAGACGCCTCCCAGCTTTCCGGCGATGCGGAGGTAAAGCTGGCCCAGACGGTGGCCGCCTTTCTCGGCCGCCACATGGAGGGGTAAAAAGCAGTGGGACGGTGTTATGCTCCGTCCCACTGCTTTTTTGCAGGAATCTCCCTTTGTTCCTGCCGCAACGCAATTTTTACAAGGAAAATTCTTTATCACGGTAAAAGATTGTAAAAGTAATACCTTGCAATCCTGCAGGTTTGCTGATAATTTATTATTGAAATAATTTTACGCTGATCTTCAGGAGGATACCCCATGAGCAGATCCGCCATTTCCGACCTTTTCGGCAGCCTTGTTTTCAACGAGGAGACCATGAAAGAGCGCCTCTCCCCCACCAGCTACAATTCCTGGAAAAAGTGCATCACCGACGGCACCTCTCTGGATCTCACCACCGCAAACGAGATCGCCGAGGCCATGAAGCAGTGGGCGCTGGAAAAGGGCGCTACCCATTACACCCACTGGTTCCAGCCCATGACCGGCGTCACTGCGGAAAAGCACGACAGCTTCGTTGCCCCCGCCGGCGGCGGCCGGGTGATGATGGAATTTTCCGGCAAGGAGCTGGTGCGGGGCGAGCCCGACGCTTCTTCCTTCCCCTCCGGCGGTCTGCGGGCCACCTTTGAGGCCCGCGGCTACACCGCATGGGACCCCACCGCCTTCGCCTTTATCAAAGAGGGCTCCCTCTGCATCCCCACGGTGTTCTGCTCCTACTCCGGCCATGCTCTGGATAAAAAAACCCCCCTCCTGCGCTCCATGGATGAAGTGAGCCGTCAGGCCATCCGGATCCTCCGTCTCTTCGGCGAGACGGATGTCAAGCGGGTCATCCCCCAGGTTGGCCCCGAGCAGGAATACTTTCTTGTGGATAAGGAAATGTATTCCAAGCGCATGGACCTTCGCATGACGGGCCGTACCCTCTTCGGCGCCAAGCCCCCCAGAGGGCAGGATCTGGACGACCACTATTTCGGCGCTATCAAGCCCCGGATCGTTGCCTACATGAAGGAGCTGGATGAAGAGCTGTGGAAGCTGGGCGTGCTGTCCAAGACCAAGCACAATGAGGCCGCCCCCGCCCAGCACGAAATGGCCCCCATCTATTCCGACGCCAACACCGCCTGCGACCACAATCAGCTGGCCATGGAGATCATGAAGAAGGTAGCGGACCGCCACGGTCTTGTGTGCCTGCTCCATGAAAAGCCCTTCGCCGGCGTCAACGGCTCCGGCAAGCACGACAACTGGTCTCTTGCCACCGATACCGGCCGCAACCTCTTCCGTCCCGGCTCCACCCCCCGGCAGAACGCCCAGTTCCTGCTGTTCCTGGCGGCCTTCATCAAGGGCATCGACGATTATCAGGAGCTTCTCCGGGCAACGGCAGCCTTCCCCGGCAACGACCACCGTCTCGGCGCGCTGGAAGCCCCTCCCGCAGTGCTCTCCATCTTCCTTGGGGACGAGCTCACCGGCGTGGTGGAGTCCATTATCCGGGGCACCGAGTTCCAGGGCAGCGGCAAGCATAACCTGCAGGTAGGCGTAGACGTTCTTCCCGCCATCCCCCAGGACAATACCGACCGCAACCGCACCAGCCCCATGGCCTTTACCGGCAACAAGTTCGAGTTCCGTATGCCCGGCTCCTCCCAGTCTGTTTCCGGCCCCAACATCGCCATCAACACCATCATGGCAGAAGAGCTCCAGCAGTTTGCTGACGAGCTGGAGGCCTCCTCTGATTTCCAGGCGGATCTCCAGAAGCTCATCCGCCGGGTCTTCACCGAGCATCAGCGGGTCATCTTCAACGGCAACGGCTACACCAATGAGTGGCTGCAGGAGGCCCAGCGCCGCGGTCTTGCAAACCTCCCCACCGCCGCTGACGCTCTGCCCATGTACAACGCCCCCAAGAGCGTGGCCCTCTTCACCAAGCACGGCATCTACACCGAGACCGAGCTCAACGCCCGCGCCGAGATCCACATTGAAAACTACCGCACCATCGTCTCCATCGAGGCCCGCACCATGGTGAATATGATCCATCACCAGATCCTGCCCGCCGCCTCTGCCTACGCCGGTGAACTGTGCCGCCGGGCCGCCGCCATGGATGGTCTGGGCGCTGCCTGCCGGTATGAATCCTCCACCGCCCGGGAGATCTGCAAGTATGTGGACCGCCTGATGGAGGAATGCGCCAAGCTGGAGCGGATCCTCGCTGCCATTCCCGTCAACGCCAGAGAGGCCATGGCCTACTGCCACAAAACCCTCATCCCCGTCATGGAAAGCGCCCGGGAAAGCGCCGACCATCTGGAAGAGCTGACCGACAGCAGCTACTGGCCCTTCCCCGTATACAGCGACCTGCTCTTCTCCGTTTAACTGACAAAGGACCCCGAAACTGCGGTTTCGGGGTCCCTTTTTCTTTATTCTTCGGAAGTATTTTTTCTCAGCTCCATGATCTCCCGGCTCAGGCGCTGGCGGGTGGAATCAAATAGAAGCTCCTTATTGTGGCGGAAATAGGCCTCGCAGCCGAAATTCTCCACAAACCAGCTGGTGTCGTACCCGGAGGTGACCTCTGTGACAAAGAGCACCAGCTCCTGGCCCTGACGGAAGGTGGTCTCCAAAAAGCGGAAGGCGTTCTCGTACATCACGCCCGTGCTCTCGCCCAGTGCATTTCCCTTCTCCACTTCCTCTCCGAACCAGCCCCGGACAGCATCCATGGACTCTTCCGCAGGGATCTCCTCCTTCTGCAGTCTTGCACGGTAGGCGTCCAGCAGCGCCACCTCCTGCATAACAAGATCCCGGTATTCCTTATCCAGCCGTCCGGCCTCCTTCTCCTGCCGCAGCTTCGTCTGCCCCTCTTTTGCAAGGTCTTCCAGCACGGCAGCAGGGGCCTCCTCTTCGATCCGCTCACGGAAGGCAAGCAGCGATGCGTGGAGTGCCGTGGTAAGGGCGTCCTGCGTGCGGCATTTCCGGCTCTCCTCACTCAACCGGGAGAGGATCAGACCCATAACAGAGATCTTCTCATCAAAGGGTGCGGCACGCAGCTGGCTCACTGTGATGGCAGGCCATGTGCCCTGCAGGATATCCTCCACATGGTAGGTTTTCTGATACTTATAGTAAAGCTCCAGATAGTTGGCAAAATCCTTGGCAAGGCGGGGCATCTGGATATACTGCTCCACCACGCCCCGGTCCACCCGCAGTCCCAGCTTTTCATAGGCGATGATCAGCTCGCCGAGGTCCTCCCAGCCGCGGGCAGTGGCAAACTGCATGCCGTCCGCCGTGGCCTCGATGCGGTAGAAATTATCCTTCTTGATGTCCAGATAAGACACCACCGCGCCGTGGAGGTTGCGGCGGCGGGCATATTCCTTCCACACGCCGAAATCCTCGGTCACATCGATGCGCTTGACACGGTCAAGGGTCACAACGTCGAAATCCCGGACGGACTTGTTGTATTCCGGCGGGTTGCCTGCCGCCACGATGAGCCATCCCTCGGGCAGGCGCTGGTTGCCGAAGGTCTTGCACTGGAGGAACTGCAGCATCATGGGGGCCAGCGTTTCAGACACGCAGTTGATCTCGTCCAGGAACAAAAGTCCCTCCCGGATCCCCGTCTTCTCCATCATCTGATAGACAGAGGCCAAAATCTCACTCATGGTGTATTCCGTAACGGAAAATTCCTCACCGCCGTAAGTCCGCTTTTCAATGTAGGGCAGACCGATGGCGCTCTGGCGGGTGTGGTGGGTGATGGTATAGGCCACAAGGCCCACCCCTGTCTCCGCGGCGATCTGCTCCATGATCTGGGTCTTGCCGATACCCGGAGGGCCCATCAGCAGCACAGGGCGCTGGCGCACGGAGGGGATGAGGTAATTGCCAAGCCCGTCCCGGGTCAGATAGGCCCGGAGGGTATTCTGGATCTCCTGCTTTGCCTGTTTGATATTCATATCGTTACTCCTTTGATGCCGGTGCCTTACAGCTCCGGCATGGTGTCTTTTTCATTATCTTCCCATTCCGCCGCCTCCCGCGCCGCCTTTTCAAGGCCGGGAATGCTCAGCACCAGCCGGATGGCCCAGGGGGGCATATGGACGGAAATGGGCGGCTCCTCCAGCAGCACAAAGGCCGCGTCATAGGGCGGGCGGCGCTTGGGATAAAAGCCCATACCGTCGGTAAAGTAAACAAGGCCCCGGAGGTTGGTAAAAGCCCCCTCCTTCTGCAGCTTCGCCACATGGTCGAACACGGGGCGAAAATCTGTGGCGCTGCCGCCGTGGAGGGTGAAATCCTCCATATAGGAACGCAGCTCCTCCAAATCATGGATCGGCGTATCGCTTCTGAGCTGGTCGTCGCACTGGAGGATGCGGATATTCACCTTGCGGGTAAAGGTCTCCGTGGAGCGGAGGATGGAATAGGTGCAGGAGAGGAACTGGCGCACCAGATCGCCGGAGGTGGACATAGAGGTGTCCACGGCGATGACGAAGTCCTCGATCCGCTTTTCCTCCTTCGTCTCCGGCGGCTCCACCAGGGGCATGTTGCCGTAGAGCTGGAGGCCGTAGGTATAGAAAATATAGTCGAAGGAATCGCCGTCCACCGCCATCACTTCCCTCGGCACAGCGAAGCGACGCAAAAAGGCGCGGTAATCCACATCGTCCCGGGCGGCCACCTTCACCTGCTCCAGTACGGCCTCACCGCCGGTGGCCTGTCCCGCCAGAACAGTCTCCATGGCGGTCTGGGTCTTTTCCGAGCGGTCCTTCCACTCCTCGTCCTGTTTTTGGGACTGATCCTCATTCTTCTCCATGTCCCACAGACCGTGGTCATCCTGCAAAAAGGCGCGCTGCAGCCGGGCCACTTCATATTCCGGAAGGTCCTCTTTCAAAAGATGGCGGTAAATGCCCTCGGCAGTGAGCACCGGCATCTCAGCGCAGCACTGGCCGTAGGTCTTCATCTTCAGGGGAGATACCGTCTCCTCAAGGCACCGGTAGTGGAGCTCATCTAAAATACTCTCCACTGCGATGTCGCAGGCAAGATCCCAAAGCGCTGACACCTTTCCCTGCTTTTTCCGCAGATGGCGCAGCATGCAGTGCAAAATGGAGTGCAGATATCCGCGGTTCACCGCCGCGCCCCCGCGGAGATACCGCTCGGCAAGGTAGGCAGGGTCATAATAAAGGTTCTCTCCGTCGGTTGCGATGGAAAGAGTCACGCCTGTCCCGTCCCGGAAGGTCAGGGCACACAGGGCCACATCCAGATAAGGGAGATTCATATACAGTTCGTTCCGGGCGGCATAGAGGATCTCCTGCCCCACGGCAGAAAGGTCTCTTCTCTCCTCGCTCATATGCTCTCCCCCTTTCTAAGGTTTACAGGTCAAAGGTCTTTCGTTTCGCACCGCCAAAGTGCTTATGCTGCTCCTCCAGCAGTACAGCCAGAGCTTCCGCCGCCCCAAGGCTTCTTGCCCTCTCGCAGGCGGCGGCAAGGGCTTCCCGCCCGGGACGGATCTCCCGCAGCAAAAAGGCAACGCCCCTGCCGTCCCTCGCCTCCAGCATCTGCCCCAGAGACAGCTCAGCGTGGTCGGCAAGGTATTTTCGGTAGCCCTCGGCGCAGGCGTCGGTGAGGCCTGCGGGATAGCGCAGGCGCAAACAGGCCATGCGAACCGCCGTCTTCTCGTCATGCTCCACGGACAGGAACCGGGGCCAGAGAAGATCGTAGTCGATCAAAGCCAGCTTTTTGTTCTTAAAGCACTGGTGATAGGGATATCCCGCACCGCAGATGGTGTAATTGAAGTTATGGTTGGGAACATTCTCCTCAAAAAGCTCGATATATTCAGGAAAGATCAGCCGGGCAGTTTCCCCCTCCGCCAGATGGAGCGTCACATCCAGCTCACAGCTGAGTTCATCGGCAATATAGGCAAGGCTCTCTCCCTGCTCCTGTCCCACCCGGGTGATCTCAAAGGTGTTGAGCAGGCGGCAATTCATAAAGCAACTCCCGCCCCAGAAGGCAATGCCATCCGTAAGGCGCAATGTGGTGAGCTTTGCGCAGTTCAAAAAGGCGTAATCCCCCACGCGGCGCAAAGACGCAGGCAGCGTCAACTCCCGGAGCTCAGCGTTGCTCCATTCCTCGCCGCCGGGGCCGCAGGTCACAAGCACCTCTTCCCCCACAGGGGCGGCGCGGCCCACGCCCAGAGCCCGGGGGCCAAGGCCAATGACGGGAAGGCCGAACAGCTCCTCCGGAAGAGCCGCCCGCTTATCGCAGGTAACAGCATGTAAAATGGTGATGCCCGCCGCCTCCCGCCGGATCACAAGACGCCAGTTGCTCACACCGCTGATGGTCTCCATAGCCTTCCCCTCCTTTGTTCTAACTGAAATATTATATCACAACACTTCTTGCTTGCCTACTGTTTCTGATGTACCTCCCCAAAAAGAAAATTCGTGCACCGCAGTGCACGAAAAAGCGGGGTCCCCGCATGAGCCCAGCAAAGCGGGTCATGTGGGGAGAGGAGACGCAGCGCAGCGAGTGAGCTTTCTCCATTAGGCGGAAGCGAGTGATGCGAAGCTTGTGTCGACGCCGCGCGCAGCGGTGGAGGCAGCGAGTTCGCCTTTCACCCCCAAAAGCAAAAAAACAGGCCACCCTCTTGGGTGACCTGTAAATGGAGCGGGCAACGAGGCTCGAACTCGCTACCTCCACCTTGGCAAGGTGGCGCTCTACCAGATGAGCTATGCCCGCGTCAATCAACATTGGTTACTATACCACTGCACATCTGTTTTGTCAACACTTTTTTCAAAATTTTTTATTCTTTTTCCTGCGCAGCAGTTTCCGCCTCTTCCGCTGGCATTTCCTCCGCAGCGAGCACCTCTTTCTCCGGCGCCGGTGCGTTCAGCAGAAACTCCACCAGACCCACCTGTCCGCTCTCGGGATACACATTCACCGCCCAGTAGGGCTCATCCACGATGCCCCGCTCCTCCCGCAGGCGGGCCATGGCCGCGTCAATGGTTTCCCGGCTGCCATCATCCCAATAGCCGATGCGCACCGCCAGCTCCTCTTTCCCCTCTTCCACAGCTGCTTCCAGCAGGCTTGCCACCGCCTCGGCGCTGGTGGCATACACCACGTCCTTCACCTGCTCTGCCGTGCGGCGGTAGCTGATGATCAGGTCGATCTCGTAATAACCCCTCTGAGGGTGGACAGAGGAGGTGATATACTCCACGGCATAGGCGCCCATGGGGGTCTCCTGACGCACCTCGCTGGCAGCCTTCTGCACAGCGTCGGTTGCCGCCACATTGTCAGCCACATTGTAAAGGCGCACGGTGGCGCTCTCCTTGTGCTGGCCGATGAGCAGCAGCAAATCGTTGACGATGTCCTGCCGGTTTTCGGCGCGCAGGGTATCGGCGGCCTCACTCTCCCAGAATTTACTGGTGTGGAGGTCGCTGGTAACATACTGCCGCTCCAGAAGGGAGGCGCAGCCCGTCATGGTCAGAATACACCCCAGCAGAATCGCCAGAGCCAACATTCTTCTTTTCACGGCCCGCACCTCCTTTCCGGTCAGTTTCCTTACATGCCAAGATCCTCGTCGATGAGGATGATCTCCGTTTCAAAGCCCATCATGGGTGCCCACAGCACTGTAAGGCCCCGGCAGATCCGCTCGGGACTCTTGCAGTCGTAGCACTTGTCCACCTTCACTGCACAGGGGGTCTTTTTACCCATGCTGGCGGCCCGCTTGGGTGCCGCCACATTTCTGGCTCGCCAAAGGGCTGCGTCATAATCCTCCGCCAGCTTGTTGCGGCCCACGATGAAGCAGACCTTCTCGTGGCCAAACAGGGTGGAAGACACCCGGTTGCCCGCGCCGTCGATATTCACGATCTCACCGGTTTCCGCAAGGGCGTTGGCCGAGGTGAGATACACTTTGGCGTTCATGGCCAGTTTGCGCTCTCCCTCACCGTTGATCCAGTGCCAGTGGACCTCATTGTGGGTGCTCAGGCGGTCATAAAGTCCCATGACCTGCACGGTCTGAGACCCGCCGATGCCCACCGTAACACCGTCGATGGCGGTGTCCAGATAGTCGGCTGCCTGCTCCTTTGTTTCAAAGACCTGCACGGCGTAGCCCAGCTTTTTCAGGTTTTCCGCAGCTTTTCTGATATCAGCCATATCGCTTCCTCCTCGTATATGAAAATGTCAGGGATATTACAGGATCTCCATCTGCTGCTCCTCGCTGTCCTCCTGCCGCAGCAACGCGCCGGCGGCGGGAAGAGATCGCACACGGTAGCGGCTCTTATTCTGGATGGGGGTCTCCTCCAGCGCCTTCACCGTTTCCACATGCCACTTGGGCTTGAGGGTCATTACGCCCACACCCTGCGCCGAGCGGGTGGCCTTGGGGGCCAGAAGGGCGGTATTGAAGATCAGGGCCCGGGGCTCTGTGGAATAAACTGCCAGCTCCTGCTCGGCGTCAACGCGCAGCATGGCGGCAAGGGGAGATTTATCGGAATAGGCGCCGGTGAGCTTGCGGCGGTTGGAGGTGGTCTGATAGGCCTTGAGCTCCACACGGGCGGCCTTACCGTTTTCAAAGAAGAAGATCAGAGAACCGCTGTAATCCCCGGGCAGCACAGCGAAGATCACATTTTCGCCGCTGTCCATCTTCAGCTTACCGGGGAGATACTCGCCCAAAACGCTTGCCTTGGTGTCGTCAAACTCGCCCAAACGGGTCTTGTAGACCTGGGCCTTATCGGTAAAGAACATGATCTCGGCGTTGGAGGTGGTCTCAAATCTCTGGCGGAGGGCGTCTCCTTCCTTGAACTTCTGCTCTGAGCTCATGCGCAGAGACTGGGGAGTGATCTTCTTGAAGTAGCCCTCCCTGGAGAGGAAAATGTGCACCGGGTATTCCGGCGTTTCCTCTTCCTCCACCGCCTGCTCCACCTCATGGGCGTAGAGAATGGTGGTGCGGCGGGGCTCGCCGTACTTTTTGGACACGGCATTCAGCTCATCCACCAGAATTTTCTTCACCCGGCGGGGACTTGCCAGCATATCCTCCAGATCCTCGATCTCGTCCTCCAGATCGGCGGTCTCCGCCACCCGTTTGAGGATATATTCCTTGTTGATATTGCGCAGCTTGATCTCCGCCACATACTCCGCCTGCACCTGATCAATGCCAAAGCCGATCATGAGGTTGGGAATGACCTCGGCTTCCACCTCCGTCTCCCGGATGATGCGGATGGCCTTGTCAATGTCCAGCAAGATGCGCTTGAGGCCCTTGAGCAGGTGGAGCTTTTCCTTGCGCTTACCAAGGATATAGTAGATCCGCCGCCGCACGGACTCCGTGCGCCACGCCGTCCACTCCTCCAAAATAGCTCTTACACCCAGTACCCGGGGCATGCCGGCAATGAGCACGTTGAAGTTGCAGGGGAAGGAATCCTCCAGAGTGGTCTGCTTATAAAGGCGGGCCATCAGCTTATCGGGATCCACACCCCGCTTGAGGTCGATGGTGAGCTTGAGGCCGGAAAGATCCGTCTCGTCACGCATGTCGGCGATCTCCTTGGCCTTTCCGGCCTTGATGAGCTCCGCCACCTTATCCAAAATGGCCTCCACCGTGGTGGAATAGGGGATCTCATAGATCTCGATGAGATTCTCACTCTTGACATAGCGGTACTTCGCCCGCACGCGGACGCTGCCCCGGCCTGTTTCATAGATCTCCCGCAATGCGTTGGGATCGGCGATGAGCTCGCCGCCGGTGGGGAAGTCCGGCGCCAGCAGCGTCTCAAAAAGGTCACAGCCCGGGTTTTTGAGGTAGGCCACCGCCGTGTCGCACACTTCCTTAAGGTTGAAGCCGCAGAACTGGGAGGCCATGCCAACGGCAATGCCGCTGTTGGCGCTGACGAGAATGTTGGGGAAGGTGGTGGGGAGGAGGGACGGCTCCTTCATGGTGTTGTCATAGTTATCCACGAAATCCACGGTGTCGCCGTCAATATCCCGGAAAAGCTCATTGCAGATGGCGGTGAGCTTGGCCTCCGTATAACGGGGGGCGGCCCATGCCATATCCCGGGAATAGGCCTTGCCGAAGTTGCCCTTGGAGTCCACAAAGGGGGTGAGGAGGGCGCCGTAGCCCCGGGAGAGGCGCACCATGGTGTCATAGATGGCGGCGTCGCCGTGGGGATTGAGGCGCATGGTCTGTCCCACGATGTTGGCAGACTTGGTGCGCGCTCCCGTGAGAAGCCCCATCTTGTACATGGTGTAGAGGAGCTTTCGGTGGGAGGGCTTGAAGCCGTCGATCTCAGGGATCGCACGGGAAACAATGACCGACATGGCGTAGGGCATGTAGTTGACTTCCTGGGTGTCGGTAATGGGCTGCTCCACCACTGCCGCCCGCAGGCCCATCACATTGGGGTTATTGACTTTTTCCTTTTTGGGTTCCGGTTGCTTCTTTTTTGCCATTATGTTTCATTTCCTTTGCGGTAGATGTACCAATAGCCGCCGCCCAAAACCACGGCGCCGCCGATGATGTTGCCGATGGTCACGGGGATCAGATTGCGGACGATGATATCAAAAGCGGAGAGGTCAGCGCCTGCGAAGTTGCCGAGGTAGACCACACACCAGTTGCGCAGCATGGCTCCCATGGTGATCTTCCTATCCAGCCACGCAATGCTCATCAGGCAGTTGCCGGTGAAAAGCTCCGTGCCGGTAAACACCACCATGGCAAGGCCCGCAGGGAACACGCAGCCTGCGATCAGGCGGCGCAGGGACAGGTTCTCCACCAGCATGGAAGCCCATGTGGAGGCAACGCCTGCCAGTGCGATGAACGCACCTGCCAGAATCGCTGCCGCAAACATTTTTCCAAGGGGCATGGAGGCTTTGCGCTGACCTACAGCCAGAAAGCTTTCGCAGACTTCGCCTGCACCAAGATAGCGTTTATTCACCCTTCTCTCTCCTGTCTCTCTTTTTATTATCAAGAAATATCTGCCATATCCAGATATTTATAACCGTTTTCCGCAATGTGGTCCTTGCGGCCCTGGAGATTATCGCCCAGCAGCAGGTCAAAGACCTGGGCCGTGCGCTCCACATCCTCGGGCATGACCCGGATAAGGCGGCGGGTCTCGGGGTTCATGGTAGTCAGCCACATCATATCAGGGTCATTCTCACCAAGACCCTTGGAGCGGTCCACCTTCACCTTTTTGCCCTCCAGCTCCTTGAGAATGGCATTCTTCTCCGCGTCGGAGTAGGCAAACCAGGTCTTCTCGCCGCATTTGATCTCAAAGAGGGGGGTCTCTGCGATATAGACATAGCCCTCACGAATGAGTGTGGGGGTCAGGCGGTAGAGCATGGTGAGCACCAGCGTGCGGATCTGGAAACCGTCCACATCACCGTCGGTGCAGATGACCACCTTGTTCCAGCGGAAGTTATTCAGGTCAAAGGCCGCCATGTTCTTCACATGCCTGCCCTGCACCTCCACGCCGCAGCCCAGCACCCGGATAAGGTCCATGATGATGTCGCTTTTGAAAATGCGGGCGTAATCCGCCTTGAGGCAGTTGAGGATCTTGCCCCGGATGGGCATGATGCCCTGATACTCCGCATCGCGGCTGAGCTTGACGCTGC
Organism: Oscillibacter sp.; assembly: GCA_017410185.1. Classification (GTDB taxonomy): domain Bacteria; phylum Bacillota; class Clostridia; order Oscillospirales; family Oscillospiraceae; genus Oscillibacter. Next base: position 4,232 of record JAFQRI010000061.1, on the reverse strand, counting down.
CCAATGCAGAGTCACCCTCCACGATGTAGATCTCCCGCTTGTTCACATCCTTAGAGCGGCAGTCCACGAACTTCTGCACTCGGTCTGCGATGGAGATATTGGCAGAGAGCTTATTCTTGATATTCAGCCTTGCCTTTTCGGCACTTTCACGGCTGCGCTTGTTGATGAGCACCTGCTCGGCGATCTTCTCGGCGTCGAAATGGTTCTCAATGAAGTAGATCTCCAGATTCGTGCGGAGGAACTCCGTCATGGCCTCCTGCACGAACTTGTTGGTGATGGCCTTCTTGGTCTGGTTTTCGTAGCTGGTCTGAGTGGAGAAGTTGTTGCTCACCAGCACGATGCAGTCCTCCACATCCGCCCATGTGATTTTGCTCTCGCTCTTTTGATACTTGTTCTGCTGGCGGAGATACGCGTCGATGGCGGAAACAAAGGCGGATTTTGCCGCCTTTTCGGGGCTGCCGCCGTGCTCCAGCCAGCTGGAGTTATGGTAATGCTCAATGATATTGACCTTGTTGGAAAAGCAGCAGGCAACCGAGAGCTTCACCTTGTATTCCGGCTTATCGGGCCGGTCCTTGCCCTTCTTTTCCGCCTGCCAGAAAACAGGGGTGGTGAGACTCCCCTCTCCGGCGAGCTCCGCCACATAGTCCACAATGCCGTTTTCGTAGAGGAACTCCGTCTCCTCAAACTTCCCTGCCTCCGTTTCGTTGCGGAAGCGGAAGGTGATGCCGGCATTCACCACGGCCTGCCGCTTCATCACGTCGGCAAAATACTCCGCCGGGATGGCAATATCCGTAAATACATCCAGATCCGGCAGCCAGCGGGTGCGGGTGCCCGTCTTTTTCGCCTTTGTCTTGGGCAGGGGCTCCTTTTTCAGTTCCCCTACGATCTCGCCCCGCTCAAAGTGGAGGGCATATTCAAAGCCATCCCGCCAGACGGTAACGTCCATATAGCGGGAGGCATACTGGGTGGCGCAGGAGCCAAGGCCGTTGAGGCCCAGAGAATATTCATAGTTGTCGCCGGAGGTGTTGTTGTATTTGCCGCCGGCGTAAAGCTCGCAGAACACCAGCTCCCAGTTCCACCGCTGCTCCTTCTCGTTCCAGTCTACAGGGCAGCCGCGGCCGGCGTCCTCCACCTCCACACTGTGGTCAAGGAAGCGGGTAACGGTGATGGCCGTGCCGTGGCCCTCACGGGCCTCGTCGATGGAGTTGGATAAAATTTCAAATACGGCGTGCTCGCAGCCGTCCAGTCCGTCAGAGCCGAAAATAACGCCCGGGCGCTTGCGCACACGGTCTGCGCCCTTGAGGGACGAGATGCTTTCGTTGCCGTAGGATTGTTTCTTCGCTGCCAAAATGACATTCCCTTCCATTGTAAATTTATATTCTGATTTATCATATCACACCCTTGGCAAATCTTGCAAGCCTCCCGCCCTGTTTCTTCCTCTGCCGCCGAAATGATCTCTTTTCTCAGCCTTTTCGCCGGAAATGTTCTTGCGTAAATTTTCCCATAAGAGGTTGTCACCCATTGTTTTCCTTGATATTGCAGAGGTTTTTAACATTTTCCACAGAGTTTTCCACACCGTTATGTCAACTCGCAAATTCCACCAGAAGTTCCGTTTTTCTCCTTTTCCCTTTCAGCTGGAAGCGTATTGGAAAAAAGACTCCCCGAACGTCCCTTTTGATAGGGACATTCGGGGGCGATCTGTCTTTTTACAGCTTGGTCACAACGGGAATGACCATGGGGCTGCGCTTGGTGTTTTTGAAGAGGTAGCTGCTGACGGCGCTCTTCACCGCGCCGCGCAGCTCGCCGTCGTCGCGGCTGCGGCGGCGGGAAACGCTCATGGCGGCGTTCATGGCAACGCTCTGGAGCTCCTTCATCAGTTCCTCGGACTCCTTGACATAGATAAAACCGCGGGTCACGATCTCCGGCTCGCTGAGCAGGCCGTTATCGTAAGAGGAGATGGGGAGCACCACCACCACCATGCCGTCCTCGGCAAGGCGCTTGCGGTCCCGCATGACCACGGCGCCCACATCGCCCACGCCGGAGCCGTCCACATACACCTCGCCGGCAGGCACAGGGGCGCCCATCTTCAGTGTCTTTGCGGTCATCTCGATAACGGAGCCGTTTTCGGCGATAGCCACGTGATTGGCGGGCACGCCCATCTGCTGGGCCAGCTGGCCGTGGATCTGCAGCATGCGCTGCTCACCGTGGAGAGGCACAAAGAAGCGGGGCTTGGTGAGGGCGTGGATGATCTTCAGTTCCTCCTGACAGGCATGACCGGAAACGTGAAGCATATCCGCCTTATCGTAAATGACCTTCACGCCCTTGCGGAAGAGCTCATTGATCACGCGGCTCACCGTCACCTCGTTGCCGGGGATGGCGGAGGCGGAGATGATCACTTTGTCGCCGGGGCCGATCTCCACCTGCTTGTGGGTGGAGAAGGCCATGCGGTACAGTGCGCTCATTTCCTCGCCCTGAGAGCCGGTAGTGACAATGACCTGCTTGTTCTTGGGCAGGTTCTTGAGCTTGTTGAGATCCACCAGCGTGTTCTTGGGAACCTTCATATACCCAAGCTCCGTGGAGACCTTCATAATATTCTCCATGGAGCGGCCGGTGACAGCCACCTTGCGCCCGCAGGCAGCAGCAGCAGTGAGCACCTGCTGGATGCGGTGGACGTTGGAAGCGAAGGTGGTGACGATGATGCGCTCCTCGCAGTTCTGGAACTGCCGCATAAAGGTCTGGCCCACGGCGCTCTCGCTCATGGTGTAGCCGGGGCGCTCCACGTTGGTGGAGTCGGCGCAAAGGCAAAGAACGCCTTCCTTGCCCAGCTCACCAAGGCGGGCAAGGTCGATGACCTCGCCGTCGATGGGGGTGGAGTCGATCTTGAAGTCGCCGGTGTGGAGGACGGTGCCAAGTCTTGTGTGGATGGCAAAGGCAACGGAGTCGGCGATGGAGTGATTGACATGGATGAACTCCACAGTGAACTTGCCGGCGCGAACGGATTTGCCCGGCTCCACGGTGATGACCTTGGTGGACTTCACCAGATCATGCTCCTCCAGCTTGAGCTTGATGAGGCCCGCGGTGAAGCGGGTGCAGTAGATGGGCATATTCACCTGCTTGAGCACATAGGGAATGGCGCCCACATGATCCTCGTGGCCGTGGGTGATGAAAAGGCCCCGGATCCGAGCCTTGTTCTTGATGAGGTAGGTCACGTCGGGGATAATGCAGTCGATGCCGTACATATCGTCCCCGGGGAAGGCCATGCCACAGTCCACCACGATGATCTCGCCGCCGTATTCATAGGCGGTCATGTTCTTGCCGATCTCATTGAGACCGCCAAGAGGAATAATTTTCAGTTTTTCAGCCATAAATACAATAAATTCTCCTTTATTTCCGGATGTACGTCGTTTCCGGGCAGGACAAAGGAGGGGGCGAAGTTGGTTTTCGCCCCGCAGGGTGCGCCAGCCAAAAAGGGCATGGCAAGAAAAGGCACCCGCTGTCCGGTCGGCCCCGTTTCGCCGCCGGAGGTTTGGTCGTGTCCTTGCTCGGAATCTATGATTTTGTTTCTATATTTGACCCCGCGAAGCCCTTCCGCGGCGGTAAAATCCAGAGAAAACAGCGCTGAAGCTGTCCTTCAGGCGCTTTGTCTGAGATAGTATAGCACAAAAAAGAGGGTTTGTATACATAAATTTTTTATGCAGTTTCTGTCCCGCATCATTTTTCCGCTCCTTCCAGCTTCCTGCCCTTGACAGTGTAATCGTTTACCGATATAATATTTGCGGAAATCCTGTAAATGGGCGCATTTTGCCCTTTTGCAACCACATAATATGAAAGGAATGCACGACTATGATCTATTCTACCGAAGTGCAGCATATGTGTCCCGTCGCCAAGGGCGCATATCACGGTCCCGCTCCCATCCCCGAAGAGGGCAAGTGGGTCCAGGCCAAGCAGATCAGCGACATCAGCGGCTTCACCCACGGTGTGGGCTGGTGCGCACCCCAGCAGGGCGCCTGCAAGCTGACCCTGAACGTGAAAAACGGCATCATCGAGGAGGCTCTGGTGGAGACTCTGGGCTGCTCCGGCATGACTCACTCCGCCGCCATGGCTTCTGAGATCCTCATCGGCAAGACCATTCTGGAGGCTCTGAACACCGACCTCGTGTGCGACGCCATCAACACCGCCATGCGCGAGCTGTTCCTGCAGATCGTCTACGGCCGCACCCAGTCCGCCTTCTC